>CAZDFA010000236.1:0-1539 GCA_964504555.1 uncultured Flavobacteriaceae bacterium | reverse complement strand
GTTTTTAATTGGTTTGATTGCCTTTGGACTGTCGCTATATTTTGGGGCCAATGAAGTCTTAGGCTATACCGCCATCCTCATCAGTCTTGTGTTTGTTTTTCTTGGCATTGGTTATTATAAGGAAACTGAGGGTAATGGCATGCTCAATTTTAAAAAGGCACTACTGTTGGGACTAGGCATTACAGCCTTTGCCGCATTGGGCACAGCTACTATGGATGGGCTCTATGTTACTGTTATAGAGCCAGACTTCTATGAGACTTATGGTAAGGAGTCGATAGCTGCATTGGAAGCAAAAGGAGATCAGGAAGCATTAATAAAAGCAAAAGAACAAGTTGAATTTTTTGCTAGCCTTTCACCTGTCCAACTAGGACTGTTTTCAGGAGGATTTATGTTTGGAATTGTAATGGCTCTGGGTCTTATCGTATCCATTATTTCAGGATTACTATTAAGGACAAAATAATATGCAATACAACGCTGCAACCACTCAAGAGTATATAGATCAGCTACCTGAGGAGCGCAAAGGGCCTATTACTAAAATCAAGCAAATTTTATCGGATAACCTTCCTGAAGGATTTCAAGAAGGCATTGGGTATAAAATGATTGCTTTTTTTGTGCCGTTTTCTACCTATCCCAATGGTTATCATTGTGACCCAAAAGTCCCATTGCCCTTTATCAATTTGGCCTCTCAAAAAAACTTTGTAGCACTATATCATAGTGGGATCTATGCTAAAAAAGAGTTACATGATTGGTTTGTTGGCGAATATCCTAAACATTGCAAATACAAACTTGATATGGGTAAAAGCTGTGTACGCTTTAAACGTATGGATGATATTCCCTATGACTTAATTGCAGAATTGGCTCAAAAAATGACCCCTCAGGAGTGGATTGACATTTACGAAAGCGCATTGGCAAATAAGTAACTTCTTCGTGCTTGTCTTGCGGTAGATAGGGTAGGGAAAATTATTAACTTCAAGAGCCTTCCACGAACCTGCCTGGCGGCAGATAGGGGCGGAAGACTTATACGTTTAAAAACAAATGTGAAAACAGGGTTAAGATACCCGTTTTCACGGGTATTAAAATATGAAACGAGTAATAGGAATAGGCGGGATGTTCTTCAAGAGTGCAGACCCCGACGCACAGAAAGAATGGTATAAAAAACACTTAGGCATCCCAACCGATCAGTATGGATGGACTTTTTGGTGGCGCGATGAAAACGGTAATAAATGCGCTACCCAATGGAGCCCTTTTGCGGAAGACACAAGTTATTTTGCACCGAGTAAAAAACAATTTATGTTCAATTTTAGGGTAGAAAATCTACACGAGTTATTAAAGGTACTTAAAGAAGAAGGCATCACTGTAGTTGGTGAGGTAGAAGAATATGACTACGGGAAGTTTGGATGGATTCTTGATCCAGAAGGCAACAAAATAGAACTCTGGGAGCCGGTGGATAGTGCTTTTTTAGAATAGGAAGCACTATCAATTGTGCATTTGTCAAACTTATTGTGTAACTTTCATGCCTCAATACTAAAAACCAACCAA
>CAZDFA010000235.1:0-1543 GCA_964504555.1 uncultured Flavobacteriaceae bacterium | reverse complement strand
AATACCTTATGTTGGGCCGCTAGTGGGTGCCGTACTCATGCTTTTTTTGTCTATGACCAGTAATATTGGCCTGGATTTTCAAACTGTTATTTTACCTACCACAATCAAAGTAATGGTTGGGTATCTTATAGCGCAGCTTATTGATAATTTTATAAGTCAGCCTATAATCTTTAGTGCCAGTGTAAAATCACATCCGCTAGAAATATTTCTAGTTATCATTATAGCAGGGTTGCTATTTGGTGTTGTTGGAATGATCGTTGCTGTACCAGGCTATACTGCTTTAAAAGTGATTGCAAAGACTAGCTTTCCTGATTTTAAAATTGTTCGCAATCTCACAAAAGACTTGTAAGTAATATGTTGGATAAGCTTCGTGAAGATGGTGTTCAAACCTATATTAGAAAAAATATAAACGAAGATATCCCCAAGCTTGCTTTACAAAAAAGCCCATTCCCAGATATCCCTATGCGTATAATAGCCCAACAGGTATTTGGCTTGCAAAAAGCTAAGAAAAAACTACTTACTTGGTTTAATAAGGAGGGAATCCTATATCCCCCCAAATTAAATCTGGAACAAACATCATCAGAATGCACCGCTAATTACAAGGCAACACTCATTAAGGACAATACTATAGCCGATCTTACCGGCGGTTTTGGAGTAGATGCTTATTTTCTATCCAAACAAGCTAGTAGACTTGATTATTTTGAGAAGAATGAGGTGATATATGCTTTTGCTAAAGCAAACTTTCAAACATTTGATGCGACAACTGTTCATTGTCAACTAGGTGATGGCATAGAAGCGCTAAAAAAGGCTAATCCATTCTATGATGCGATATATATAGATCCTTCACGAAGACACGATATCAAAGGAAAAGTATTTCGATTAGAGGATTGTGAACCTAATGTTATAGAACATCTTGACTTTCTCATGCAGCATTGTTCTAATTTATGGATTAAAACAGCGCCATTATTAGATATTAGCCTAGGACTACAAGCCTTAAAATACGTTGACGAACTTCATATTGTAGCAGTGAAAAATGAATTGAAAGAGTTGCTGTGGAAAGTTTCTAAAAAAGAGACCGCCACTAAAAATCCTCATATTACTGTGGCAAATCTTGGATTAGCAAAATCAAGTATCCTTACTTTTCAAAAAGAACAATCTAATCAGGAAACGCGTATTTATAGTAAACCCCTCACCTATCTATACGAACCTAATGCGGCATTGATGAAGTCGGGAGCCTTTAATTGGATAACCAATCATTTTCAACTTAAAAAGCTGCATCCCAATTCACATCTATATACTAGTACTACGTTAATTGACTTTCCTGGTAGGCGCTTTAGTATTAATGCTGTCTATCCCTATGCACCTAAGCAATTAAAAAAGCTAAAAATAAAGCGCGCCAATATTACTGTTCGTAACTTTAAAGAAACCGTGTCACAACTTCGTAAACGCTTTACTATTAGAGATGGAGACGATCGTTATTTGTTTTTTACAACCACCACAGGAGACAAGCTTATGGTATTGGATTGTGAAAAAGTAGCAGACT
>CAZDFA010000234.1:0-1612 GCA_964504555.1 uncultured Flavobacteriaceae bacterium | reverse complement strand
ATACCTCCAAAGGCATCGCCTTTAAAGTGTTTGAAGAAGTCTTTCACAATTGATAATTATTTTATAGAAGTTTAATATAAAATAAAAACATTAAATATGACGATTTTTTGTGTTCAAAAGGCAAAATAAAAGCCGCTTCATTAGCGGCTTTTATTAATTAATATTTTGTTATTCTTATACTGTTGGCTCAGGGGAATATGGGAGATGCGATCCGTGAAGGATGATTTTTAATTCTCCCTTATCGTTTTTAGTATATGAGAAAGAATATTCAACTTTTACGATGTCTCCACCGTGAACCGTTGTAAAATAATAATTGCCCATAGCTATGGCCATATTGCCTATTATTTTTGTCCCTATACTTTCCCAATGTACATCTGACCATGGCTTTATAGCAAATCCGTGATCTTCTGGGTAGTTGTCATTGCTCCCTACAAAATAAGAAAGGGCACCTTCAAAATCTTTTCTAAACTGCTTTTCTGCCGCTAGTGTTGGTTTAAACAACACTTCACCTTCGTCATAATTATAAAATTCTTCAATATGTTTTCTAGCTGTATCAATGTAATCCCCTTCTTCTAGGAATACTTTTCCAATTTTTACTATACCTTCTCCCCAAGCTTTTTGTGCATTTAATATTTCTTGTTCGGTAATCATCTTGTACTAGTTTATAAATTTTATATGTTGTGTTTTAATTTGTCGAAGGACTCTATAACTGGATAGTTTAGATGAGTTTACTAAGATAGGTATTCATTAATACTGAAAAAATTAGTTCATTGGTATTTAATAATCATTTAACAATTTAAGATCTGATCCCAGGATCCAACCCACTTGTCCATCTGCCAATTGAATACGCCTCCAATCACCAATAGTTTCTAATACCATAACTTTTGTACCTTGATGAAGCGTAAAAACAGAAGCACTAGCTAAATTGGGTTCACTTTTTATTTCAATTTCTGATGCAAAAACAATTGCAGGATTGTCTGTAGTCGCTTTCGCGAAAGCAGAATAAGCAAAGCCCAAACAGATAAGCGCAATTAGTAATGATAGTGAGAAAGTGACAAAAAACAGGCGCTTTCTTGTCGTGTCATAGGTAAAATAGTATCCTAAAAATAAGAACACAAAAAGAATTATCGCAATTATACTGGTGATCGCCCAGCCATCAAAGGTGAGTAACTCTAATATACTATTTGTCCACTTTTTTACCGCATTTTGCGGTAATTCTTCAATGGCATCAATCTTCATATTTTCAGCAAAGACGGCATTATTGCGGATATCTGCATCTGCTGGATCGAGTTGTTTGGCTTTTTCGAAGAAATAAACCGTTTCGGCAACATTATTAAGTTTAAAATGAGCATTGCCAAGGTTGTAATAAAGCTCTGCTGAAACCAATCCTTGATCTATTATTTTGGTATAATCATCAACGGCTTCGGCAAAGCGTGCATTTGCATAATGTTCATTGGCACTTTTAAAAAGAGCATCCGGATTTTGAGCTTGGAGAAACAAACTAAAAAATAGTAGACCAACTGTTATCAACTTTATTTTCGATAGGCTTCTCATTATAATTGCTTATCCAGGTTTGAAATTACACGTACCGCTTTATCATAATCTTGTTGCA
>CAZDFA010000233.1:0-1640 GCA_964504555.1 uncultured Flavobacteriaceae bacterium | reverse complement strand
GTATAGTACTGTACAATTTATTCACTCCTATTGGGCGTATCTGGTAGTAGTCGTCCTTATTATTACTACCATCAATTCAATAATTGGACTTGTCTCAAATAAAGAATACGGCGCCAAGGATATGCGACTTGCTTTATTTACTCTTATCACCATGCATATTCAATTGCTTATAGGTATTGTATTGTGGTTGGTATCCCCTAATGGTCTTGGAGGTATTAGAACTAGCGGTATGGGCGCAATTATGAAATCTGATGCTGCACGCAAGCTTGCCGTAGAACATCCAACTTTGATGATTATTGCAGTTGTTCTAATAACTATTGGCTATTCTAAGCATAAGAAAAAACTAGTGTCGAAACCAAAGTTTAAAGTACTTTCTATTTTCTATACCTTGGCGTTGCTTGCTATCCTCTATATGATCCCGTGGAATCAGTGGTTTTAAGAAAATATATGGTTACAGCTTTTTAGATCCTATTGAGATTGTACTTCTTTGATAAGGAATACATAAACTGGAAAATGATCGCTGTAGCCTCCTGTGTAAGCACCATTGGCAAAACTTCGATAGGGATATCCTTTATAACGACCCCTATAATTACGTAAGTAATTTTTATCATGAATTCCTACTTTATAGAGTCTGTAGGAGCTGTAGTCCTCTCTAATTAATGGTTCACTTACTATTATTTGATCAAAGAGATTCCATCCATCCCGCCAAGCTAAGGTTCCTATTCCCTTTTTGTAATAGGCTTCCCACGGATTGTACAAATCAAAATCTTTTACCTGTTGTTTTTTGCCTTTGGCTTCCAAAACCTTTTTTACACTAGGGCTAGTTGGATCATCATTTAGATCACCCATAGTGATAATTTTAGCGTAAGGATCATCGCTTTGAAGGCTGTCAATAATTTTTTTGTTGAGTATTGCCGCAGCCATACGCTTACTTCTACTTCTCGCTTCTCCGCCACTTCGTGAAGGCCAGTGATTAACAATTACATGGATAAGGTCACCATCTAAATAGCCAGATACCAGTAATTGATCTCTGGTATAGATACGTTTGTCACGGTCTACATTGTCATAAATTTCTAACTCATGCTTGCTCACATGCTTCGGTTTGAATATAGATTTTTGATACATTAGGGCCACATCAATCCCTCGTCTATCAGGAGAATCAAAATGTGCAATACCATAATCCTTGGCTAGCAATTGTGGGTCATTTGCTAATGCTTCTATTACTTTTCTGTTTTCAATTTCTGCCAAGCCAATAAGCGCAGGTGCATTTTGAGCTACATCAACACCTATTTCAGAAATAACCTTGGCCATATTTTTTACCTTGTCTTGGTAAATCTCTTCGGTCCAATGATCCCGTCCATCAGGTGTGCGATCATCATCATAAGTTATTGGATCATTTTCGGTGTCAAATAGATTTTCTACGTTGTAGAAGGCGATTGTTTGAACCTTATAGGATTTTTTTTCTTGCGCTTCAGCGGAAGCTAAGAATCCTACAATAAATAAAGTGATATATTGAAATCTTCTTGGAAGTGACATATCAATATTTCATTAACAACGAATGCTTAAGCGACTCAAATGTAATTCATCTTTGTATATCCGTTTAATGTCCATTAGCTGTAATGCTAGCTATTACTAGTCTA
>CAZDFA010000232.1:0-1654 GCA_964504555.1 uncultured Flavobacteriaceae bacterium | reverse complement strand
GCCTCTTTAAATTCATTGATAAGAATCTCTTCAACCGCAGGTGTTTGAAAAGCAAGTAGTATTGGTAGTACAAAAAATAAGCCCTTACTCAATAACTGCTGCATAATGTGTTTAAAATATACTTTATAATAGTAGCGTTAGAATAGTAAACCTTCCAAAGATGAAAAAAAGTATGCTTGTTTTTAGTTTGCTATTGGCATTAGTCTGTTTTTCTTGCATAGTTCAAAATCCCAAAAGAGAAAATTGTGAGGTAGTTACCATTTTTGTTGATAGTATTTATGAAGGAGGTGTTAAAGATGTTGTATTTGCAGAACCAAATGGCGATTTTTACTACATAAATAGAGGATTGGAGCAAGGGTTGATCTTAGAGGAATTGCGATCGCGCCTTTTAAATAAAAAAGTTACCTTGCATTTAGCTAAAGTATTGGGAGGCATTACTTCTGAACATATTTCGGAATTGGCTCTTAATAATGAGGTTATCTATACGGAATTATAGAAATATAACCTACAACAAAAAAGACATACGCTATAGCATAATTAAATAATGGGAGAACAGAAACGCAAACAAGAAACTAAAGCCAGACAAGAGTTTATTTTTAGTAAAATGAATTACAAATGGATGCTTATTGGTCTTGGTGTAATTACCTTAGGTTTTATTTTGATGTCTGGCGGTGGCAGTGATGACCCCAATGTTTTTAGCCCAGATATTTATCATTGGCGTCGCATACGCTTAGCTCCAGCCATAGTGCTTCTAGGGTTTGGTATTGAGGTGTATGCTATTCTTTTAAAGCCAAATAAAAAAGCCTAGATTTTTGGCTCATTCTTAGGAGAGTCACATCTTTGTACCCATGAACAATCTGGATGCATTGGCCCTGGGTATCATTCAGGGTCTTACTGAGTTTTTGCCAGTTTCTTCAAGTGGTCACTTGGAGCTAGGGAAAGCGATATTAGGAGATACGTCCATTCCTGAAGAAAGTTTGTTATTTACTGTTGTTGTTCATTTTGCAACAGCTCTAAGTACAATCATCGTCTTTAGAAAAGACATTTTGCATATTATTAAAGGCTTCTTTAGATTACAATGGAATGAAGAGACGCAATTTATAGGGAAGATTATAATTTCTATGGTTCCCGCTGCTTTGGTTGGGGTGTTGTTGGAAGAACAATTGGAAGCACTTTTTGGGGGTAATATTTTGTTGGTAGGTTTCATGTTATTAGTGACTGGTGTCCTACTTTTTCTAGCTGATAAAGCAAAAATCACCAGTAAAAATGTGTCTTTTGCAAATGCTTTTGTAATTGGTATTGCGCAGGCCGTTGCTATTTTACCAGGAATATCAAGAAGTGGAGCGACTATTTCTGCATCGGTTTTATTAGGAAATGACAAAGCAAGAGCAGCTCGTTTTTCATTCTTAATGGTAATCCCATTAATTTTCGGAAAGATTGCAAAAGACATTTTAGATGGAGCCCTTACTAGTCAATCAGGAAATGTAAGTGTGCTGATAATCGGATTTTTTGGAGCATTTTTCGCGGGATTAGTCGCTTGTACCTGGATGATCAAATTGGTAAAGCGTAGTAAATTAAGCTGGTTTGCTATATACTGTTTTGTAGTGGGGATTGTGGCGATTGGAGTAAGCTTGTATATATTGTAATATGAAAC
>CAZDFA010000231.1:0-1668 GCA_964504555.1 uncultured Flavobacteriaceae bacterium | reverse complement strand
TAAAAACAGCCTAAAAAAGAGGGAATCGCTATAACTAGACTTAAAAGCAGGTTCTTTTTAACTTTTTGTTGGGCATTTCAATATTTTTACAATATCAAAAAAATTAGACCTTGCGCATCCTTCATCTCGATAAAAACCACCAACTCCTTGTACAACAATTGGCAGATGCCGGTCATGAAAATATCGAAAATTACAGCATTTCCAAGATTGATACAGAAGCCATCATCAAAGACTTTGATGGGATCATCATTCGCAGTCGGTTTCCTATTGATAGGCAATTTCTGGATGCTGCCGTCAAGCTCAAGTTTATTGCACGTGTAGGTGCTGGTCTAGAAAATATAGATGTGCCCTATGCTTTACAAAAAGGCATTAAACTTTTTAATGCGCCTGAAGGTAATCGCAATGCTGTTGGAGAACATGCACTTGGTATGCTGCTGAGCCTATTTAATAAACTCAACCAAGCCGATCGGGAGGTTCGCCAAGGACAGTGGAATCGAGAGTCCAACCGTGGTGAAGAATTAGAAGGTAAAACTGTGGGTATAATTGGCTATGGCAATATGGGCAAGGCTTTCGCAAAAAAATTGAAGGGTTTTGACTGTGAGGTGTTGTGTCATGATATTCTACCCAATGTTGGTGATGAATATGCCAAACAGGTACCGTTGACCGTACTACAACAAAAAGCAGATGTGCTAAGTTTACACACACCTTGGACACCGCAAACAGATAAAATGGTAGACCTTGGGTTTATAAAGGCTTTCGCGAAAGCGTTTTATCTCATCAACACGGCTAGAGGGAAATCAGTAGTCACCTCAGATTTGGTCAGTGCGCTCCAGTCGGAAAAAATTAAGGGAGCAGGACTTGATGTTTTGGAATATGAAAAAGCCTCTTTTGAAAGTCTGTTTTCCGATAAAAACATGCCGCAAGCACTACAATTCCTCCTACAGGCAAATAATGTAATGCTCTCACCACATGTAGCTGGATGGACGGTTGAAAGTAAACGCAAACTGGCACAAACAATTGTCAATAAGATCTTAGCTGAGTTTTAGTACTTTTAGTATGTGAAAAAAACCATTTTAATTTTTGGTCTATTGACCTTTACCATTATTGTTTTATTGCAGCTCAGTCAATACGCAATTGTACGAGATGATACTATGATTGAACTGGTTATTGGAGGCATTGCCATCGTGTTTTTTTTCGTTGGTCTTTTCATTCAAAAAAAGTTTAAGGGTAATAAGCTTCCAGAACAGGTTGTCGATCAAAAAGCAATAGCAACTTCTGGCTTAAGCAAACGCGAATATGAAGTGCTGGAAGAAATGGCACAAGGATACAGTAATAAAGAAATTGCTGAGACATTGTTTGTATCTGAAAGCACCATTAAAACCCATGTATCAAACATTTTAGTCAAGTTAGACGCGCGGCGAAGAACACAAGCCATACAAAAAGCTAAAGAACTAAGAATACTGGGCAGTTAGGTCAAATCCTACTTTAGTAGGAACCTTTTTGGTACTTTAGTATGAGCATCTAACCAAGGCGTAAGTGTACTTTTGGAGTATCCAAAAACTATAAAACCAGAAGATAATGAAATCTATAATTTTTAAGTTCGGTAAATACGCGTTTTTAATTGGTTTGATTGCCTTTGGACTGTCGCTATATTTTGGGGCCAATGAA
>CAZDFA010000230.1:0-1672 GCA_964504555.1 uncultured Flavobacteriaceae bacterium | reverse complement strand
AATTAATAAAAGCGGTAGGGCGTATGAAGTATAGATCTTCTTATGGCCAGAATCTTTTGCAACACAGTAGGGAAGTGGCTAAGTTATGTTCGGTAATGGCAGCAGAATTAGGTATAAATCCAAAATTGGCTAGAAGGGCAGGATTACTTCATGATATTGGTAAAGTGCCTGATACTGAAGTAGAAACACCTCACGCCATATTGGGTATGGAATGGGCCGAAAAGTACGGCGAAAAGAATGATGTGTGCAATGCCATTGGTGCTCACCACGATGAGATAGAAATGAAATCCTTGCTGGCACCAATTGTACAAGTTTGTGATGCTATTAGCGGTGCACGACCAGGAGCTAGGCGTCAAGTTTTAGATTCCTACATTCAAAGATTAAAAGATCTTGAAGATATTGCATTAGGCTTTAATGGAGTGCAAAAGGCTTACGCTATTCAAGCGGGTCGCGAATTACGCGTTATTGTAGAAAGTGAAAAAGTAAATGATGATAAAGCAGCAGCTTTGTCTTTCGAGATTTCACAAAAAATACAGACGGATATGACCTACCCTGGGCAGGTTAAAGTTACTGTAATTCGAGAAACCAGAGCTGTTAATATTGCGAAGTAATTTGGGGTGAATTGAAAAATAATAAAGCCTCTAATTGGAGGCTTTATTATTTGTTTCTATGTCCCGTCCTGAATTAAGTGGATACAAAATTGACGTATTTATAAAACATTCAGGGAATTCTAGGAAAAAACGCACCCAACGCGATTACAGTTTAGGTTTTATTAGCAGTAATATCTCAAGTTGAAAAAGGAAAGATGACTAACAAACAAGCTCAAACAACCTATGGTATTCAAGGACGAAGTACTGTTTTAGTATGGCTTAGAAAACACGGTACTTTAGAATGAAGTAAACCATCAAGACATCAAATGCCAAAACCTAAAGAAATACCCACTCAGAAAATCAAATATTTAGAGCAATAACTCTCATAACCAGGATTTAAGGCTTAATATAAAACACCTAATTCTATTCACAAAAAAATCCTGTGACGCTAGCTTCACAGGATAAATCTAAATTATTTAAAAAAGCCAACTCTTCTAAGGGCATTATTCCCTGTATTAGCATCTAGATTTAATTTTTTTTGATTGAAGCGCACCGTCATTTGGCGCTAGTTCTCCATTCCAACATAATCCATCGGGATTAGCAACTGGTACGAAATACATCTTGAGGTTATCTATCAAGTTTTTAATATTTGGATCCGATTCATAATTTTCGAGAATATACATCATATAAAACATGAGGTTGGATCATACTGCTTATCTCACAAGCGTGTAACATACCGTTGAAAAATGATTCTGGCTCGTTTGTTTCGTCGACATTTGGATTGTCAGAAATTCTCACATAATATACGGTTTGTCCGTCCTAAGTTTCAAACTGACCACCATTGATAAATTGATTTCCGTGAGTTACAATTGGCGTACCTGAACCGTCTTCTCCTAAGGCGGCATCTTTGCGTACTGCGATAGATGTGCATATAGTTGTCGCATACTATCTAATTGCGCGGGCACTGCATCTATAGTTAAACATCCGCCCATAGATCTTAATTCAAAATTTTGATACGCTTCCTATCATTAATTGTATTATGAACATGTACATCATGTGTAGAAGTTTGTCCATAGGCATTT
>CAZDFA010000229.1:0-1687 GCA_964504555.1 uncultured Flavobacteriaceae bacterium | reverse complement strand
TTTTTAAAGCAAGCTCGAAAAGCGTTTCAGGAAAAAAACAAAACACCTCCGCATTGGAACAGGATTAACATTAAAAAAGTTATAAAGATTGATAATAACCCTATGAATTTTACAGAGATAGATGGTCATTTATTTATGCCAGCGTCTTCTTGGAAAGTTCAGTTTTCAGGCTACTTTGTAATCCCAAGCGAAGTAAGACGAATTAGTGATAGTCCAGAATTACTTAAAGTAATGAGTAAATCCAAAAGAAAGTTTGGAGATTTACAATATGACCCAAACATAATAGGTGATTTACACGGCTTTAGAGTTTTGCAAATAGCACACCCCTTAAGTAAACGAGGGAAGCGACATTTTCAAATTACTAAATTAAGAGAAGAAGAACTTGATGGGGAACATTATGTTGTCTTCAAATACCAGCAGATTACCAAAAAGCTTGAGATAAAAACTAGAGATTACAATAGATTTAGAGGTCAATTTTGGTTGCATAAAACATCTAAAACCCTGTATAAGGAGTACTGTAGTTTTGATTTTGAGTCCATTGCTAGATACAATATTGAAGTTGCTCATAGGGATTTAGGAGATAAAATATACCCTAGTTATATTAAGTTAAGTAATTCAAGACGTTCTCGGGATTTGAACAATAAGCATCTTTTACAAACAACTATTTTTTCATTTAAAAATATAGATACAATTGCCCGACCTCATTACTCTTGGTCTGTTCAGTCTGGATTACGTATCAAATCTTTTAAATACAATATGGAATATTGGGATTATCAACCTATTTCCAAGAACTATCCATTTTTTAAGGAAATTTCTCTTTTGGAAAAATATCGAGAATTGAAACAAAAAGATTTATTTATTGAAAGTACTAAAAATAGTATATGGAATCCACCAACTCAGGAATATTTGGAATCTCAAAAAAAGATATGGGAGGAAAACTTAAATCACCTCCAAAATGACCTCAATGTAAAGTTATGAAGAGATCTAATACTAATAAAAGCGTATTTGTAATCATTTTGTGCGCTACATTTTCTCTAATCGCTTGCTCAAAAGAAAAAGCAAAAGGTAATGATGTAAACACAGTTATTAATAAAGAAACAAAACAAGATCTTCCTTTAAAAAAAACAAGGGGTGAGCTTAATTTGAGTAATAAAAAGTTAGTTGTAGATACGATACAAAAAGGTAGTATCGTTGTACAATCATTCAATTTTGTAAATACTGGCTTAGAAGCTGTGAGCATTTTATCTTCTACAAAATCTTGTGGTTGTACGGAGCTAGAAATACCAAGTGATTATGTTAAACCAAATGACTCTGTACTTGTTAGTATGCGCATAGACACAAAAGATAAGAATTTGGGATATCACAAATCTTCTGCTACACTAAAAACAGATGGTCAACGAACGTTTTATTATTTACAAGCCCCATATTTTCTTGTTGAAAAAGAGTAAGAATAGTTTTGGGCAAACACCCTATTTTCTCCCAAAAACCTTCACAAACAAGGCATAGACCAAAGGGATAAAATATAGGCTTATAAAGGTACCTATAGCCATCCCTCCAATAACCGTTAAAGCTAGTGGTTTTTGTAACGTACTACCCAAACTTTGGGTAAGCAAAAAGGGTAGTAAAGCCAATATGGTGGGTGGTGAGGTCATTTTGAATCAGGCGGTAATTATGACACTAGCATTGT
>CAZDFA010000228.1:0-1688 GCA_964504555.1 uncultured Flavobacteriaceae bacterium | reverse complement strand
GGCGACTTTTTTGGTATTGAGAACTAACAAGCCCAAAACACCCAATAGCAATAATACCAGTCCGATGCTAAGTACTACCGAAAAGTAAGAAGACATTAATCGTCGTTTTTGGTACCGTTCAAAAGAAGAAGCCATAGTTGGTATTTAAAGTAAAAATAAGGCATTTAATTTAGTAACGCCCTGCTTTTTGCTTTCTTGTATTAACCGTAAATTTGGCGCTCCAAACAGGATGGTTGTTGAGCAATGAGATCAAGGTTTTATTTGAAGTCTCAAGGATATCCTAAGTTATTTTTCGCGTAAGCTAACCTAGTGGACAGCAAGGCGTAAAAATTAATAGTATACCATGAAATATCACTTTAATGATATAGAAGCCAAATGGCAAAAACGCTGGGCCCAAGAAGGAACCTTCAAAGCCCATAATGATAGCGAAAAACCCAAGTATTATGTGTTGGATATGTTTCCGTACCCCTCTGGCGCTGGGCTGCATGTTGGGCATCCATTAGGGTATATTGCCAGTGATATTTATGCTCGATACAAGCGTCATAAAGGCTTTAATGTCCTGCATCCTCAAGGGTATGACTCTTTTGGCCTTCCGGCAGAACAGTATGCTATACAAACGGGACAACATCCAGCAATAACAACCAAAGTAAATATTGAGGGAGGCGTTGACAATAAGGGAAATGGGATTGAAGGATATCGTAAACAACTAGATCGATTAGGGCTGTCATTTGATTGGAGCCGCGAAGTACGCACTTCAGACCCTCAGTATTATAAATGGACACAGTGGATTTTTACGCAGCTTTTTGATTCCTGGTATTGCAAAACGCAGGATAAAGCCAAACCTATTACTGAATTGGTTGCAGCTTTTAGTACCGAAGGGAACGCCAATATTAGAGCTGCTTGTGATGATGATATCTCCATTTTTGATGCAGATTTCTGGAATACCGCAGACGCGAAAACACAAGAAGCCATACTCCTAAAGTATCGCCTAACCTATTTGGCCGAAACCGAAGTAAACTGGTGCCCAGCTTTGGGAACCGTATTGGCTAATGACGAAATTGTAAATGGCGTTTCAGAACGTGGCGGACATCCCGTGATCCGCAAAAAAATGACGCAGTGGAGTATGCGTATTTCGGCCTATGCCGAACGCTTACTCGAAGGACTAAATCGTATTGATTGGACAGAATCACTAAAGGAAAGTCAGCGCAATTGGATTGGCAAATCGGTGGGAGCGCATGTTGAGTTCGGAGTTCAGGGTTCAGAGTTCAGAATAGGGGTTTTTACAACAAGACCAGATACAATTTTTGGGGTGAGTTTTATAACTTTAGCTCCCGAGCATGAACTGGTAGCTCAAATCACGACCCCAGAACAAAAAACTGAAGTAGACGCCTATATTGAAGCTACGGCAAAACGTAGTGAACGCGACCGAATGGCTGATGTTAAAACAATAAGTGGGGTCTTTACTGGTGCTTATGCCGAACATCCTTTTACTAAAACTCCCATCCCTATTTGGATTGGAGATTATGTATTGGCTAATTATGGCACAGGTGCAGTAATGGCCGTTCCTTGCGGTGATCAACGAGATTATGATTTTGCCAAACATTTTGATATTGATATCCCTAATGTTTTTAAGGATACCGACATCAGTGAAGCAGCATTTGCAGATAAATCCAAAACCATTATTGCTA
>CAZDFA010000227.1:0-1693 GCA_964504555.1 uncultured Flavobacteriaceae bacterium | reverse complement strand
GTACTTGTTCAGCCAACAACAATGGGATATACAGCCATTGCAGGCTTTATTGTTGGTTCCTTCCTAACTTATTTAAGTAGTGCGCAGCAAATATTTCAAGATCAGTATGAGCTTAAAGAAGCATTCCCTTATATTTTCGCTGCACTTGCCATAGCATTAGGTCTAGCCATATTACTAAATGCTTCCTTGGTACTAAAGTATGGCATGAACCGTATCGTTCACCTTTCGCTTTTAGGATTTTTTATAAACGCCAGCATATACGTATTGCTATTTTATAACTCAAGTAATCCACCCCTTTACATTTTACTCACTTTTCTATCCATACAGTTTTTTTGTATTGGATTTCTCTTTGGTAATATGAGGGCTTTGGCTATGCAGCCTGTTGGACACATAGCAGGCATAGGAGCGGCAATTACTGGATTATTTTCAACCTTGATGGCGGTACCCATAAGTACCTATATCGGTGATCAAATTGCAGATACTGCCCTGCCCCTTTTTCTAGGATTTTCGATTTGCGCAGGCATTGGAGTAATATTATTGCTGCTATTATTACAGCATCTCAAAAGAATTAAGTAGTCTTAATGAAAACCGCTTAAACAAAAAAGTAGACGCACCTCATTTACTAGTGAATTATAAAGCTGCTAATACTGTCTCGGGATCAGCTCTAAGTTTGTAATCTTCCTCTAAAAAATGAAAGGAAATTGTACCATCCTTTTCAATAATATAGGTGGCTGCAATAGGCAAACTGTTCGCTTGGTTGCCCTGATTTGCGACAAGATCAATCCCGAACTTCGAATACAATTGTACCAAATCATCAGGTAACGGATAGAGTAAGTTCATTTTTGCAGCAAGCGCATTATCAGTATCCGATAATACTTCAAAGGACAGTTCGTTTTTCTGGGTAGTCGTTAGGGAATTATCTGGCAACTCTGGTCCAATGGCAACTAGCCGGGCTCCTATGGCCTTCAATTGCGGTAAAACCGACTCAAAAGCCTTAAGCTCCAAATTGCAATAAGGACACCAACCGCCACGGTAAAAAATAATAACCAAGCGCTCTTGTGAATATAAATCTTGAAGTGCTACTTCCTGACCTTTTGCATTGATTAAAGTCATATTAGGCAACATATCTCCTGTTTTAAATGCTTTTTCCAGAATATCAGTTGCTTTAAGTGCTTCAATCGCGCTTTTCATCGTTTCTTGTGCTTCTCCTGGATGACGTTGCATACTGTCGTCTGCAAATTTCTTTAAGGCTGTTGTTAATTGCATGGATTAATTTTTTATCAAAATTAAGTGCTTTGTACAGTAATAAAATGAGGGTAACACAACTTTAACGTTATTTGATCTACTTAACATTTTTTTTAGAGTAAAAGAATTGGTTTTCTGTAATTTTAGTGGCACAAAATTATTCAACTGCTATGAAACAATTAACAACACTACTCGTCGCATTTTTATTTAGTTTTTCTTCCCTTTATGCTTCAGATAACCTAACCGAAGGATTTAGTGAAGGAAATCCAGAAATTGAAAGTATTCATGCATTGGCTTTTGGACCGGAAGGCATTCTTTTTATTGGAGATAGTCAGGCAGCACAGATTGTGGCTATAGACTTTTCTGCTCATCAAAAAAGCAGTAATGAACAATTACGCATTCCTGATCTGGAAGGGACGTTGAGTAGTATATTAGGATCTGCTAGTGA
>CAZDFA010000226.1:0-1779 GCA_964504555.1 uncultured Flavobacteriaceae bacterium | reverse complement strand
GGCTTTAATCTGCGCATTGCCAAATGGGCAAAACCTCAAGGCTATAGCACCCATTATTATATCAGTCCACAAGTCTGGGCATCACGAGCTGGGCGTGTAAATACCATTAAAGCCACTATAGATTATATGTACGTTATCCTGCCCTTTGTAAAGCCGTTTTATGACCAGTATAACTATGATGTATCATTTGTAGGTCATCCTCTTTTGGATGCGATTGCTAATAGAGTTCAGGTAGACCAAAATACTTTTTCAAAAGAATTTAATCTAGATGATCGTCCAATTGTCGCCTTACTTCCAGGTAGTCGAAAACAAGAAATTTCAACCATGCTTTCGGTAATGCTTAGTCTAGTACCAGACTATCCAGATTATCAATTTGTAATTGCCGGCGCACCTAGTCAAGAAGCAAAATTTTATGAGTCCTTTTTAAAAACCTCATCTATCAAGCTCATCATGAATCGTACGTATGATATCTTGAGTTGTGCCCATAGTGCTTTGGTTACCTCTGGTACGGCAACATTAGAAACCGCATTATTTAAAGTACCTCAAGTCGTTTGTTACAAAGGAGGACGTATCTCCTATGAAATAGCCAAGCGCATCATCAAGTTGGATTATATTTCACTTGTCAACCTTATAATGAACAAGCCTGTGGTTACCGAACTAATTCAACAAGATTTCAACCCTTCAACACTTAAAACTGCATTTGAGCGTATACTAACTACTGAAAAACGTGATTTGATTTTTGAGGACTATTTTGAACTAGAAAAAGTTTTGGGAGGGAAAGGAGCAAGTGATAAAACTGCAAAACTTATCTTAGAAACACTGCAGTAGCATAATTCTACAAACTGTTAAAAACTAGGTTAACAACTTCTACCTTTTTTCCAAATCCCTTGCATATTTTTGAAAATCATCCAACGATATTTGTATAGCACCAAAATACTTGGCTATGCCAAAACACCTACTCTTACTCCTATCTATAGTCGTTCTAGCTTCCTGCGGAAGTTCAAAAAGAACCGTCTCATCCAAAAAAAATAATGTTTCTAAGGCAGAGCGTATTGTTATAAACGCCCAGCGATTCTCTGGGACTCCATACGCATTTGGAGGCACTTCGAGATCGGGCATGGATTGCTCTGGATTAATCTATACTGCATTTTTGGAAGAAGAAATCCAACTACCGCGTGTTTCTAGAGATATGGCAAAAAGAGGGACACCTATTCCATTAAAAAGCGTTAAAAGTGGTGATCTTTTGTTTTTTAGAACCAATAAAAGTAGCAAGCAAATCAACCACGTAGGTCTGGTCACCCAAATGCGAGATGGTCTTATTTACTTTATACATAGTACCTCGTCCAAAGGTGTTATTACTTCAGATCTAAATCAATCCTATTGGAAAAAGGCTTTTGTACAAGCCAGGCGGGTTATCTAAAATAACAACAACTTGTTGATATTTAGTTGTCTAATTCGATTTTAATGATATTTTTAGTACTTTGATGCCTGAATAAGGGGTCAAAAAATGAATATAAGCCTATTTAAAGTACTTGTTGCTTTTATACTTGGTGTTGGTGTTTCAAAATATGTAAATACTAGCCCAATATACCTCCTTAGCATTTGTATTCTTATTTTTTGCTTATTGCTTTTGTTACATTCTACCGCATCAAAAAAGACAATTGCAGCGTTTGTTTTTGGCATAGCCTATCCAGTTTTGTTTTTAGTTCTGGGTATATTTATTTCCCTAGTGCAACAACCAAAAAACATATCAAATCATTATGAAAATCATCTTTCCCC
>CAZDFA010000225.1:0-1818 GCA_964504555.1 uncultured Flavobacteriaceae bacterium | reverse complement strand
AAAAATCGAATGATTGGCCTACCCATAAGAGATAACACGGCAGCTATCGCTATATAAATTAATACACTACGTATTCGATACAAAAAATAACCTATGAGTGCTATAGTTGCCAAAAAGCCAATAGCCCTAAGAATACCATAGGTGATGGTGTTAGATTTCATGTGTTAAATATACTACTTAACCGTATAAGTCACTCACAGTGATACCTTGTTACAAATTGCAAATTTGGTATAACGCAATTGCAGTAGCTTGCGCCACATTCATGCTGCTATTTTGACCATACATAGCTATATGAACGTGTTCTTGAGCCTGATTCAAAACCGATTCAGTTATTCCAGAGCGTTCATTGCCTATAATTACCAGAAATTTGTCATTAGTATTCGTTTCTGCCCTTGATAATGGGATACTTTTTTGGGTTAGTTCTAAAGCGATACTTGTGTATCCATTTTCATGAAAGTTTACAATTTCCTTACTAATGTCATTGATTTGACGAAAAGGAACCGTTTTATAGGTGTTTCTAGCTGTACGTTTTAAGCGTTCACTAGACAAATCAATATATTGATTAAAAAGCAACTCTTTAACTCCAAATGCATCTGCAAGTCTAAAAATAGCACCAATATTAGCTGGGCTTACTAAAGTATCACAAAGTAAAACGATGGATTTCTGCTGCTTTGTTGGAGTATATTGGAAATGTTCAATTTGTTTTGTCACTTACCGTTATATTGTTAAAAGCTCTGGCTCTTATGTCTTTTTGTTTCCAAGCTAAGAAAGGAATAGAATAAACGAGTCCTACAATCCATCCAAAATTTAATAAAAATAATGCTAATATCACTGCAAGGAGAAAAGCAGCCCTAGTTATTAAAATGAGTAGTTCAGCATGTAATCGGTTAATATTCCTTTCCCTAATTGTTCCACAATAATTACACCTTTCTTTGATATGAAAACCACGTTTTTCTATTAATCCCAAGTGATAAGTAGCCTTTGTCTTAAAACTATTTTCTTTTTGCAAGACTTACAGAAATAATGGACTTTAATTGTAATCGTAAATCATTAGTTCTCGAAAGCATATTTTACAATATTGGCACCCATTCTAAGGGCTTTTGTACGAACCTCTTGTGGATCATTATGCACTTCTTGATCTTCCCAGCCATCGCCAAGATCAGACTCGGTTGTAAATAAAACAACCAAACGATTCTCTGCAAAAATGCCTAAAGCTTGTGGTCGTTCACCATCGTGTTCATGTATTTTAGGTAAACCTTTAGGAAATGGATATGCCGAAGAAAATACAGGATGACTTGCAGCTAATTCTGTAAGTTCTTTATTGGGAAATATCTTTTTAAGTTCTTTTGGCAAATATTCTGCCATGCCATAGTTGTCATCAATATGCAAAAATCCACCGCTTTCTAAGTAGTCTCTCAAATTTTCGGCTTCTTCATCAGTAAAAAAGACATTTCCGTGACCAGTCATATGTAATAGCGGAAATTGAAAAATATCTACACTACCTGGCGCCACGGTTTCTGGTTTTTGATTCATAGCCGTGCCAATATTTTCATTACAAAAAGCGATAAGATTGGGTATAGAAGTAGGGTTACTATACCAATCACCGCCACCGTTATACTTAACTATGGCCAAATCTTGACCTAAAATATTCAGAGCAAAGAAGAGACTTGATAAAATTGTCAATAAAAACCGCAACATATTACTTGCTTTTTTTACGAAAATAAGAATAACCTAATGACTTGACTATTATTTTATGAAAATGTAAATTGTATATCCGTTTAATGTCCATTAGCTGTAATGCTAGCTATTACTAGTCTA
>CAZDFA010000224.1:0-1825 GCA_964504555.1 uncultured Flavobacteriaceae bacterium | reverse complement strand
CAAGTTTGTTGCCAGGATTTCTTTTAAACTGTCTATTTCATCCAGTCCAATACCACCACTTAAGATAAATGGTGTTTTTGATGGATAGTCTTTTAAAACACTCCAATCAAAAGTATAGCCATTACCTCCTTTAGCTTTTCCTTTGGTGTCAAAGAGGAAGTTGTCTACAAGATCTTCATAGGGTTTTAACCTTTCAAAATCAAATTGATCCATGATACTAAAGACTTTCCATATCTCGACTGCGCTCGATAGGACCCTATTCTCTTCAACCGAGTGATAGCTTTTGAGTTCTTTAATATATTCTGGAGATTCATTGCCGTGTAATTGAATAACATCCAATTGATATTTATTTGTTTTATCCAAAACAAAAGCTAAAGGTGCATCTACGAATACACCAACTTTTTTAATACCATTCGGCAATGGAGGAATATGCAAACCTTCAAAATCACGTGGACTTTTATCATAGAATATGAACCCCAGGTAATCGGGTTCCAATGCTGCAACTAACTCAGTATTGTATTTCATACCGCATACTTTTATTCCCACGGAAGTGGGAATCTTACTTTTGCTTGTATGTGAATTTAAATTTGACACCACCCTCAATTCCTCTTTTTTAGGAAGGAAGTATTAATTGATTAACAAATTCTTCCGCAGCCAATCCTGGATTTGTTGTTTTCATAAAATTCTCGCCGATAAGAAAACCTTCAAAGCCAAATTGCTTTAATTCATTAATAGCTTGAATACTACTAATACCACTTTCTGAAACTTTCACAAAATCATCAGGAATTAATTCTACAAGGGTCTTACTGGTTTCTAAACTCACTTCAAAGGTTTTTAGATTGCGGTTGTTAATCCCAATCATATCTACCGTTTCTACAATAGAATTTTGTACTTCTTTTTTATTGTGTGCTTCACAGAGCACATCGAGTTGTAACGCTTTCGCGAAAGCAGAAAACTGCTTAATTTCTTCTTTGGTCAAGGTGGCGGCAATAAGTAAAATTGCATCAGCTCCGTGAGCCTTAGCCTCAAGAATCTGGTATTCATTTACGATGAATTCCTTGCGGAGTAGCGGAAAATTAACAGCGGCACGCGCAACTAGTAAATCATCTAAAGAGCCCCCAAAATATTTGCCGTCTGTTAATACAGACATCCCACTGGCACCTGCTTTTTCATAACCCGATGCCACTTCTTGAACGCTTAGACTGTTGTTGATAACAGACTTGCTAGGGGAACGACGCTTATGCTCGGCAATGATTCCAGAGCCAGATTGTAATGCATTGGAGAGGGATACGGTATCCTTTTCAAATAAAGTATTTTGCTCCAATTGATTACGGGGGGCTACTTGTTGCTTGAGAGCTACCTCTTTCTTTTTATCTGCTACTATTTTTTCGAGTATACTCAATTTTTAAAATTTTTCCTATCCTTATTAAGTCTTCCGCCTTCGCAGAAGGTTTTTGAATATTTTGTTTCCTACCTTCGTGGCAAATTCTGAATATTTCTACTTACTTAGTTCTTGTAATTTTTTCAATTTTTCTAATGCCTTGCCGCTCATTAGTGATTCTTTAGCTTTTTCAAATCCTGCTTTAGGAGTTAATCTTTCTACTGTTGCAATGGCCATCCCTGCATTAGCACATACCACATTGTTTTGTGCTTCCGTTCCGTTGCCTGTCATTACATCCATAAATATTTTTGCAGATGCTGCCACGCTATCTCCACCATAAATATCTGATTGTTTTATTGAACTCAACCCGAAATAATCAGGTGATAACATCGTGTAGCTGGAGTTACTTATTAGCTTTGTTGCTCCTGTGAGGGATATTTCATC
>CAZDFA010000223.1:0-1836 GCA_964504555.1 uncultured Flavobacteriaceae bacterium | reverse complement strand
TGTATTTACTAGTGCTGGAAACCCTAAAACATGGACATCACATTTGAAGGAGCAGGGGATTACAGTTGTTCATGTGGTGAGTAGTGTCAAGTTTGCCCTTAAAGCTCAAGACGCTGGAGTAGATGCAGTGGTTGCTGAAGGCTTTGAAGCTGGTGGTCACAATGGTAGAGATGAAACGACTACATTAACTTTGATACCTATGGTCAAGGAAAACCTGCACATTCCTTTAATAGCAGCCGGAGGAATAGGTACGGGGAGAGGTATGCTTGCTGCAATGGCTCTCGGAGCTGACGGCGTGCAATTAGGCAGTAGGTTTGCAGCCAGTGAAGAGTCAAGTGCCCACCCTGATTTTAAAAACGAAATAGTAAAAGCCAAAGAAGGGGATACTGCTCTTACATTAAAAGAGCTTGCGCCAGTCCGACTTATTAAAAATCAATTTTATAAGCAAATAGCAAGCCTTTATAAAAAAGGCACAACTCCAGAAGAATTAAAAGAATTATTAGGTAGAGCCCGTGCTAAGCGTGGTATGTTTGAAGGTAATTTGGAAGAAGGGGAGTTGGAAATTGGACAAATTTCGGGTTTAATTAATGAGATCAAACCTGTGGTAACTATTATGAACGATCTTCTAAACGAGTATCACGAAACTAAATCAGAACTAGTACAATTCCCTGATTTTGACTAAAGGCAGACTTCTTCAAATCCATCCTGTATTGGTGGTAGGAGATGTACAATTGGCTATAAATTTTTATGTCGAAAAGTTGGGTTTTACGCTTGCTTTTGTTGATAATACCGACCAACCAATGTATGCGGGAATTGTTAGGGATCAAATAGAAATTCATCTGCAATAGTATGATCCAGGCTGTCTCTAGCGGTAATATATGGGGCGTCCAAAGTTATAAAAGGGTCTTCCTGAATAAACTCCAGCGCCAGGAGTGCCGCAGGGAGCTTTACCGTACTCGCCGGATAAAAATAATGGCTATCATTCAATTGAAAACTATAATCTGTAAAGCTCACATTACCTGCCGGATCTGTATTGATCTGGGAATAGAGAATTTGCACCTCATATAGCCTGGCTTGATCAATTACCCTGCGTATCTGCTGTTGGTCTGTGCTGAGAATGAGATCAAGATCACTTTTGGGTGAGCATGATAACAAACTGTACAATAGTAAGAGAAATGCTAGTCGCATACCCAAAGGGATACAAATTGAAAGTGGCGTAGAAGTATTACACGATGCTAAGATCGTGTCGTATTATTCCTTTCTAACTCACCAGGTTTTCTTTATGTAATGGGATTTGATTGTGTAACAAGTCATCAAAAGTTTCCCGTTTGCGTATCAGACGGGCTTCTCCATTATACCACAAGACTTCGGCAGGACGGTAGCGGCTGTTGTAATTACTGGACATGGTAAAGCAATAGGCTCCGGCATTACTAAAAGCAAGGATATCACCTTCTCGTATTTCGGCAATACGTCTATTATTTGCAAAGGTATCCGTCTCGCAGATATAGCCTACTACACTGTAAAAGCGTTCTCGCCCTTCTGGGTTACTTATATTGTTTATTTCGTGTTGACTGCCGTAAAGCATTGGGCGAATCAAGTGATTAAAACCGCTGTCTACCTGGGCAAATACGGTAGATGTCGTTTGCTTAACCACATTTACTTGTACCAGAAATTTACCAGCTTCGCTTACTAAGAACTTCCCAGGTTCAAAAGCCAAAGTGAGTGGTTTGTTATACGCTTTTGTGAAAGCATTAAATCGACTCCCCAATTTCTCACCTAATTCTTCAATATTGGTTTCAATATCACCTTCTTTATACGGTACTTTAAATCCACTGC
>CAZDFA010000222.1:0-1894 GCA_964504555.1 uncultured Flavobacteriaceae bacterium | reverse complement strand
GAATAACACCTAAAATTTTTGGATTAGTTGTTTTAGTGTCTTTATGCACTAATAGTGTGCTTGCTCAAAAAGGTCAAGTTAAAAGAGCAACAAAGAAATATGATGATTATTCCTATATAGACGCTAGAGATCTTTACTTAGATGTTGCAAATAGCGATCAAGGTTCATCAGAAATTTATGCAAAGCTTGGAGATTCATATTACTTTACTGCAGAATATAGTGAAGCAGTTAGTTGGTATGATAAGCTTGTTAATTCAGGTGATGAAATAGATGCTGAATACTATTTTAGATATGCTTTAGCGCTAAAAAGTACTGGCGACTATAGAAAGTCTGATGAAATGATGTCCAAATTTAATGCGACTAATTCAACAGATTCTCGTGGACAACTTTTTTCTAGTGACAGAGATTATATTTCTGAAATTGAAAAATTATCAGGACAATTTGAAGTACAATCCTTGAATTTTAATTCAGAGTTGCAGGACTTTGCGCCTACTTTTTATGGAGATGCTTTAGTGTTTTCTTCAAATAGAAGTAAAAAAACTAATGAAAAGAAACACAATTGGAATGATCAGCCTTTTTTGGATTTGTATATAATAGATGATGTTGAAAATAGCAATCCACAACAGTTTGCTTCAAAAATAAATACCAAATATCACGAATCTACTTCTGTATTTAATGATGCAGGTGATGTAATGTACTTTACCAGAAATAATTTCACTAAAAGTAAATTGGGTAATGATACAGAAGGTACAAATAGATTAAAATTATACAAAAGTAAGCTGGAAGATGGTGTTTGGCAAAAAGCTCAAGAACTTCCGTTTAATAGTGAAGAATACTCGGTAGCCCATCCCGCTTTAAGTGCAGACGGAAAAACACTGTATTTTGCTTCAGATATGCCAGGGACTCTTGGTCTTTCTGATATCTGGAAGGTAGCCATTAATGGAGATGACACCTTTGGAGAGCCAGTAAATCTTGGATCCAAAGTAAACACTGAGGGTCGAGATACATTTCCTTTTGTAACGTCTAGCGGAAGAATGTTTTTTGCTAGTGACGGTCATATAGGACTTGGAGGTTTGGATATTTTTGTAGCTAATCTAAGAGATTTGAATGCTGGTGTTAGTAATGTGGGGAAACCTGTAAATAGTGAAGTAGATGATTTTAGTCTAATCCTCAATGAGGAAACAGGCGTGGGATACTTTGCGACCAATAGAGCCAATGGTGTGGGTAACGATGATATCTACAGCTTAACACCTATAGAACCTAAATGTGAGCAGTCAATTACTGGTGTGGTAAAAGACTCCGAGACTCAAGAGATAATTGCAGGAATTCAAGTTCAATTAAGAGATGCAAATAATGCGGTACTAGCAAAAACAACTACCGATGCGCAAGGGCGTTATAGTTTTATTGATGTGGCCTGTTCAACATTGTATTTAGTGCGAGGAGAGAATGATGCCTATGAGCCTGCCGAAGCTTCGGCCAATACACCTGATGAATCTGGAGAAACCGTCAAAGACTTATTCTTAAATCCAAAATTAGTTGTTAAAGATGGAGACGATTTAGCAATATTACTTAATCCTATTTATTTTGATTATGATAAATCCTTTATACGTCCAGATGCAGCTTTAGAGTTAGCTAAGGTAATAGGTGTGATGCGACAGTTTCCAACATTAAAAGTAGATGTGCGCTCGCATACGGATAGTAGAGGTAGAGATGCATACAATAAAGCTTTGTCTCAGAGACGAAATACATCTACTATACAATATATTATTGATCAAGGTATTTCCTCAAGCCGACTTACAGGTAGAGGTTATGGAGAAAGCCAATTACTAAACAGATGTAGTAATGGCGTAAAATGTTCTGATGAAGAGCATCAACTAAACAGAAGAAGTGAGTT
>CAZDFA010000221.1:0-1910 GCA_964504555.1 uncultured Flavobacteriaceae bacterium | reverse complement strand
ATACTGGCATCACTATTAAAAGAATAAGCTAGTCCAAACCGCTCACACTGTTCTTGAACAAGTTCTTTGATTACATCTTCATAAAGGGTATCTGCCTTAAAAATGGTCCCTTGTAAGTTGTGTGATATTTGGCGTATTTCATTACCTAGACCTTTTAATTCATCAATAAATTTTTTGCGTGTTTCAACCACCTGCTCTCCTTCCTGACCGTTAAGACCGGCCAAACTCAGGCGTATACCAAATAATTTCCCCAGGATGCCATCGTGTAGCTCTTCTGAAACACGTTGTTTTTCCAATTGCTTACCCTCTTCTAACTTAGCTTGCTGTCCCAACATTAAAGCATAAATTTCTTCATTGGCTTTTTGTTGACTTTGCTGAAATTGAAACTCTTTTTTACTGTTTTGTCTTTGTATAATAATATATCCTAAAAGACCTAAGATAAAGACTCCTAAGGTGGTACTTATATACCAGCGCAATCGTTTGGTTACTTTGGTGTTTTGCGCTTCCAGCTCATCTGACTCATAGCGTATTCTAGCAGATTGATCTTGGAAGCGACGTTGCGCTTTTTGAAGGCTATCGGTTAGGCGTATGTGCTCTTTACTATAAGCTAGGGCTTCCTCAGGTTGGCTTATTTCGGTTAAAGCTAATAAGGCTTCCAATCTGCCCTTATTATAGGGGATCTGTTCCGATAGACTTAACGCATTCTTCATATAATTTGTAGCCTCTTTTACCTTACCGCTTTGAGCCAAATAAGCTCCATAATGCAGACTACTTTCAACCACGCCAGTCCTATCTCCTATACTATCACGTATACGCAATGGTTCCTTAAACAACTCATCATAATCCAATTTTTTTTCTGCAAGAAATTGTGCATATGCCTTGTTATCCAGAAGTCTTGCATAACTTTCTGGAAAGTTATATTGTAAACTGTCAAAATCTAGTGCCTTGTCATAGTAAACTATAGCCTTATCATACTGGCCGCTATTTTTGTAAGCGAGACCAATATTATTATTTGCAATTATTAAAGATTTATTATTAACTTCATTACCGCCTATTAACAAGTATTTATTATAATAGTCGATAGCTTGTTTGTAATTGCCTAATCTATTAGCAATCAGGCCTAACGTATTATGTGCAGTTGCCAGGTATTTGTTATTTTTTGATCTATTGAAATACTCTAGAGCTTTAATAGTATTGGATTCTGCCCCTACATAATCCTCTGCATTTTTCTGGATTTTGGCCATTGACAATAGCGCATCACCTGTGTCAAAATTTCGCTTTAATTCAATATACTTTTCCTTCGATTCAAAAAAATAAGTATAGGCACTATCAAACTGATCAAGTTCATTATAATAATAGCCAATATTATAGTAGGCATTGGCATTACCGACAGAATCTTTAATATTCTCTGTGAACTTTATCAAATCCCAATTAATCTTATAAAATTGAGGTAAATCCACTTTTATGTACGCGCTTCCAATTTTGCCAAGCACTTTTCTTTTTAGAGAATCATCTGGTAAACTATTTGCAAAACTTAAAGCCTTCTTTAACGCCTCTTTTTGTTCATATTTCTGAAATTGAACATTCTTGGACTTTTTAATATAATATGAAATACTATCTTGACTTGATTTATGTGTGTAAGAATTTACATCAAGGTCATTACAATTGACTAGTAGGCTGGCAAAAATTAAATAGGAAAACGGTATGCGATTCTTAAACATAGCAAGTAATAACTCTCCAATATAAAAAAACCTACTTGAAAAAGATCAAATAGGTCTATAATTCTGTTGTATTCAGAACGTTTTTAAATCCAATATTTAATAGAATTTAAAAGGTTTTAGGATCACTTTTCTCCTCTTCACCTTCAGTTCTGGAAGAATCCTTAGGCTCTGCTTTCTCTTCTTCACCTT
>CAZDFA010000220.1:0-1936 GCA_964504555.1 uncultured Flavobacteriaceae bacterium | reverse complement strand
AGGTTTCCTTCCCCATCATTTGAGTACCAGGCAACTCCTCCCGTTCCAGTATTTCCTAGGCCAGGAACCAAAAGATCAGTAGTGTTATTTCCATCAATATCTACAGGAAAAGCTTGTAAGGCATTAAAGCCAGATGGATTTTCTGGAGAATTTTCTGTAAAAGATCCGTCACCATCATTAATGAATATTCGTATTGAGCCAAAAACCCTTATAATGTCCTCTAAATCATCATTATTAAAATCGACTGTTACAATACCGCTTCCAAAACCACTCATAAGAGTTATCGGATTTGCAAAACTGCCGTTCCCTAAATTTTCTACAAACTCCAATTCTGAACTATTTCTATTGTATAAAATATCCCTGAATCCATCATTATTTACGTCTATTGTAGCAAATGATCTAACGCTATTGGTAATATCAGTTATTGCAATTCCACTATCAAATGTCCTATCTCCGTTATTAATATAGTAGACCAGTGCTGGTGCAGTAACACCAAGATCTTCGATAAATACGACCTGAGTAGCTACGATATCGTCTATACTATCATTATTAACATCTAAAAGTTCAATGTGCCTATTGCCTGTGCCACCATCTCTTTGATCATTCTCTAAGATTACAGCTTCAGAAAACCCACCAGTACCATCTCCAAACCATGCTAGGAGACCATCAGAACCACCAGAAATTCCAATAATATCTAAGTTCTGATCATTGTCCAAATCATCAACCGCTACTTGCAATATCTGTCCAAAACTATTATCTACTATAAATTCGGTAAAATTTACCTCTTGACTTTGGGTTATAATGGGTATTAAAATGACAAGAAAAAAAATAGAAGTTTATTAATCATAATATTAATCCTTTTAAAAGTCGAATATAGTATTTTTTTCTTTTAAAAGTCAAATATAGTATTTTTGACAAATACTAATTTGTATGAAAATCGCAGTAGTTTGTTACCCAACCTTTGGCGGAAGTGGGGTAGTAGCCACAGAGCTAGGTATTGCCCTATCCAAAAGAGGTCATGAGGTTCATTTTATCACCTATAAACAACCTGTTCGTTTAGCACTACTAAATGAAAATATCTATTTTCATGAGGTACACGTTCCTGACTATCCATTGTTTCATTATCAACCATATGAATTAGCACTTTCTAGCAAATTAGTTACAATAGTCAAAAAGCATAAAATAGACATCCTGCATGTGCATTATGCGATACCACATGCTTATGCAGGTTATATGGCCAAAGAAATGCTGTTGCAAGTAGGCATTCAATTACCTATGGTGACCACCTTACATGGTACAGATATTACTCTTGTTGGAAGTCATCCCTTTTATAGACCAGCAGTTACATTTAGTATCAATAAGAGTGATGTAGTGACTTCGGTTTCTGAGAGCTTAAAAGTAGATACATTGCGTCTATTTAACGTAACCAAGGAAATTCAAGTCATACCAAATTTTATAGATCTTGCTGCGACAACTAGTCGGTTTACAGATTGTCAACGGGAGTTAATGGCAAATGAAGATGAACGCATTTGTACCCATGTCAGTAATTTTAGGAAAGTAAAACGAATACAAGATGTAATTGAAGTCTTTTATAGAATACAATTAGAAATTCCTGCAAAATTGCTAATGGTTGGCGAAGGAGAAGAACGAAAAAATGCCGAAGACCTTGTAAAAAAGCTAGGAATCATTGACAAAGTAAAATTCTTGGGTAATAGTAATGAGATAGATAAAATTCTATGCTTTTCAGACTTATTCTTGCTTCCCTCAGAAGCAGAAAGTTTTGGTTTAGCGGCTTTAGAAGCAATGGCCAATAAAGTACCTGTAATATCTAGTAACGCTGGAGGTATCGCCGAAGTAAATATAGATGGAGTTACCGGTTATTTATCTAACGTTGGTAATATTGCAGACATGGCTCAAAACGCCTTACGCATTTTGG
>CAZDFA010000219.1:0-2032 GCA_964504555.1 uncultured Flavobacteriaceae bacterium | reverse complement strand
ATCTAACTTATCTAAAAATTTAGCCAAATATAGTGCATTGTCATTAGCCATTGCAGGGCTTTCTGATGCTTCTGGACAAGTAGTATTTACTGATGTAGATCCTGACTTTGTTGGTGGTGCTGGAGATAGTTTTGCTATTGATTTTAATGATGATGGTACAGATGACATTACAATACTACAGTCAAGTGTATTTACAAGAGCTTCTGGCACTGTTGTAGGAGTTGCCAATGCTGGTTTTTACTACGCTACCAATTTAAGTGAAGGAACACTTATTAGTTCTGGAAATTCGTTCCAAACTTTTGGAGATCTTTGTTATGGTAGTACAGGTTTTAATAATAGTTTTTGTGTTGCAGGAACGCAGCCTGATGGTTTTGTAGGTGTTTCTTTCGACGTTGGAGGCAATACTCATTTTGGTTGGATTGGACTCGAAAGTGTAGATTCTGGCAATTTTACCGTAACTGGATTTGCCTTTGACGCCACTCCAGATACTGCTATTGCAGCAGGTGACGATACATTATCACTAGAAGACAACGTGATAGAAGGATTTACTTCTTTCTTAGACACAAATAATGTTTTAAATCTAAGAGCTGCAATACCTTTTAATAATATAGCTGTTTATAGCATTACAGGGCAGGAAGTATTATCTAGAAGCCTTTCTAGTACTTCTGAAACTGTAGATATGAACGGACTAAGTTCTGGTATCTATATTGCTAGAGTTGGTGTTGAAGGTACTGAAACGGCAGTTAAATTTGTGAAAAGATAATTTCACTCACACATTAATATACTTTAAAGCGACCTTCAGGTCGCTTTTTTTATTGCTTATTGGCTAACTGGCCGCAAGCCGCATCAATATCTTTACCGCGAGAACGACGCACTGTAACGGTAATTCTGTTCTTTTCTAAAAAGCGTACGTAATTGTTAATGACTTCTGAGGACGCCTGTTGATAGTCGCCTTCATCAATAGGATTGTATTCAATAATATTTACTTTAGAAGGAATGATTTTACAAAATCGTACTAATGCTTGTATTGCTTGGTGAGTATCATTAATACCGCTCCAAACCACGTATTCATAGGTGACCGGCTTTTTCGTTTTTGAATACCAATATGACAAAGCTTCCTCAAGTTCAGGCAGGGTCATTTTTTCATTAAATGGCATAATGGTAGAACGCACGTCTTGTATAGCGGAGTGTAATGATACGGCAAGATTAAACTTGACATTATCATCGGCCATTTTTTTAATCATCTTAGGCACGCCAGAGGTTGATAGTGTAATACGCTTGGGTGACATCCCCAACCCTTCGGGAGAAGTAATCTTATCTATAGCTTTACTGACATTATTGTAATTCATTAAAGGCTCTCCCATACCCATAAAAACAATATTGGACAAAGGCCTATTGTGATACAACCTACTCTGCTGGTCTATGACTACAACTTGATCTACGATTTCATCTGGATTGAGATTGCGCATTCTTTTTAAGCGTGCGGTAGCACAAAATTTGCAGTCCAGACTGCAGCCTACTTGAGAAGATACACAGGCTGTGGTTCTTGTTTTTGTAGGAATCAACACCGACTCTACTACCAATCCATCAAATAGCTTTACCGCATTTTTGATAGTGCCATCACTACTTTGCTGCATATAATCAACAGCAATGTGATTAATTACAAAATGGGTATCCAAAAAGGTTCTGGTGGCTTTAGACAAATTGGTCATTACATCAAAGCTATGTGCTCCTTTTTGCCAAAGCCATTCATATACTTGATTTCCACGAAAAGCTTTCTCGCCATTGGTCACAAAATACTCTCGTAATTGATCTTTGCTATAGGTACGTATGTCTTTTTTGTCAAACACGAGTCAAAGGTAATGTGCTATTTGCTTTAACACAAAACTTGTGGATATACAGTTAACTTAATGTTAGTTCAACATAAATTTCTTTTTGATATAGCTCTGAAACACAATTCAAATCAGTAATAAAACACTATATACTTGTCTCTATTACACTTCTCCAAGCCAACGAGACAAGAGAGGATCTC
>CAZDFA010000218.1:0-2048 GCA_964504555.1 uncultured Flavobacteriaceae bacterium | reverse complement strand
CAATATTAATATTGCACATTATTGGCATATTGAAAAGGCGTTAGAAAAGCATCGGTATGAAGGCAAGCGAATTTTAATCACCTATGGAGCAGGACATAAAGTCTGGTTTATGCGAGAGTTACGAAAACGTGATGATATCGAATTACTAGAAATGGCTCCTTTTTTGGATGCCATCCAAAAAACGGATTAGTTGAATATTAATTCCAAAACACCATTGAGTATTGCACTACCAATATCTCCAGTTGCATTAGGATTAAAAGAATCTACTCGCTGAAATTGTCTAGGCCTCACATTATCCACGAGTAAAGAAGATGTGCTATATATTTGATTGCCTCCAGTTACAATGAATACATCATTTAAGCCAGTAGTTTTGTTGAAAACAGAAAATGTTTTAACCCCATCAATATTAGGCAAGCGCGTAAAACGGACAGTATATGTTGGGTCTGGTTGATCAACAACTAAACTTAAACTCTTAATGGTTGGAGTAGTTTTAATGGCATCAATACTTAATACACCAGAAACTGAAGAAGATTGCGCCGTTATATTGAGCGAAACAAAAAGAGTAGCTAAACAAATAAATATTCTCATAAGCATTTTAATACTCTAAATATAATACAAAACTTGTTTTAAATGAATAATCCATGGCTTTAAATACGCATAAAACCTATTTTAACTGGAGTTCTGGCAAAGATGCTTCACTAGCATTATATAAATTGCAACAGGGTGCAAATTTTAATGTTGAGCTTTTAGTCACCGTTATCAATGCACATCATAATCGGGTATCTATGCATGGATTACGACGATCCTTACTGGAAAAGCAAGCAGCGGCAATAGGTCTTCCATTACGTACTATAGAACTTCCCGAAGAACCAACCATGGAAGTCTATACTAAAAAAATGACCGAAACAGTCACTGCTTTAAAGACCGAGGGATATACGCAAGCGGGCTTTGGAGATATCTTCCTAGAAGATCTTAAAACCTATAGAGAACAACAATTAGACGCCTTTGAAATACAATGTCAATTTCCATTATGGAAACAAGATACCAAAGCTTTATTACAAGAATTATTGGATTTAGGCTTTCGAACCATTGTGATATGCATCAAGGCAGAACTACTGGATGCTTCTTTTGTGGGGCGAGAAATAGATCAAGGTTTTATTAATGACCTTCCCCAAAATGTTGATCCTTGCGGCGAACATGGAGAGTTCCATACCTTCTGTTTTGATGGTCCTATTTTTAAACAGCCAATAGCCTTTGAAATAGGAGAAAAAGTGTATCGTGAATATAAGCGTCCTAGTGGAGATAACACTTCAGCAAAAGATATGGGGTTTTGGTTTTGTGATTTAATCCCTAAAAACAATTGACTTATCTATTCTATAAATAATCAAATGCACATACATAGTCTTATAAAAAAAAGTCCCCGATGCAATGCACCGGGGACTTTTTTTATTAGCGCTTTTGGCTATAATTATTTAAGCGGTGATCCACCCCATAATTTTGTATACTTTTCACAGTGTACAATAATAGACTTATAATCATTAGGGTCTACTCCCGCCGGAAATGCAAATTCCATCGCACCTTCATATTTTTTTAATTGAGCTATTAAGGTAGATGTATCTTTATTTGCTGCATTTTTTGCATTGATATCATCAAAATCAAGTTTGGATAAGAAAATTTTTAAATCAGGAGCTTTTTTAGAATCAAAATTATCTTTGAAGATTACTTTAAATCCACTGTCTGTTTTAACAATTTCCCAATCTCCTTCGAATGTAGCAAAGAAACTTTCTGATTCAAATTCACCAGAAAATACACTCTGGGCATTTGAAGTAAAATTCATTAGTAAAATGAATGACAAGGCAAATAATAGTTTGGTTTTCATGGTATTAAATTCTTTAGGTTTAATGTTTATTTGAAAGTACAAAATTAATTAATTTGTCGGGTTTAAGACCATTACATTAAACAAAGAGGTGTTAATATTAAGCCAAGTTTAGTTTTACGACAACATATTAAGTATAGCTTATTTAATAAAAGACTATTTATTGTATATT
>CAZDFA010000217.1:0-2140 GCA_964504555.1 uncultured Flavobacteriaceae bacterium | reverse complement strand
TCCAGAAATAAACGACAATGTGTTATCCGACATAGTGTCGGAGAATAAACTGTTAGCTGCCATCAATCATTACCAATCAAAAAAGGAAGTATCTTGAAGCCTAATAATAAATTTATAAAAATAGATGATAATCACAATAGGATTTTAAAATTACTCAAGGAGCTAGTATTAGACCCTAGAGTTAAAGCTCTTGACTGGTCAAAATTGACTAAACAAACACCGAATATGAAAATTGGCTACCCAGGCCAGCACTTAGCGTCATTAATTACTGGTGTTGAGGGGGTAAGAACCGGAGCAAGAGGTGATGACCTAGAAGACGGCACTGAAATAAAATCTTGTAGCAGAGTGGACCAATTAGATAATTGTAAAGAGTGTAAGAAAAAGCTTCTTCGTATTGAGCTTGCCTGCCCGCATTGCGGCTCAAAAAAAATAAATCGAATGAATGATAGTAAATGGTTATTTTCAGTTAAATCTGAAGATGAGCTTGATTTATTAACCAATAAAATCGAAAGAGTATTTTTGACAATATCAGATTATCCGAACTACGACAAAGGTGATTTTTCCTCAATTAGATTCCAAGCATTTGAGCTATGGAATAACGGTAAAAGGCACAGTAATTTCAAAATACTAATGGAGAATTATTACCACAAAATATTCATAGAACATATCAAGAAGAACCCAAAAAAGACACCAGCCCCAAAAAACTTTTGGCCCTTTAGTTATCAGTTTTATTTATGCAACCCCGTCAAGGTTTTTGAAGCAATTGTTGAAAACGCAGATTTAAAGCCAAAAATTGATATAAAACTACTAGTTTCTCCAAAAGAAGACCGTAGCACACTTATATCTGAACCTATGCCTATTGAGTTGCTTAACCATGATGAGCTAAGGACAATTGTAGCCCAAGAAAATGAATATGAAATAAATTATCAACTAAAAAATGGATATACATTTGATACTTTTAACGAATTAATTTCAAAGAAAAAGCTCGACAAAGAAGAAGTAAAGAAAGCATTGCCCTTTATCAATGAAAATACAAGAGCGCGGCTTTTATTAAGAGATACAGATAAAATAGCAGAAGAAAAACAAAAATATCAAAGAAGATAAAAATGGCGGCAAGGCGCGCCGCCATTTCGATACTAATTTAGTAATTTATTTTGCTGTGCTACTAAATCATTCATATTCTCATTGAGTATATTTTGTTCTTTTAACAAGAGAGAAACCTTCTCATATTTGCTACCTTTCTTGAATAATTCTTGCGGCAAAATAAGCCTCATTAAATCGTTCGGATGAAGGTGTGCTGTTTGACCCCTGACCATTTTCTGGATAGTACTGACAGTAGAGTTGCACCTAAGGAAAGCCAAGAGAAGGTAGGGATCGATTTTGTTTTCTTTGACTCTTATGAGCATGACTTCTCCTACATAGGAAACGTGCTTAGTGTTTACAAAACTTGGAATTCCGCTAAATATATCGCTTTTTTTAGCAATATATACAGGACTATGTGCTGAAGAGGTAAGTAATATATCTCCACTCTTCAGTAAGAGTGGTTTTTTTGCTTTTTTTCTTTTTAATATTTCTTCCTCTCCAATGAAGTTCCTATCTCTTGCCTCCCAATTTATACCAGAACCAGTCAAGTTTCCTACTTTGATGAGAAAGTTACCGCTCTCGGAATAAGCTTTTCTTGCAGGGGTTCTACCAGTCCCTATGAACTCAACAACATCTGATAGCAATAGATCATTTTTATTGGTTATTTTGGCTATAAAAATATCAGAAAGATTTTCGAAGGTTTCATTTTTTTTCCCTAAATCAATAAGTTGAACCAAGTCGTTAGACTTACCTTTATCTAACGCTCGTTTCATTGAATCTGCGAATGATGGCAGCTGACTGCCAGGCCGCGCCCTTCCTGTAGAATCAAATCCAACATTATCTATAGTTGCAAGAGCTACATTAATCGGGTCATCACATTCAGTCTTGCTCTTGTATTTTTTGATGAATAAAACAATAGTGGTTGTCTGAGTACCTGTTGAAGTGAATGTTTCAGGGGGAAGACTCATTACTCCATACACGTATCCATACTTTCCAAGTACTTTTCTTGAGTCTTGTAAAGTGTTATTTGTTGCAATGCTTTTTGGTATTACTATAC
>CAZDFA010000216.1:0-2148 GCA_964504555.1 uncultured Flavobacteriaceae bacterium | reverse complement strand
AGAGTCTGTAGGAGAATATGGCAAGAAAAGATTAGTAAATTGTCGAAAACTCATCTCTTCTGTATCCTGCAGTATATAGCTATCATCTGTCATTCCCAGTATTACAAATAGATGCCAAGCTCTAGAAAACCCTACTCTACGTATAGTACCCCGATATAGACTAAGCACATCATTGAGGCCATAAATACTACGGTATTTCAGACTATTACGGTTGGCATAGGCTTCAAAGCGTCCGTAATCTTCAATATCTAAAAATTCTGTTCTTCTAAAAAGGCGTTGATAGGGAATATATTTATAAGTGCCTTCCTGAATAAACTCTGCTGCACCTCCTTGTCCAGCGAGTACCACATTTCTTGGATTCCATGTAAATTTATAATTCCAAAGATTGGTGTCACTTTCTGGAGCAACTAGTCCGCCCGTAAAAGATTCAAAAAGTAAAATTTTACCACCTTGTTGACGTATGCGATCAAGCACCCGCATCGCACTCATATGATCTATTCCAGGATCCAAGCCTGCTTCGTTCATAAATACAAGATCCTTAGCTTTTACTTCTTCGTCTAAAGCCTGCATTTCCTTAGACACATAGGAGGCAGTAACTAATGATTTTCCATATACAATACAGTCTTTGGCAACTTCAATATGAAATCGCGCAGGTAGCATAGATATAATTATATCTACCTTTTGTATGGCTTCTTGACGCTGTCCTGCATTAAATACATCCAACTTAATCGCGTGGCCATTAGGATGTCCATTTATTAATTTTTCAGCATTTGATAGAGAGATATCACCCAGGGTAATAGTTAGCTTTTCTGTAACTGACTTCTCTAGTAAGTAGCTAATAAGTTGGGAAGTAGATTTACCCGCTCCAATAACCAAAATAGTTCTCATAGATAGTTTTGGTTGTACATTTGTATAACGAATTTAACCAATTAACATTCCATAATAAAGAATCTAGCTCGTGAATAAAAAATTGAGGTTAGCAGGAACATTTTTTGGAGCAACTGCCGTTATTCTTGGGGCTTTTGGAGCACACGGTCTAGAAACACATATAGATAGCGCTGCAATTGATACCTATAAAACTGGTGTAATGTATCAATTTTATCATACTTTTTTGTTGCTGATTGTATCTTTTTTCGCGCTTAACGAAAAAACAAAACGCATCCTTTTCTGGCTATTAGTTATCGGAATATTATGTTTCTCTGGTTCTATTTATTTTCTAGCCACAAATACTGTGACAGCCTTTGATTTTAAAATTTTAGGACCTGTTACTCCACTTGGAGGCACCTTACTAATTGCTGCCTGGATCGTCCTGTTTGTTAACTTTTTAAAAAAGGGTGGAGATAATTAGATTCACTAGTGGTCAACTTATCGGTAATGCTTATTTTTGTTGCCAATAACAACGCAACAAAAGCCCATTTTTATGGAAGCGAATGCTCCTGTTACGAAATCGATTTCGTTATCTCCTTATGGAATCCACAATGCTACCGTCCACTATCAATTATCTGCCAAAGAACTGCACCAACTAACTGTAGATGGCGGGATGGGTAGTACAAGTAGTTCTGGTGCACTTGCTATTAATACTGGAAAATTCACAGGAAGATCGCCAATGGATCGTTTTATTGTTAAAGATGATATGACCCGCGAAAAAGTGTGGTGGGGTCCTATTAATATTCCTTTTAAAGAGGAAGACTTTAATAATTTGAAGCAAAAAATAACAGCCTATTTATCCAACAAAGCTGTTTATGTGAGAGATGTTTATGCCTGTGCAGATGAACGATATCGCTTGCCCATTCGCGTGATTAATGAATATCCTTGGTCTAACATGTTTGCTTACAATATGTTTTTGAGACCTTCAGATGCTGAGTTAGTAGATTTTTATTCGGAATGGACCATTTTGAATGCACCAGGTTTTCTTGCCAATCCTGAAATTGACGGTACTAGACAGGAAAATTTTGCTATACTAAGTTTTACTGAAAAGACGATAATCATTGGTGGTACAGGCTATACGGGCGAGATAAAAAAGGGTATTTTTTCCGCTCTTAACTTTATTCTTCCGGTAGAAAGGAATACGCTCCCAATGCACTGTTCGGCAAATGTTGGTGAAAATGGAGAAACAGCTATATTCTTCGGTTTGTCAGGAACTGGGAA
>CAZDFA010000215.1:0-2198 GCA_964504555.1 uncultured Flavobacteriaceae bacterium | reverse complement strand
GCCTTGATTTTTAGAAATAGTAAGCTGGGCAGTAGCTTTTTCAATCTTATGCTTATGCTGTTCGATTCGTGTATAATACAAACCCGGAATAACTTGTATTTCCCCTTGAGGTAGACGTTTGTAATCCATACGAATGCGTGACCAGATTTCATCTTCTGTAAAAACATCAAGCAATGTAAATTGTGTATCACCTTCTTCCTCAAAATAAGAATATGAAACCACATCATAAGCCTCTTCTTTTTGGTTCATCTGAGAGAATATATGACCACACCATTCTTGCCCAGAAGCTGTTGCTTTAATCACCCCTTGTGGTTCTTCTAGTGGTGTAAATGTAGATAGCATCATGGAGTATGGGTAGATACCCGTGCCAAATTTCTTGAGCAGATTCATTTTGAGAACCTGCACCTGATCTTTATGTGGACGGTTTGGCTTGACTCCCTTTTCTTTTAAGAAGGGCTGTGCCACAAAGATGACAGTTGCTCTTCCTTCGTGCAATTCACCATATCTCGATTGTGTTAAGTGATAGGTTTTAATTTCAGCTTTACCTCCATACCAGTAGGCATTAAAAAGACTGTCTTGTGTCATTATGGCTTCTGCATTATTTGCTACCACTTTCTTTTTTATAGGGGTTGTTTTAAAAGACCAAATAATAAAAAGAGCTAACACTATAATACCAACTAACATTAATGATTTACGAGCTATTGTCATATATATAGGTTTAAGAGTTATGGTTCTGGATAGCTGTAATAACACGGCGTATTCCTTCTTCTAAACGTATTCTGGGAGACGCAATATTTAAACGTATATGACCATTTGCATTGGCAACAAACATATCCCCTCCTTCTAGTAACACACCAGCTTTACGAGCAAAAAAAAGGGTAAGATTTTCTCCTTTGGGAAGGTAGTAACTTACATCTACCCAAGCGAGATAAGTTGCCTCAGGTATAACAAATCTTGTATGTGGGAGATGGGTGTCTAATTGTTGTTTTAAATATTTGAAATTTTCGTCTAAATAGTCCTTCAATGCAGCCAACCATTGATGTCCCTGCGTATAAGCCGCCTGAGCCGCTACAATACTCAACGGATTTTCTACAGGCAAATAACGTTGGTTATAGGCGTTTTTTAAACCTGTATTGGGTATGATAATATTTGCAAATAAATTGCCTGCCAGATTAAAGGCTTTACTGGGAGCCATACACGTAATGATCTGATCAGAATCGGGAAAAAGACTAGCAAGAGGGGTAAAAGAAAGCTTGTTGCGCAACAGATCACAATGAATCTCGTCTGTAATGACCGTTAATCCATTAGCTAAGCAGATGGTTCCAAATTCTTTTAATTCTTTTTTAGACCATACCCTACCTGTAGGATTATGTGGGTTGCAAAATATGGCTAAGACACATTTGTCATCTGAGGCTTTGTTAGCGATATCCTCCATGTCCATCACATAGTTGTCATTCTTTAGAATCAGATCTGAACAAACATGAGTTATCCCGTTATAATCTGCACCATGCTTAAAAAAGGCATAAGACGGAGTTACGATGAGTACTTTTTCATCCGGTTTGCAAAGAATACCAATCAATTCATACAATGCAGGAATAACGCCTTTTGCGTGTACTAAATGCTCCTTGTCAAATTCCCAACCATACCGATCTATACACCATTGCTGAAAGGCTTTAGCATACGTCTGATCGGCCACCATAGAATATCCAAGTAACGGATGTTCTAATCGTTTTGCCATCGCAGCAATGATCTTAGGGGCAATGGCAAACTCCATATCTGCCACCCACATGGGAATAAAATCTACTTCAGGATAGATGCCTCTTAAGTCTTCTTCTGGATCAAAAAGATAGTCCCGATAGCCTGTAAGTGACATGGCATTGGTTCCTTCCCTATCAATAATCTTGTCAAATGAGTATGTTGTTGTTGCCATTTGGCCTCCCAATTAAATTCTTAACAGTACGCGATATGCCAGGCATCTACTCTGTTGCATTCTTTGTAATTACGCTTTTGTGAATCTGCCGCACTGGCAGGCAGAAGCATAATCAGTCGCGCAACCCTTAATAGTCTAAAATAGATTTAATTAAATCATTATTGAGAACTTCGTCTACAATTTTTGAGGCTTGAATAGGAGTTTGTGCGGGATGTGTTTGAAATACTTTTTTATATAGTTCATCCACTGTATTGGTAAATGCTACTGC
>CAZDFA010000214.1:0-2214 GCA_964504555.1 uncultured Flavobacteriaceae bacterium | reverse complement strand
TTGGGAACGCTTCATCACCTGCAGAAGGAGAATTTCTGGCAAAGTACATTTTGAACATTTCTTTTGATCCAAATTTTGGCATAGACGGCAATCCTAGGAATGATGATTTTAATTTTGAAAATAATAGGATTTAGGAATATGGAATGTGGAGGTCGAATAAATGTATTAATTGGTAAAGTATTCAATTAATCGTAATGATTAACCATTAATAAAAGTCTTCTTAATCTAGTGTAGAAGACTTTTATTTTGAGTATTTTGATTAAAAATACAATGCTAACTTAAGGTTAAGTATGTGTATTTTTGAGATGTAAAAAAACCAAATGTTAATTCTTAACGTTTAAGTAAGTAACCATTAAAACAATAATCTAAAACTAAAAATTATGGAAACACAAAATAGTAGCGGAAATGGTATCAAAATTATTACAGGAATACTTGCTGTATTGCTTGTAGGTGCTGGGGCATTCGCCTATAAATTATATAATAAAGAAAAAGATACCAAACAACAATTAACGCAAGAGAAGAATGTTGTGCTTGGTGACCTTAAAGAAATGGTTGATAAATATGATCTGGTTATAGAAGAGAATAATCTTAAAGATACAGAGTTGAATGATGCTCGTGATCGTATAGAAAACCTGATTTCAGATATTAGTACCAAAGATGCCACTATCGCCTCTTTAGGGAAATATCGCAATGAAGTATTTAAGTTGCGTAAAGAGCGTGACTTTTTATTTGCTCAGAATGATTCTTTAAGAAGTAGTAACAAACTTTTAGCTTTGCGTATAGATAGTACTAGTTTTGAGTTAGAAGTGCAACGAGGAGTTGGTGATTCATTATTTTTAGAAAATACTAAACTAACAGAACGAGTTGCTTTAGGTCAGGCATTAGCAGCCAATAAAGTAAAAGTTAATGGAGTTATTGAACGTTCATCAGGAAGATTGATAGAAAATGACAAAGCCAGACGTGTTGATAAAATAAGAACTTGTTATACGGTTCCTCAAAATAGGTTAGCTGAAGCGGGAGACAAACAATTGTTTGTTCAAGTTGTTGATCCTCAGAAACAAGTTTTAGGAGTCAATCAAGAATATAGCAATGGAGAAGAGACTATTAGATATAGTACAATTTCTAAGTTTTATTACGACAATGAAGCCTTAGATATTTGTGAAAACGTAGGTCCTAGTGGAGATAAATTCCCTGCAGGAGTATATAAAGTAAATGTTTTTGACGGAGTATCTTTAATAGCCCAAAGCTCTTTTGAATTGCGATAGTGTCTAACTAACTGCTAATCGCATATTAAAAAACCTCAATACGCAAGTATTGAGGTTTTTTAGTTAGAATACCAGTCTAGTTGTATAACTTCTATATCAGAATTTGCTTCGTTAATGATTGATTTAAATAAAGTAACATCACTTAATCCATCAGTACCTCTATAATGATAAGGATATACTTTGTTTGGTTTAAAATCTAAAACGGCCTCAGCAGCTTTGTTGACAGTCATGGTATATGGTAAATTCATACAAATAAAGGCTATGTCAATATCCTGCAATGCCCTCATTTCTGGTATATCTTCAGTATCACCTGAAATATAAACTCGTTTTCCAGCTTTCTCAATAACATAACCATTCCCACGACCTTTCGTATGAAATTTTAATGCTTCTTCTCTAAGATTATACATAGGTATGGCGGTGACGTTAAACCCAAAACGCTCTTTTTCGCTCCCATTTGTGAGTACATCTATTTGTGGAGCAAAATTATCTGGGATTTTATTGGCCACAGCCTGTGGTACCATTATTTTAGCATTACTGGTGTTTAATTCTTCAAGCGTACTTAAACTAAAATGATCACCGTGAATATCCGTAATTAGTATAAGATCTGGTTCAGAATCCCCTTCAAAAGCTTTAGCACCGCCAACAGGGTCTATATAAATAGTGGTTTCTCCCCATTGAAGCAACATGGTTGCATGCTGTATAGGTTTAACTACAATAGAAGTTTCTTTTAAATGTGTTGTTTTTATTGATGCTACTTTTTGAGCAGTTGCATCAGTAGTTTTTTTACAACCTATTAAAATGAAAAGTAGAATCAGTGATAAAAATGTTCTCATAATTTCAATTCCATTTTGATGTTACCACGATCGTATATACCATCTTTTTCTAAAGGTACCTCAATAAAACCCGACTTTCTGTATATGTAGATTGCATTTTCCAATTTGGTGTTGGA
>CAZDFA010000213.1:0-2236 GCA_964504555.1 uncultured Flavobacteriaceae bacterium | reverse complement strand
ATTCTGTTATTCACTTGTTTTTAACAATGAAAAGAAGATACATTTGCCCCGTTTTGAAATTAATAGTATTACATCATCACCATAGTTACGACTCCGTTCAGACGAGGTGACTTTGGTATGTATCAGCATAAGCAAAACCCGTTTGAACTATTCAAACGGGTTTTTTTATTATATGACTAAAATTGAATTATAATGAACGATAATATAAGGATAGCGATTCAGAAGTCTGGCAGGTTGCATGATGAGTCTCTGCGACTCCTTAAAAACTGTGGTATAGCTGTAGATAATGGCAAAGATCAGCTTAAGGCTAGATCACGTAATTTTCCACTAGAAATATTTTATTTGCGCAATGGAGATATCCCGCAATATCTCAGAGATGGCGTTGTAGATATAGCCATTTTAGGCGAAAATACCTTGGTTGAAAAAGGAAATGATCTTCAAGTTGCTACGCGATTGGGATTTTCAAAGTGTCGCGTATCCTTAGCTATTCCTAAGAATATAGACTATACTGATTTATCCTATTTTCAGAATAAGCGTATTGCCACTTCTTATCCCAATACCATAAAGAATTTTCTTAAGAAGAATAATATTGAAGCAGACCTGCATATCATTAATGGATCTGTTGAAATAGCACCAAATATAGGCTTGGCAAATGGTATATGTGATATTGTTTCTAGCGGTAGCACCTTATTTAAAAATAATCTAAAAGAAGTTGCAGTAATTGCCGGATCTGAAGCAGTGTTAACCGTATCTCCTGAAATTGCTCCTGAGCAGGAAGCGATACTAGAGAAGCTACGTTTTAGAATACAAGCGGTTTTAAAAGGAGAACGATCCAAGTACGTTTTGATGAATGTACCCAATGATAAGATAGACGCTGTTATTAATATTTTACCAGGAATGCGCAGTCCAACGGTATTGCCACTGGCACAAGAGGGATGGAGTAGTGTTCACTCAGTATTGGACAAAAACCAGTTTTGGGAAGTCATTGATGAACTCAAGTTAGCTGGTGCGGAAGGTATTCTTGTGTGTCCAATAGAAAAAATGGTGATTTAAACTAAACTAAAGAGCTCAAAAAGTGAAAATAATCGAATATCCAACTAAGGAAACTTGGACCAACCTTCTAAAAAGGCCAACACAAACCGTTGAGGATATAGAACACACGGTGCTAGAAATATTTAAAGAAGTACAACAAAAAGGAGATATGGCGGTGAATAAATACACTTCTTTATTTGATGGAGTTTCCTTAGTAGACTACAAATTGCCTAAAGAATTTTTTACGAGTGCATCGGCAAGCATACCTGAAGATCTAAAGAATGCCATTAGCTTAGCCAAAGACAATATCACGAAGTTTCACAAGGCTCAAAAAACAGAGTCTATAGCAATAGAAACTATTCCTGGTGTCTATTGCTGGCAAGAAAAAAAACCAATTGAAAAAGTTGGACTATATATTCCTGGCGGTACGGCGCCATTGTTTTCCAGTATTTTGATGTTAGCTATACCGGCACAACTCGCAGGATGTAAAACTATAGTGCTTTGTACCCCACCAAATAATGAAGGACATATTGATCCAGCAATAATCTACACGGCACAATTGTGTGGTATTGAAACTATTTACCGCGTTGGCGGTATACAAGCAATTGCTGCTATGACTTTTGGCACAGATCGCATCCCACAGGTGTATAAGATATTTGGACCAGGCAATCAATATGTCACAGTAGCCAAACAACTTGCCACTAAGTATGGCGTTGCCATTGATATGCCAGCGGGACCTTCAGAATTATTAATTGTGGCTGATGATACAGCAAATCCAGCCTTTGTAGCTAGTGATTTATTAAGTCAGGCAGAGCATGGTATAGATAGCCAAGTGATCCTAGTAACTACTTCTCAAGACTTGTTAAAAGAGGTGGCTAATGAAATGGAATCACAATTGGCATCGCTTTCGCGGAAGCATATTGCCGAAAAAGCTATTCAAAATAGCAAGGGGATTCTAGTAAAAGATCATCAAACGGCCTTGGAATTAATCAATACGTATGGTCCGGAGCATTTTATTATTTGTACCGAAAATGAAGAGTTTTATAGCCAGGGTATTGAAAATGCAGGTTCAGTATTTATTGGGAATTATACTCCAGAGAGTGCTGGAGATTATGCTTCTGGTACCAATCACACCTTGCCGACAAATGGATACGCCAAACAGTATAGTGGAGTAGGTTTGGATAGTTTTATGAAACGAATCACC
>CAZDFA010000212.1:0-2277 GCA_964504555.1 uncultured Flavobacteriaceae bacterium | reverse complement strand
AGGAGAATAATCCGATTAATTGGTGCACTAATGGCGGATATCCCATAGTGGTAAAGCCAGTATACCAACTGTAATTCCAGGGTTCAAACCAACTGGAGGTATAGTGATTTGCAAAAAACAAATGAATCAATGCATCGTATGTTTTCTCTAGCGTAAAAAACATACTACTCCCATGAAAAACCAATCCTAATAGGAGGGCTGCGATGAGGTATTTATTTGTTTTTTGTTGCTTCATAGTATTATACAATATATCGGTATAGTCAGATAATCAAAGATATAGATTTCGGTCAATGGTCGATCTGTCGATAAATGACATTCATCTACAGTAAGCAGCCATCTATCGAAAAGGGATGCAGTTGCGCAGCTTCCCCGGCTATGTTTGTGGTGTTAAACAATGGTTTGCCCCAAAAAATTAAAGATCATGAAAACCGGAATTATTATCCCTTGCTATAACGAAGCACAACGACTCAATCAAGAGGCTTTTGTCAATTTTATTAAAACGCATGACCGCTATCATTTATGTTTTGTAAATGATGGCAGTACAGATGATACGATTGATGTATTGCACGCTATGAAACAACAAGCGTTTAATCGCATTAGTATTGTAGATGTAAAACGCAATGCGGGGAAAGCAGCTGCAGTACGTGCGGGAGTGCGCTTCTTATATAGACAAGATGGCATAGGTTATATAGGGTTTATGGATGCCGATCTTTCTACAGATTTTAGAGATTTTAAGGATTTGGTAAGGACATTAAAGAAAGAAAAAGTATCTGTTGTTTTTGGTTCGCGCAACTTGGGAAAGCAGGGAAACATAAAGCGGGATTTTTTTAGAAACATGTTTTCAAAATGTGTCAAACAGTTTATCCTAATGCTATTGGGGTTGCCTATACGTGATACCCAATGTGGTGCAAAAGTATTTGCCCGTAGTATCGTACCTGTAGCCTATGGACGTCCTTTTGTGAGCCGCTGGTTGTTTGACGTAGAGATCTTTTTGCGTCTTAAAAAATACTTGGGTAAAGAACAGATTATGCAACATATACAGGAGCAGCCTTTAATGCGATGGATTCACGTAGACGATTCTAAATTGGGATTGAGAGATGCACTACAAATCCCAATGCGTTTGGGTGCAATATGGATGGCTTATGTTGGAAAGCAAGGACAAGACTTTATACAAACAGCGTATCCTTTATTGCCTATATTGGATGAAAGGGAGCAAGATTTTGCTGTGGCGGCTTAAAAACCCCTACCGTCTATTTCTGCGCAAAAAGCCTAAAGTATCTATCTTCCCCTCTCAGAGGAAGGATTAGTTGATAAAATAGGTTTCGATTAGAGTATAGTCGACAGGATCAGTGTGACAGCTAGAACGGATAGTTTATCACCCTAAAATCTTAGTTTGTCTACGGTAAAAAGCGTCTTGCTGGCGTTTCATAATTTCTTTAGCCATTTTCTTTTTGTAGTTGTAGAGGTCTTCTTCCTGTGTCATATCGGTATATACACGGTCATTGAGAATATGATCGGTTTCGGTAAGAATATCGCGTTGACGTTTTTTCTGTGCAGACCAGGCTTTAATGGTTTCATCATGATCGGCTAGTTTGATGTCATATTCTCCTCGCGGTGATATAAGTTTGGCAAAAATAGGCGCGGTTTCCAGAGCTAAGAACAGTAAGAAAATAAATAAAGAAGGTAACCAAGGTAATTCATTCAAAGCATCCATACGAGCCATTAATCCATCAAACCCATCTATAATGGGTTGGCTGCCATTTACAGCAGCGTGGTATTGTTCTTGTAATGTTTCTTTTTGGGTTTCGTTACGGGCAATTTTGCCTTGATTGGCAGTGCGTAGTTCAGCAAGTTGCGCTAGGGCAGCATCATGCTTTTCTCGTTTTTCTTTATATACGGGTCCTTTACCTTCAATACCTGTTCCTGCAGTGCCTTCGGCTTCAGTTATAAAGATGTCATATAAGGCATTTACTTCATTTTCTTTATCGGTAATTTCAGTTTTTAGTTGTGCAATTTCCCCATCCAAACGTTGAATCTCGGGAGTATACTGTGCTAGTATCTGGTCTTTATTCTCAAGGGTAAGATCATTTTTTCGCGTAAGCATAACCTGATCAATTTCCTTTTCAAAAATTTTGAGTTCTAAAGGTTTTGAAATAACAATGGCTATAATCACAGCCAGAATGATTCTGGGGATTGCCATCCCGAATTCTTGCCACCATTTTTCTCTCTTTTTTAGGGTAGAAACTATAAAACGATCAATGTTGAAAATAATGGCTC
>CAZDFA010000211.1:0-2414 GCA_964504555.1 uncultured Flavobacteriaceae bacterium | reverse complement strand
GCCTTAGATTATAATAAAAAGGCCTTGGAATATACCTTAAAAATGAATAATGCAACAGGGAGGTTAAATGGTTTAGTATATAGCAATTTAGGTGTTTATTATACGCGTTTAGGTTATTTGGATGAGGCGGTTTTATATAAGAAAAGAGCACTCAAAGCGTATCAGTCTGATGAGAATGTATCAAAAAATGATATTCATATTATGTACAGTTCTATAGGTAGTTCTATGTGGTACCAATCTAAAATGGATAGTGCGGCCTACTACTTTAAGGAAGCAGAAAAAATACTAGATTCTATGGAGCAAACACCTTGGAATTCATTTTATAGGAGAGCTTCTTTGCAAAATAACCTTGCGGGAGTATACAGTATACAGGGAGATGTTAAAGGAGCTAAGAATGCTATGGAAATGGCCATTCAAAATTTGGATAAATTCATTAAAGCAGAAGGCACTCAAGATATTAGAAAAAAACGAGCGCATGAGTTTTTGTTTCAGGCAATAGAAAATTATGGTGGTATTTATAAAGAAGAAGGAGATTATGAGCGCGCTTTAGAACTTTTGGAATACGCGTATCACCGCAAAAAAGATTTTTATAATGAGTTGAATACTGAGGTAATTAACGCTAAAATATTAATAGCAGAAACACATATTGATTTTAAAGATTACAATAAGGCAGAGACACTGCTAAATGAAGCATTAGAAGAATTGAAAACAGAAAGCGGTTATGCAGATATATTTTGGGGCGCATTGGCCTATTATGATTTAGGAAGAGTCAAGGAATATCAAGGGAAGATGGATAGTGCTAATCTAAATTTTGAAACAGCTCAATCGCTATTCAAACAGTCGCAGAGTAACTCTTATGATGAAATATATCTAGGATTCATTGCCCATGTGTCCAACTTTTATTCTAGAAATGGAAAAGGGCAGAAAGCACTTGAAATGGCTCAAGAATCCTATAATTATATAAGACGAAGTCAAGGAAGTAGTACTATTTTGGAATTTGATCATCTGCTCAATTTGGCAGAAATATATGTCACACAAAATGAATTAGATAAGGCCTTAGCACAAATTACACGCGCCAAAACTGTCCTAGGGGCTTTAGAGCAAAATAGGAATGGCCTAAATCAACAAGAACGTAGCACCAGATTATTAGTTCGAGAAACTGAAGTACAACTTCAGCTTGGCAAGTTAGATAATAAAGAATCTTTGATACTTAAATTGAATCAAGTAGATGAAGCGATATCGTCATTAGAGGAGCAAAAAGCTATAATATATACCAATCAAAATATTGCCTTATTGTTAGATCGCAATCAGGAACTTTTTGAACTTGCAAAAGAATTGGCTTTAAAGCTATATACGCTAGAAGGGGCTGAAGAATATTTGGTCAAATTACTCAATTATACAGAGTCTGCGTTATATCAGCGCATACGAGCCCGCTTAAATCTTAAAAATAACATACAGTTTGCCGATGTCCCAAGCCTTGTAGTTCAAAGAGGTAAAGGTTTAAGAACTCAAATAGAAGAAGTTTTCGCTAAGAAAGGGAATCAGGAAAACGTAGTTAGTTATTTTACCGAAATACAGGATGATTGGGAGTCTTATCTTGATTCTTTGAAAGTAGAATATCCCGAATATTATAATATGCGTTATGCCACTATTAGCGCAAAAATAGATGATGTAAAAGCGCTTGTTCCTGAGCAAAAAACTGTAATAAGATACTTTGAGATTAAAGAAAAAATGTTTGCATTGGTTTTTGATAAAACAGACATTTCTCTTGTTGAGATTAATCTCAATCAGGTTGAAAAACAACTTGCCAGACTACGGAATAATCAGTTCAATGAAAAACAAACTCTTAAGGACTTAGAGGTTCTTTATAAGACATTATGGGAGCCACTCCACGAAGCAATTTCTCATAAGAATGTGGTAATAATTCCCACGGGTCAGTTGTACAATGTTAGTTTTGAGTTGTTAATAAAGGAGTCAGCATCTAGTTACACTGAGCTGGCAGAAAAATGTTTGCTTGCAGAACATAATATAGCTTATAATTACAGCGCTTTGCTTGTAAATGAAAGGGGAGAAGCGAAAACATATACTCAAGATTTCATAGCATTTACTCCGGGGTTTTCAGAAACCATGAAGACGGATTATAAACTACTATTTTCTGATTCAATTGTTTTTGATAAAGGATATTTAAAACTATTATCACAACCCTTTAGTGAAGATATAGCCAGCAATTACACTCGTGTTTTCAACGGAAATCATTTTAGAAATAAAGAAGCCACAAAAACGGTTTTTATAGATCAAGCCAATGAGCATAAAATAATTCATATCGGAACACATGCTGAGTCCAACAACCTTAGCCCAGAATTGTCCAGACTCATTTTTGCCAAGGCGCTAGAAAATGGTGTTGCCAATGAAGA
>CAZDFA010000210.1:0-2422 GCA_964504555.1 uncultured Flavobacteriaceae bacterium | reverse complement strand
ACAACCAAATAGCACCAAGGCAAAGGTTCCTAGACCTTCTGCCATATACTTTTTCATTGAACTCATAAAATTTAGATTTTAGTTGATTGGTTTAAATTAACAAATATTCATGAGTCTTTATGTGTTTTTTGATTTAGATGCTATTTAATAGATTAAGTGCACATACCTCAAGATACAAGGCTATTTTTTAATATATTGTAAAATTTTTTTATATAAAATTTACAAATTCACATTCTAGCTAAAATCATCCTATCATTGCCTTGAAGGTCTTTTTTTAGCGTAACCTTATTAAAACCTATGGTCTCTAACAAAGTTTTGGTTTGCTTACCGAGATATTGATTTATCTCAAAGAAAAGCAGACCTTGATTGGTAAGATGATTTAATGCTAGCTCTCCTATTTTTTTATAAAAAATTAAGGCGTCATCATCTGCAACAAATAAGGCTTGGTGAGGCTCATAATCTAACACGTTTGCCTTAATCTGACTTTGCTCCTGTACTCGAACGTACGGTGGGTTAGATACTATACAATCAAACTTTTGATTTAGTTCACTCGCTTCCAAAATATCTAACTGCTCTAATAAAACATCCACCTTATTATTTATTGCATTTTGATTAGCGACCTCCAGTGCTTCATTCGAAAGATCATAAGCCGTAACCCCAGCCAAAGGCAGATTACTTTTTAGACTTATGGCTATACAACCACTTCCGGTGCCAATATCCAGTATTTCTATATGGCGTTGCTTAGATACTTCCTTGAGTATCCAATCCACCAATTCTTCGGTTTCTGGTCTGGGAACCAAGGTAGCTGGAGTGACTATAAATGGTAGTCCATAAAATTCGGTATCGCCTAATATATATTGAATAGGCTCCTCTTTTTGCAATCTTTGTATAACTTCTCTTAATTGTGATAGGTGGTTTTGGTCTAATTCTTCTTCAGCATTTAAAACTAAATATGAAGGGGTGACATTGGCAATTTTCGCGAAAGCGAGTTTCTCAAAACTACTGATCTCTGATGCTTCGTATATATCTTGAAGTTGTTCCTTAAATAAAGACCTGAAGGCAAGAACTGTCATTTATAGGTTAATTATCATATGAACCGAACACGAAAAATGTCCCGTATCACCCATAGGAGCATCAATATAGGTGAAACCTGTACGTTGATATAGTTTTTGAGCGGCATTCATTTAAGGCATGGTTTCTAAATAACATTGTTCAAAACCAAACTCTCTCGCCTTTTCTAGACAGTTTTGCATCACAACTTCACCCAAGCCCTGGCCTCTAGCTTCTTCTAAAAAGTACATTTTCTGCAACTCACAAATGTTGCCTTGATAATTTTCTAATTGCGATATGCCCGCTCCTCCAATAATGTCTTCACCCGACTGAACTACGAAATAAATTGCTTTTTGCGCATTATAAGTCTCAAACATACAGTCCAAGGCCTTATCGGCATAGGCAGTACCTACTTTAGGAATACCTAAATCAATGAGGACTCTCCGTATTACTTTTGCAATCGCTTTATTGTCTTCTTTTTTAATAGGTCTAATGATTGGTTTGCCCATCGGATGGTATACTCCTATTTTTGCAAAGTGAAGATACACGAAACTTATATAAACCGCTGTATTGAACTCGCAAAAAAAGGACGAGTCGCTGCAAGACCTAATCCATCTGTAGGAGCAGTGATAGTATATAAGGACACCATTATAGGTGAAGGCTTTACTAGCCCCTATGGCGGACCTCACGCAGAAGTAAATGCTATACGGTCTGTAAAAGATCATGCGCTGTTGGCTGAGGCTACTATCTATGTAAGTCTGGAGCCTTGTAGTCACTTTGGAAAAACACCTCCCTGTGCAGATTTGATCATAGAAAAAGGTATAAAAAATGTAATTATTGGAGCTCTTGATCCTCATAAAAAGGTGGCCGGTCAGGGCATTCAAAGATTAAAAGATGCCGGGTGCAATGTAACTTTAGGTATTTGTGAAGATGCTTGTATTGCCAGTAATATCCGATTTATCACCTATCATCAAAAGCAAAGACCTTATATCATATTAAAATGGGCGCAAACCATAGATGGTTATATAGCTCCTCAACAAAGAGACTCACAAAATCCAGTATGGATTACCAATACGCTGTCGCGAAAACTTACACATAAATGGCGCAGTGAGGAAGACGCAATCTTGGTTGGTGGTAAAACGGTTATTGATGATAATCCCGCCTTAACAACAAGAGATTGGGAAGGGAAATCACCAATACGTATTGTCATTGACACCCAAAACTCATTACCGAAAACTGCACAAATATTTAATAAGGAAAGTCCTACACTAATCTTTCATAATAAGCGACCAAAACAAATAGTAAAAAAATTATATGAAGAGAACATTCAATCTGTCATTATAGAAGGAGGAGCAATAACCTTGTCTAACTT
>CAZDFA010000209.1:0-2453 GCA_964504555.1 uncultured Flavobacteriaceae bacterium | reverse complement strand
CAAATCCAGAACAAGCTCCCCCTGGAGAATGTGAGTATACTTTAGAAATGTTTGACAGCTTTGGAGATGGTTGGAACGGTGCCTTGCTTAGTGTATTTAGAAATGGCCAAGTTATACTTTTTGAGGTAGCACTTGATGATGACCCTGCTAATGATGGATTAATCGGATCACTAACATTTACGGTAGATCCAGATGATGATATTACAACTGTCTTGGTCGAGCCAGGAACATTCCCAGGAGAAATCACCTATAATATTTTAGATATAGATGGTATGGTTGTAGGTTCAGGGGATGCAGACAATGACATAGTATCTGGAACTATTACGGCTAACTGTACACCTCTTTCTTGTTTGCCAGTAAATAGCTTAGATGCCACTGGTATTACAGATGTTAGTGCAGATTTAAGTTGGACAGATGATAATAATCCAGCCGCTTTGTCATATGATCTTGAATGGGGTCTAGAAGGCTTTGCAGTTGGATCAGGAACAGTAGAGGCAGGATTGACTAGTACTACTTTTGTTTTAAGTGGTCTTGATCCTAATACAGCATATGACTTTTATGTAACTGCAAATTGTACAGCAGATGACTCAAGTGAAATTACAGGACCATTTACATTCACTACAAATCCAGAACAAGCTCCCCCTGGAGAATGTGAGTATACTTTAGAAATGTTTGACAGCTTTGGAGATGGTTGGAACGGTGCCTTGCTTAGTGTATTTAGAAATGGCCAAGTTATACTTTTTGAGGTAGCACTTGATGATGACCCTGCTAATGATGGATTAATCGGATCACTAACATTTACGGTAGATCCAGATGATGATATTACAACTGTCTTGGTCGAGCCAGGAACATTCCCAGGAGAAATCTCATATAATATACTTGATGTAAGTGGTGAGGTTGTAGGTTCAGGGGATGCAGATAATGATATAGTTACTGGCACTATTACTGGAGATTGTACCCTGTCCATTGAAGACAATGTATTGGAAGGATTCTCTTTCTTCCCCAATCCTTCTATTAATGTATTAAATGTTAGTGCTCAAACAGAGATAGATAGTATTAATATTTATAATCTAATTGGGCAACGCGTATTTGAACAAAATATCGACAGCACAAATTCTGAATTAGATATATCTCAATTGAGACAAGGAACTTATATTATTCAGGTTATTGCAAACGGTCAATCAGGAACCTATAAATTAGTAAAACAATAATCAGTTTTGTAGTATACTAATCTTATTGTATAAATAGAGCCACCGAGAAATCGGTGGCTTTATTTTTTGAGATTCACGGGGCATAAAACTTTATAAAATTGCATTGATCTCAATAGCTTTTACCGATTTTTGTACTTTAAGTCTAAAAATCATACCATAAGCCGTGAAAAAAATATACTATTTAAGTACGTGCAACACCTGCCAGCGTATTATTAATTCACTTAATCTTCCAGGTGACGTCCAACTTCAAGACATCAAAACCGATAGTATTAATGAAAAACAGCTGGATGCAATGCAACGGCTAGCAGGAAGCTACGAAGCTCTTTTTAGCAAAAGAGCACAGCTGTATCGTAAGCAAAAGCTACATGAAAAAAATTTGCAAGAATCAGATTATAGATCACTTATTTTGCAACACTATACCTTTTTGAAGCGTCCAGTAATGCTTATTGATGATCAAATTTTTATTGGTAATAGCAAAATCATAGTTGAAGAAGCAAGTGCTGCTTTTGATCAGTAAGTATTCTTAATGAGTAAGCGAAGTATTGCTTTATTAGCGGCCTTTGGAGCCAGTTTTATCTATGGGATTAATCATACCATAGCAAAGGATGTTATGCCAACATATATAGAGCCTTATGGTTTTATTATGTTACGTGTTATAGGAGCAGCTGTACTCTTTTGGATAACTAGTCTTTGGTATCCCACAGAAAAAATTGCAAAAAAAGACTGGTGGCGTTTTATTGCCTGTGCGCTCTGTGGAATGACAATTAATATGCTTGCCTTTTTTAAAGGCTTAGCGCTATCTACGCCAATTAATAGTAGTGTGGTTATCACATTGTCTCCTGTGATTCTCCTTATACTTTCTGCTATTTTTTTAAAAGAACGGATTACCTTCGTTAAAGCTTTAGGAATAGGTATTGGGCTCTGTGGTGCTTTGGTGCTCATTCTGTTTGGTGTGAAGCAACAAGACAATGCACCAGATATTCCGACGGGTAATCTCTTGTTTATTCTAAATGCAACAGCGTATGCATTTTATCTCATACTGGTAAAACCGCTAACGGGTAAATACAGCTCTGTGACCTTAATGAAGTGGTTTTTTCTGATTGCTATTTTTCTCAATTTACCTATCGGTTTGCAGGAATTCTCAGAGGTTTCTTGGGGCACTTTGCCAATTAATGTTATTGGTGTTTTGATCTTTGTGGTGGCTGGAACGACTTATCTCACTTATTTATTTAATGTTTTTGC
>CAZDFA010000208.1:0-2480 GCA_964504555.1 uncultured Flavobacteriaceae bacterium | reverse complement strand
ATTGCTTTAAGCCTAGATGATAATCCTATAGCAACAGAAATGTTTACTGATTCGATTGCTTCTGGTGCAACAATGAGTTTTAGTTTTTCTTCTACTTTGGATCTCGACATTGAAGGAGAAACTTTTTTAATCGAAGCACAAACACTATTGGCTACTGATGAACAAATAATAAATGATAATGCTTCTATTGAAGTCACGCATTTGCTCGGGGATGATGTTGGTGTAACCGAAGTTATAGCGCCTGTTTCAGGTACTTTGACAGATACCGAGGTTATTGAAATTGAAATAACCAATTTTGGGTCTGCTACCCAAACGTCGATACCAGTGTCGTTTATGATAAATGAAAACGAATTAGTAGAAGAAACGTATAACGGTTCAATTGCCCAAGGCGAAACAGATACATATACGTTTACTAACACGGGTGATTTTTCACAAAGTGGGAATTTTGATCTAGCGGTGAGCACCAATTTATCTGGAGATCAGGATCCTTCTAATGATCAATTGGAAGTTGTAATCTCAAGTATGATATGTATGCCAACGGCAGATTGTGCTGGTTTTGACGATGGTGTTACGCAATTACAATTAGCAGATCAAGATGTTTCTGTTGATTGTGGTGCTGATCCAGATGGTTATAGTGATGATACAGACATTGTATTTAATTTTGCGTTAAATTCTGGAAACCCTTTTGAAGGAATATTACAAGTTGGATTTGATACTACTACTTATGCAATATTTATAGATTTTAATGACAACAATCTTTTTGAAAGTGATGAATTGATTTCTGAAAATCTAGTCCCAACAGATAACACTGATTTTCCATTCACAATAGATTTTACTGAATTCCCTAATGCTACTGAAGGAGAACATATAATGCGTGTTAGAGGGATTTTTGAGCCCGTAGATGGTGATGCTTCAGACCCTTGTGGTGATGCAACTTTTGGAAGAACAAATGACTATACGGCAAATATTACTGACGTTCTTTCGGTTGAAGACCAAGCATTGGCAAATAGCGAGTTGGTAATTCGTAATCTTGGAGAAAATCGTTTTGATGTGAGTTTAAATACACAGTTTGATGGGATTGTACAGCTTAGTGTTTTTAACTTATTGGGTCAACAACTTACCAACAAACCAGTTGCTCGTAGAGAAGCTGGTTTTGGCTTGGAGTTAGATTTAAAAAGCCTTTCAACAGGTATCTATTTATTGCGTCTTGGGAGTCCCAATTCCCAGATTGTGCGAACCGCTCGCTTGGTTGTGGAGTAGATAATAAACAATAATATTAATTGATTAAGGAGGCTGTCTTTTTATAGGCAGCCTTTTCATTTTAATATTTTGAGTTCTGAATGGGTTACTTTAATAGTAACTTTTCTACAACATATCCGATTTACATTATATGATTTCCTCTTAAAAAATCTTGTATTCCAATAGGACTTATTAGCAAGGTAGAATTAATTTGCTTTTAATTAATAGCACTAACATTGTCAATATTAACGACAATAGCATCAATCGTTTCATTAAACACGATGAAAATAATTGGTTTTATGACTTAAGGTTATATTGAATCTATATAGGTTATGAATTCTAGTAATCTCCTTGAGGAAAATAGAGCCAAATGCGATTAAAGGGATTTCATATATTCAGAAAGTGCTCTTGCCTCATCCTCAGTAAGATTTTGATCCAACATACGCACATTATTAAAGGTTGCTAGCATAGCCATGGCATCAGGGTCTTCATTGAGCATTTGATCAGGATTGAGTAGTAAATTCATTACCCAAGTAGGATTACGTCTTTCATAAATTCCTTTGACCGCAGGTCCAATAAGTTTTTTATCGGGCAAATGACAAGCGGTACATTTTGCTTTAAATACACTTGCTCCTTTCTCGATCATTACCTTGTCAATATCTGGACTAAAGGCAAAATCTTTTATAGGGCCAATCCCTTGATTTATGGATATGTCTTTTGCTTTTTGCTTCTTTGTAGAACCTAATTGTATAGTACTTTTACCATTATCCTTTTTAGTTTCTTCACCACAAGAAACAAGAATTAACATAGAAAAAAAGAAGATATATTTAAACAATTTCATCAGGTTCTATTTTTTGTAATCAAACAAAAATAACAGTATTTTTTGAAAGGAATGTTCTAAGTTTTTAATTCTAATTGAACCATGTAAAAACCATCATAGCCATCTATTGCAGGGCTGCATTTTCTCTCTTTATTGAGAACAAATTTTGCACCTTCTTCTGTAGCTAGGAAACGCGCAATTTGCTGCTCATTTTCACTTGGCAGTATAGAGCAAGTGGCATAGACCATTTTCCCCCCTGGCTTGATCATTTTGCTGTAGTTTTTCAGCAATTCTTGTTGGGTGTTCTTTATTTTTTGAAGAAAATCCACCTTCAATTTCCATTTGATATCAGGACTACGTTTTAGGGTACCCAAGCCACTGCATGGTGCATCTATCAAAACTCGATCTGCTTTTTGATGCA
>CAZDFA010000207.1:0-2505 GCA_964504555.1 uncultured Flavobacteriaceae bacterium | reverse complement strand
TATTTATCGTAGAATTACTATTATTATTAAACCCTAGATCTGCAATAAAAGAACAATTGTTAATGACTACAGAGGTACTATTTATATTAATGAATTCATCTGATTGGACCAATCCATTATTTGTAACATTTCCATTAGGATTAAAATTACCATTACTTATATCCAAAAAACCGTTATTTAAATAAGTAGTTCCTTGATTTGTTGAAAAATCAAAATCTGTGACTATGTCACCATCATTTTCAATAGTCGAGCCATTATCTAGGGTAAAGGTTGTCGAAAATTCCATTTCGGCCTCTTCAGCGTTTCTAATAATCACAGCTCCGTTAAAATTAATTGAACCTGTAAATTCTAAGCTCCCAAAATTTTCAATAACAGTCCCTCCATTTAAAGAAAGAGGAGGAATTATAGAAACACCGCAGTTCTGAAGAGTTCCGGCTGTATTATTTATATTACTCGGAGCAAAAGTAGCCCCATCTGCCACAAATATTGAACTCCCAGCTGGAAAATTATTTAAATTACCTGTAAAAGTAAAACCTGCAGTAAACACCACCGACTGTCCTGGATTAAGGTTCCCCGTAAAAGCCCCATCAATAAAAGTAGGATTCGAAGGCTGACCTGGACATTGCGAGTAACTGAGTTGACTACACAATACAAAAGCGAAAAAAAGTAAGAGATTAACAAGCCTGAAAGATCTTTGTTTTAGCAAAGCATTTCTTTTGTAGAAAGAATCAACACCTACTTCAAACTGATCAGAAAAAGTAATATTCCTCATAGTACGATGATTTAATTTAAGATATAATGGTTTGAGCCCCTTGGACTCTAAAAAAAAACGAGAGTATAAGAAAGAGAAAAATCTAGATAAGAAGAATCTAGCACCTTCATGAGCATTATTTTTCATAGGGTATTTTATTAACAAAAATTAATTTATCGGGCACTAAACCAGATATAATTTGCTCAAAGTATACAAAGCTATAACAACAAACAAACATTAACGTTCTACAACGCAAATACTCGATGACAGAAAAGATATTCTTTCCTGCTGAATAAATAGACTGACACTTTTTCACTTCGGTTTTTTTTAGAAACACTTAGGGAATATTTCTAATGAGCCAAATATACATTCTACTAAAATAAGTGTCGAAGTACAGGTGATAGTGAATCATATTTCACCCATGAAATACACAACATGTAGACAAAACACACATTTAATTATGTTTTCTAATAAAAAGTTTTTGTTGTTGTTGTTTTTTTTGGATTGACAATGCTACTATTGAGAAATCAAGGACAATATCAGGACAAAGTTTATTTAAACGAAACCTTTTTTTCTCGCTTGGGATAGCAGTAAATCATCATTTGCTTTGTGCAAATTGAAAAGGCTTTTCATATGATTTTTTCGCTTTTCCACCGCACTTAATGACATACCCAAATGGTCAGGCAAATTTTTGGTTCGAACACCTTGAGATAGCAAATGGAGTATCTTCAAATTCTTTTTGTCTAACTCAAAATCATTTTGTTGCACTCTTTTGAAATGATCCCTTATGGTACTACTGTAATAGACTTCACCACCCAAAACATCATCAAAAGCTTGGGTAAGCTCTTCAGAAGACAAGTCGCTTTTAACCAAGAAGCCTTCTGGATTGAGATCGGTTAAAATTTCCCGTATGCGACCATCATCATTGTGCATAGTAAGGACAATAATTTTTATTTTAGGGTGCTGCTTCTTAATAAATATGGCAGCATCCTTGCCTGAACTAATTAGACCACTATCTGATTTTGGAATATTTATATCTACTAATGCCAGTTGCACATGCGATCGCCTCCTCTTATCAGCATATATGGCTTCAATCTGATTACCAGAATTTGCGGTAATAATATTTAATTTGTATTTGTCTTGGGCATGATTGGAGATAATAGTTTTATACCCTTCTATAATAAAAGGATGATCGTCTATAATAAGGACTTTTAGTGTGCTCATTAGCATCTCTTCTTTGGAAAAGACTAAAAATTTTACAGTCAATAATTTAGCTGTAAACTTACGTCTAGGCTTATCAAAAGGTACTAAAAAAAAGTGAATTAGAATATAAAAATAACCGCTACCAGCAACTATACCAAAGTATTCAGACCAATAAATTACTTTATTGCCAGCCCGTTAAGATGCGAATTGTACCTGTACCGCTGTTCCTTTTTTATTTTTATTACCTACTACTGTTAACTCTCCATTCATTTTGCCTACTCGCGACCTCATATTTTTTAAACCAATGCCTCTTTTTACCTTTTTGCCGCCTAAACCTACTCCGTCATCTTCAATAGTCAACATATAATGTGGATATTCATTAGTAAAAGAAACTACTACCGCCGATGCCTGAGCATGTTTATTCACATTTTGTAAGCTCTCCTGTATAATACGGTATAAATGTACTTTGTGGGTACTGGGTATTTCATCCCAATTGATACTGGCATCACTATTAAAAGAATAAGCTAGTCCAAACCGCTCACACTGTTCTT
>CAZDFA010000206.1:0-2519 GCA_964504555.1 uncultured Flavobacteriaceae bacterium | reverse complement strand
AATAAATACATCCTTAAGAGGAAAAGTTATTCCAAAAGCTATTAAGGGTAGTAATGAAATAATTAAAATACTTTTATCAAAAGCCGTGAACCTTTTTTGTAGGTTTTTTTGTAACTTAATTTGGCTAAACTTAAGTGTTTTATATATGAGTATAATAAACCCAATCGCAAGTAATCCCCAAGCTGGCAAGATTATAAAAATACTCATTGAAGCTACAGCAAAACTGGCTCCACCTCCCTCAATAGTTGAAGCGAAAATCCGGGCAAAAACATAAAGTACTATTAAAGTATTGGCTATCAGAAAAATGGTATGACCACCATGGTTTAGCTTTATCTTGAAATCAAACCTTGTTAGGCGAATCAAAAAGTAAATAAAAACTGCGACTAACCAATAATTCAAATATGAACTAAATAAGTACTTCTGATGTGGTTCTATTAATCTTAGTAATGAGGATAAACCGAAAATTTTGAGAATACTGGAGCCAATGGGGAAGATTGCTGATAAGCCAAATGCAGCAGCAAGTGATATGTTGGTTAAGGCTAAGCTTTTTAGTTTGCTGCCTTCATTGATATTATTGCTGGTCATGTTGACTCCTAAATCCTTTTTAAATCACGTCGAAATTGTAAATCGATCAATCACTTTTGAATGATTGTTTTAACTTAGTGATGATGTTATCAAGCTAAACTATTAAATACTACCAGCAGAATTAATGGGACATGCTCGACTGAAATATTAGCTTTGTGTAAGCACTAATAGAGTTTAACGGGTCAAAACCCTTTTGAATTTTAAGTAATTACTATCCAAAATGTTTTGGAAATCACCAATTTTTTCTTAGCTTATTCCAAACATATAAACAATTAGCAAAGATATAATACCCAAATTGTGAAAAATGCCTGACGATTGGCAAGGCAAAAAACTGTGCTTTCCATTGTTCTTTGGGTGAATTTTTCCAGAGAAGAATAAATGCGTCAATACCAATATATTGCTGATTGTTTTTGTCGGTCACATGTAAGTATTTCCTGACAGTAGATAAATTCTCTTTTAACTCATCAACTAACAAATTATCTTCGTGCACGTCTTTCCATTGAATTTGGCAAGCTTTGGATTTATTTTTTTGTGAATTAATACCAGCATTGCAAACTGGGCATGCGCTGTTGAAGTAAACATTTAATGTGTCTTTTTCATCTTTCTGCATTTTTTCTTCCTCAGAGGTTTACTTTCGATTAGTTTACTTTATTATGATAATTAACTAAATAGTTAATTAATTAAGTAGTGAATTGAGGTTGATATGTTTAGTAAACCAACGATAAATAATGATATCTACAATGATTTTTCAACTGGATGGTGGGATGAAAATTCATTCTTAAATATTTTAGAGACAGGTATTCAACCACTAAGAAGTACGTATATAAGAAAGTGTTTAGATAAAGAGAATGTGGCCTCTCCAGTGAGCTTAGATATTGGTTGTGGAGGTGGGATTATCGCGGAAGACTTAGCGATTATAAGCAAATCTACAACGGGTGTTGATATTTCTACAGCTAGTCTAGAAACTGCAAGGAATCATGCTCAATTGAATGGACTTGATATCAATTATCTTGAGGCGTATGCCGAAGAACTCCCATTTGAAGACAATACCTTTGATTTGATTAGTTGTTGTGATGTTTTAGAGCATGTCAATGATGTGCCAAAAGTGATTAGTGAGATTAGTCGTGTGCTTCGCCCAGGAGGTGTGTTTGTGTATGACACTGTCAATCGAACAATAATGAGCTATTTATCTCTAATTTTTGTTGCGCAAGATTTCCCGCTAACGCGTTTCGCACCTAAAAATGCTCATGTTTGGCATAAGTTTATTCGTCCAAAAGAACTTTTACCGCTATTAGAAGAATCAGGTCTAGAGTCAAAAGAGCAGGTTGGTATGGAGCCTGCGGTTAATCCGTTGACAATGTTGTGGTATATCTTTAAGTTGAAGTACAACAAATTAGACTTTGCGACATTCGGAGTAAAAGCTAAATTTAAGGAATCTGACAGTAAAGCCATTTCATATTTAGGCTATTGCATTAAAAAATAAGACCCATGATACATCCTAAAAATTCAGCCAAGGTATTTGAAGCGCTTTCTTCCACACCGAGAAGACTTATATTAAGTTATCTCTCAGAAACCTCATTAACGGCAGGGGAAATTGCAGAACGTTTTGACATGTCTCGTCCGGCGCTTTCAAAGCATTTAAAATTGCTAGAAAGTGCAGGGCTGGTTGAAAGTGAAAAACAAGGCCAGTTCGTTCACTACTCAATCACTGGAGATAATTTAGTGAATACGCTGATAAATTTTGCAGCCGATTTTTGCCCAAAAGGCAGTCCTCTTAAAAAGGAAAGTAAACGTATTGCACAATTGAAGAAAGCAAAAGAAACCGACTAAATATAGGCCACGCAAAAGATTAAGGTGTAGATATGGATGTATACTTTCTTGTAAAAACAGGGCACATTATTAGCACGACCAATTCGTCTGGTACGAGAATTGGT
>CAZDFA010000205.1:0-2538 GCA_964504555.1 uncultured Flavobacteriaceae bacterium | reverse complement strand
CAACAATAAAGCCTGCAATGGCTGTATATCCCATTGTTGTTGGCTGAACAAGTACTTCTCTAAAGCCATTTTTAAAAACAGCCACAGTAAGAGGTATTCGCTTTGTTGTTGCCAAGCTTTCTTCTTGCCTTCTCCAAAACCATAGCATGACCAATAATCCGATGCCTATTTGGATATAAAAAATATGCTGCCAATCATAGACATCAAGAATCCATTTGCCCGTTGCGGGTGCTATAATGGGTATTAGTAGAAAAACTACGGTAACAAAAGACATAATACGCGCCATATAATCGCCACTAAATTTATCTCGAATAATAGCAATAGATATTGTTCTAGGTGATGAGAGACCTATGCCTTGTATAATTCGGCCAAAGACCATCCAATGTATATCTATTGCCAATACACAGATGAAGCTTCCTATGAAGAAAGTGATAAATCCAATGTATACAACGGGCTTTCGGCCTACGCTATCGGATATGGGACCAAAGATCATAGGACCAACTCCCAGGCCTAAAAAGATCATAGTAATTAATAGTTTATGATCTGAAGGTTTGGCCGTGCCTAGTGATAAGCCAATAATGTCTAATGCGGGCAGCAATGCATCAACGGCCAGAGCAACCACAGACATCAAAGAAGCCATTAATGCAATAAACTCAATATGAGATTGGGAAGGGGAGTGGTTGGCTTTTTTCACAGCGCGAAAATACGCTACCTATAGCAACAAAAGACAGGAATACCTTAAAGGTTTTAATAAAGCGATACATTGCCTAAAAACATACCGGTATTGTAATGCGATATTGTGCCGTAAATAAAACACAAGTCTTTCGATTAGGCACAAAAGCCCTATGTTTTCCTAAATATTGTTGTAATCTGTTTTTTTTTTCATTTGGTTTTGTAACACCATCACTTTTTCATTATCCAAGTTATATACAGAAAATTAAAATTATGTTTAACTTATTTAAAAAAAATAAAACAATGGGTAAATTAGAAGGTAAAGTTGCTGTAGTTACAGGAGGAACAAGTGGAATAGGTCTTGCAACCGCTCAAGAATTTGTTAATAATGGAGCAAAAGTGGTTCTTTTTAGTAGAGGACAAGAGGCTTTAGATGTTGCTGTAAATCAATTAGGGTCTAACAGTCATGCTGTAAAAGGAGATGTTACTAATCATGCAGATCTAGAACGCTTGTTTTCAGAAACTAAATCTAAATTTGGTGGTATTGACACCTTATTCATCAATGTAGGAAAAGGAAAATTAGCACCTGTAGCCGATACAGATGAAGCCTTTTTTGATGATATGATAGACGTAAACTTCAAAGGGTCATACTTCACATTACAAAAAAGTATTAAAAACTTAAATCCTAATGCCTCCGTAATTATCACCACGTCTTGGTTAAATGAGATAGGGTTTGCAGGAAGCAGTTTACTAAGTGCTAGTAAAGCGGCTTTACGATCTCTAGTACGTGTTTCTTCTGCAGAGTTGGCAGGACAAGGTATACGTGTTAATGCAGTAAGCCCTGGACCTATCGGAACACCATTCTGGGGTAAAATAGGTTTACCTGAGGATGTACTTTCTGGAGCCGCAGAAGCTATTACAGCACAAACTGCATTGAAACGTTTTGGAGATCCTGAGGAAGTAGCAAAAGCAGTATTGTTTTTGGCTTCTGACGATTCTTCATATATGATTGGAGAAGAAATCGCCGTACACGGTGGAATTAACGCAGTATAAATAGCATATTAAGCCTCATTTTAATATCTTTAAAATGAGGCTTTAATTATTCTTACAGCATATGACTAATTTTTTATCAGAAAACTATACGGATTATGATGATACCAGATTGGTACATTTATCTATAGATGGAGATAAGAAGGCCTTACAATCCCTAATTATTCGGCATCAACTTTTTGTATATAACCTAGCCCTCAAAATGGTGGGTAATACGGAAGATGCTGAAGATATAACACAAGAAGTTTTTATAAAGGTCATTACTGCTTTAGCTAAGTTTGAAGGTAAAAGCAAATTTAGAACCTGGTTATATCGCATTACCGTCAATCATTTCCTTAACAACAAAAAGAAAAATGCAAAATTTAAGGTAGTTAATTTTGAAAGCTATTTTAATGCTATAGACGCGATACCCAGCTTTGAACTCAATGATCAAGAAGAAAAAGAATATAGAGATACTATAGAAGAAATAAGAATCAATTGCACTTCAGGCATGCTACTTTGTTTAACAAAAGAACAACGCATGATTTATATCTTGGGCGAAATGTTTAATATCGATCATAATCTTGGAGGAGAGATTTTAGGGATTAGTCCTGGTAATTTTAGAATCAAGTTGATGAGAACGCGTAAAGAGTTGCATAACTGGATGAATAACAGATGCGGCTTAGTAAATACATCCAACCCTTGTAGATGTTCTAAAAAAACAAAAGGATATATAAAAACGGGGAAAGTAGATCCTACTAATTTACAATTTAATATAAGATATACCGAGCAAATAAGTAAATTGTCAAAAGGCAAAGCAGTAGCATTTACCAATAC
>CAZDFA010000204.1:0-2567 GCA_964504555.1 uncultured Flavobacteriaceae bacterium | reverse complement strand
TTCGGGTATATAGTGTTCTTTAGCGTATAATACATTAACTAATAGAGAAGTAATTTAAATAATAAGATCGGAAAAATCATTTATTTTGTTATGTTTTTCAAGCGACTTTCATTAATGAAAAAACAGAAAATACAGTTTAGTTTTATTGCTGTAGCTTTGTCATGTGCGCCATTGAATACATCTTATGCTCAAATAATAGGTGCTGATTTGGCAGCAGATATTTCAGTTGGTGATGAACGAAAAAATAAAAAATCGACAATTTTTCCTCTAGCATCTACTGCGTTTTCGCTCAGCGATGAGTTGCAATTTAAGCCAGGTAGAAGAGTAGATCAAAATAATTATATTGCTAAAGCAGAATTTTGGTCTAAGGGGGCTTGGGGAATTTCGGGTAATATTCAACAAAATGATAGTAATTTGTTTGGCTTGCCTAAGGATAGTGACTCAAAACGAATTGATGTTAATCGTAAGATTTTGCAAGCGCAGGAGTCGGACAGTTTTTTAGCGCTAGGCTTTGGTTGGCAAAGTTTTGATATTGATCAAGGATTAATTGAATCAGATGGTTTGAACTTGTCATTATTGGGCAAATATTCATTTACCGATAACTTTAATTTTTACGGTAATGGTTCTGTATTTCAAAGTATTGATAATAATAATTTTCAAGACGATGTTTCAGGGGTTCAGTTAGAAGCCGGGGTAAACTATCAGCTAGGTTCAAGATTGTCATTTTCAGCGGGATTTAAAATTTCAGACATAGAAGCTCAACAAACTTCCAGGCAGAACCGAAGCTTCTCTTCAAGTTTTTTAATAGGTACTAGCCTGTCTTTCTAATGCTTTATCCTTTTAGCTAATGTTGGCTAAATTTCTAGTAAAATAACTTTTAATAATAGTGATACTATTTTTTAATAGTATTATCTAAACATCTAATTATATCTCTTTTGATTAGTCATAATATTCGTTCCCAACTCACGCAGTCAGAAATTGCCTACGTAATTGATGATGTGTTATTCAATGCTGCAGTTAGTATAGTTTTTTGTGTAGATAAGAATCATATTAATTCATGGCAGAATTTGGAGCTTTTATTCATGCAACGCGCCGATCATCCCAAAGATCCATGGTCTGGCCATATCGCCTTTCCTGGAGGTGGGGTTGAAAGTAGAGATGAACACACATTAGCCACCGCAATTCGAGAAACGCAAGAAGAGCTGGGTTTTGAATTGGATAAAACAGTTTGGTGTGGTGCTTTGACTCCTGTAGCAGGGCCAGTTATTGGTGAAATAAAAAAAGTACAAGTATTCCCGCATATCTTTGTTGTAAATGAAAAACCAAAAATAACAATCAATGAAGAAGTGCAATCTGCGTTTTGGTTGCCAGTTAATCGCCTTAGCAAACAGCAACATGTCTTTCATTTTCAACACCCCAATTTGCATGATCAAACTATGCTAGCTATTGATCTAGGTGAATACTGTAATGTACCGCTTTGGGGATTGAGTTTAGAAATTTTATATCAATTTTTTGCAGCAGTTAATTGGCCAGTGGAACAAGAATTGGCTACATTTATTTTATGAAAAATAAAATAGCAATTGTAGGTTGTGGTGATGTAGGTTTACGTATTGCACAAAGGTTGCGTATTTCTGGTGTGACAATGCAGAAAATTTTGCCAATTGTTAGAAGTGAAGCTAGCCAAAAGCAATTGTTAGTAGACTTTTCTGAAACAATACGTCTTGATCTGGACAAGGAACATAAAGTCGCTCAAACGCTCCTATCTGAAATTTCTGAACTTTATTATTTAGTGCCACCGCAAAAGTCTGGAGATTATGATCTTCGTTCACAACAAATTTTAAAATTATTAGCAAACTATGGAACGTCTTTACGGCGTATTGTATTGATTAGTACCACAGGAGTGTATGGCGATTGCCAAGGTGAATATGTCACCGAGGAGACGCCTTTGAACCCAACGACACCTCGTAGTCAACGCCGAGCCGATATGGAGAAGCAATGGCTCAGCTTCGCTAAACAGCAGCAGTGTATTTTAAGCGTATTGCGTGTGCCAGGGATTTATAGTTTTTCTCGATTACCAAGAAAAAGGCTAGAAGCGCAAGCACCAATTGTTGATCCAGAAGAATGTGGTTTTACCAACCGGATTCATGCTGATGATTTAGCAATGATTTGTACAAATGTGATGAGTAAGCAAACAGGAACTGATATTTATAATGCAACTGATGGCAAGCCAGGCAAGATGTCGCAATATTTTATTGATGCTGCAGAATTTTTAGGTTTAGCAAAGCCGCAAGTAATGAGTTTTGCTAAGGCTGAAGAAATTATCACTACTGAAATGATGTCATATTTGCGAGAATCACGCAAAATTAGTAATAAAAAATTATTAGCGACATTTAATTTGAAATTAGTCTATACAGACTATCGCGTAGGAATGCGTTTTTAGGTTAAACTATCTTCATAAAAAAACAATAACTAAAGTGGGGTGACAGTGGAAGAAGTAAGCGTTGTGGTCCGATGGGCGCACCTATTATTAGGCATCGTATGGGTTGGCATACTGTATTATTTTAATT
>CAZDFA010000203.1:0-2589 GCA_964504555.1 uncultured Flavobacteriaceae bacterium | reverse complement strand
CAGCATCTTCCACAAAACGCTTGGCATACGCAATTGCTTTTATAACACGCTCAATAATTTATTCTGGGGTACTCTTAAACTTGTATTTAATATGAGAATTACTAGTGGCTATCCCTTTGTGAATACGAGGACACTTTGCAAATTTCAAAGCTTGTGCAGCACTTCTATATCTTTCTCTACAGCACGGTTAAGACCACAAACGATAGCATTTTTACGAGTGGGGTATTTCTTCCAGAGATGTAAGATCCCCTCGACTAGAATTAGGGAAGACAGCTTCAATTACATCAACACCTAGTTGGTCTAAACGATTGGAAATACTTAACCTCTCTTTGGTAGCAAGTTTACAACCTAGGATCTGCTCTCCATCTCTAAGAGTAGTGTCCAAAATAAAAAACTTTCTCGCTGTTAACTGCTTAGTTTTGATCACGAATATATATATTGAGACATCCAAAATGTAAAAACATTGAGGTGGGATACGATGTTTGTTGGCATGATATTATTTATAGAATATTGTTTATTAATATTTTAAATTAAATGTAGGTGCAATGCTAAATGAAGGAAATGATTCGCTTTTTACTTTGGTAAAATCCTTGTCCAAAAGTGAGAAGCGTCAATTTAAATTATACGTTGGTCGATTGGGAGGTAATGCAGATGCCAAATTCTTGCTACTTTTTGATGCATTGGATAAATTGAAAACTTATGATGAAGGTGTTATCCTCAAAAAAGGAATTGTAACTAAGACACAACTTTCTAACCTAAAAGCGCATTTGTACAAGCAGGTTTTGATTAGTTTACGACTAAGCCCTTCCCATCAGAATATTCGCATTCAAATTAGAGAGCAATTGGATTTTGCTACGGTCCTATACCAAAAGGGACTGTACAAACAGAGTCTCAAAATGTTGGATAAGGCCAAAAGTATGGCTTTAGAGAATGAAGAAAAAAACATAGCCTATGAGATTGTAGAGCTTGAAAAAGTAATTGAAACCCAATACATCACGCGCAGCATAGAAAATCGCGCCGATGAACTTGCCATACAAGCTAAGACATTAAGTCAGCAAAATGTCATGACTAGTAAACTCAGTAATCTTTCGCTACAGTTGTATGGTCTTATGTTACGTAAGGGTTATATGAAGGATGATAACGAAAAACAGCTAGTCACAGATTATTTTAATAAATCCTTGCCTAAATATGATATTGAGCAATTAGGCTTTCGCGAAAAGCTATGGCTCTACAAAGCCCATCTCTGGTATAATTTCTTAATTCATGATTTTTTATCCTGTTATAAATATGCCGAACGCTGGGTACGACTTTTTGAAGAGCATCCCGCCATGATAGAACGTAATCCAGTGTTTTATCTAAAAGGGCAGCATTATCTTTTGGAATCACTGTTTTTCTTAAAATTACATTCAAAGTTTAAAACTGCTTTGGATAAGTTAAAAAATTTGTTGGATGATCCTCAATTTCCGCAAGCCGATAATTTGAAAACCCTATTGTTCTTGTATTCCTATAGTAATGCTTTTAATTTGCGTTTTATGACTGGAGATTTTGATGATGGGGAAGCTTTGGTCAAAGACGTTATTACGGGAATACAATCACCAAAATATAGAATAGACGAACATCATATTATGGTCTTTTATTATAAAATTGCTTGCTTGTATTTTGGTGTTGCAGATTATGAGCAGTGCATTGATTATTTGGGTAAAATTATTGATTCCAAAAGTTTAAAGACAAGACAGGATTTAATGTGTTTTGCGCGACTTCTTAATTTAATCGCGCATTATGAGGCAGGTAAAGATTACTATTTGGAGTCTCTATTGAGAAGTACCTATAAATTTTTGATTAAGATGGACGACCTTCAGGAAGTTCAAAAAGAGATGATCAAGTTTGTACGTGGTTTAGGCGATATTTATCCGCACGAATTAAAAGGAGCGTTTGTCAAACTACACGCTACTCTAAAAAAGTATGAAAATGATCCTTATGAAAAGCGTGCTTTTCTTTATTTAGATGTGCTCTCTTGGTTAGAAAGTAAGATTGAAAATAGACCTGTATCTCAGGTAATAAAAGATAAAGCCAAAGAGTTGATTCGTTAGATAATATAACTAGAGTAAATCTAAAAAAACACAACTTGAAATCACAAAATTTTAAGCTAAATCCCATTGTTCAGATCAATCTAGCCATGGTGTTTATTGCGACTTCGGGTCCATTAGGACGATACATACAATTAACACCAGAGTTGATAATTGCATTGCGCAGCTGTATAGCGGCTGTGTTGTTATGGGTTTTTATCAAATGGAAAAGACAGTCTTTACACCTTGCCAAAAAGGATAGTTTTGTCATCCTGGTTGGTGGGCTATTGTTAGGAGCCCATTGGGTGTTGTATTTCTACGCCTTGCAGCTGTCTAACGTAGCTATAGGTATGTTATCCATTTTTACCTATCCTGTAATTACGAGCTTGTTGGAGCCAGTTGTTCTTAAAACTAAATTTCATAAAGTCCATCTTTTCTTAGCCTTATTAGTGCTGTTAGGACTGTATTTGCTTGCTCCGTCCTTTGATGTAGAAAGTGATTACACCATGGCCATTCTTTTAGG
>CAZDFA010000202.1:0-2655 GCA_964504555.1 uncultured Flavobacteriaceae bacterium | reverse complement strand
TACAACCATCTTTTTATTACCAACAAAATAAAATCAAACTTTTTTTGAAAGAATTTTATGCCAGATAATAATCCAATCATTACATCCTTAATATCAATGTTTTTAAAATACTTTTTATATCCCCAGTTTCATAGGTATAATTGTTTAAAACTGACTTAATGAATATATAGTTAGGCACTTCAAATTACCCAAATTGATATATGCGGTTATATTTTTTTTGCGTAAGCGGAAAAAAAAAGAATACTATTCCAAGGGATTACAGGAAGAAATTCCACACTAAACCGAAGCGCACATTGAAGTCTCTATAAGGAAATCCTGGAGCACTAAAAAAGGTGTTGCCTGTGAAGGCGCTATTAAAATGTTCGGCTTTAAAAAAGATGCGCGCTTGCCTTACTTTCATATTCACAAAGAAATCCAATAAAGGGAAGCCGCCTATCTCTTCATTATTCTGAGTAAAAAATTCAGCCAAAACTGGGTCATACCCATCCAAATTAAAGGCCGTGAAATAATCGAAATTAAATCCTACTTGAAGGAATAGGGCTTTTTTAAACAATTTATCAGTAAAATAAAGCGATTGTCTGGTCACAAAATCTGGCACATTGAGTACGCCTTTTGGACCACCTACTTGTTGAAAGGTTACGGTGCTATTGAGCGCTAGCTTCCCGTATTTAAATTCTCTATTTACAGTTACTTTTAAATGATTGAGAGTTTCACTAGTCTGAAAGGACTGCACACTCTGGATGGGCTGGGCCAAGGCATCTACCGCTGTTAATCCAAAAAATGCTTGATTATCTATAGTACTAATAGAAGCATCTACATTTACCCATTTAGGCGCTTTGAGCTGACCACTAATGGTAGTAGTTTGCACATTTTCATAATTTGGTGCATTAAACCAATTGTAATTAAGGTAATTGCTTTGATTGAGCAGGTGATTAAAATTAGCGGCGGTGGAATTAACATTAATCGCTCCTTTAAGGTACTTATCTTCGGCTATTGCGTAACCCACATTACCATTAATAGTAAAGCCATCAAAATTTCCAGTTACATTCACTTGAGCATCACCATTGATATCTAGCTTGCCAATTTTGTTTTTATAACTACCGCCGACTGCAAAAATATCTCCTGATAGTGCGTTGGGTATTACCTCATCTATGCCATCATTATTTTCGTCTAAAATGAGAATAGAGTCATAGCTATAGTCATAATTAGTCAAATTCCCTTGAAAACTAAGTACGCCCAATTTATCATGATCAAGGGTTACAAAAAGTTGGTTGTTGTATTCTTCATGATCAGTACGGTCTGAAAACTCTCCTTGTTCAAAGGCTTCTCCAAATATTTCTGGTGTTGCTGAAGTTTGATTAAAGTCGTAAAACTTGTTTTCACTATTAAATTGATGACCCACCCGTAGTTCATAATTATTGAGCGAATCTCTTTTGTTGAGTACATAATGATGATTTAAAAATACACGTATACCATCTAAGGTATTTTCGGCATTTTCAAAATTAACGCTTAGCGTGGCTCTATCATTAAAATCTGGATTTTCACTTAAAAAATTCTCCAATCCCTCTTGTGTTAGCCCGCCATTTTCTTGATTTACTAGGTTCTGACTCGTCCAATGCGCTTTTACGTGATAGCGATCATTTTTAGTTCGATAGTTTATTGACGATCTAAAATTGCGCGTACTCGTAAGGGCATTTTGATAATTACCTAAACTCCTCAATCCCTTAAAGGCAATAGAAAAATTAAAACGGGGACTCGTGTTTATTGTAAAAAAAGCATCTACTTGCTGCCCTTGTTGAAAGGCACTTCTAAAAAACAGTTCAGTCACAGGAGTAGGCACGTGATAGTATTTAATATCTTCTTTATTGAAATAATTAAGATGCCTTGATTGCGCAAAACTTCCTGGTAAAGAAGATTGTCGAGATTCAAAATTATGTATTAGTGTGTTATGCCCTTGACCTGTATTTGCAAAAGGTAACAGTCCATAACGGTCTTTACGAAGGTGATTGAGTTTATATTCTTTGGCAATAGTAAGTGAAGTGTCTACAGTTATAGTATCTCTTTCCTTTGAAATGATTTTGTAATCATCTATTGGTGGCCTTGTAAATTTGGCGATTTTATTTCCCGTAAAAGATTGGTTGTTACCTCCCGTATTACCACCTCCTGAACGACCTAAACGCTGAAATTGACCAAAGGAAGACAGGGTACATAGCAAGAACAAACTATAGAGAAAATACTTCATGAAAGTACTAATAAGCGGTCAAAGTTAATTTTTTTAGCCACATTTGGGCTGCTTACTTTTGTAAAAGCATGTTAAAGCTTAAACTTCATACCAATCTAATAGAGTGTGGGACAGACGAAGCAGGTCGTGGTTGTTTGGCGGGCCCAGTTACGGCTGCGGCAGTCATATTACCAGACCATTTTAAAAATATCATATTGAATGACTCCAAGAAACTGAGTGTAGCGCAACGAAAAAAACTACGCCCGTTACTTGAAAAAGAGGCGATCGCCTTTGGCATTGCTCATATCATGATGGATGAGATTGATAAAATTAATATTCTTAACGCCTCTATTTTGGGCATGCATAAAAGTATTGAAGTGCTTCTAAATATGCTTACAAAAAAGCAACTGTCACCTCAACATATTTTGGTAGAT
>CAZDFA010000201.1:0-2686 GCA_964504555.1 uncultured Flavobacteriaceae bacterium | reverse complement strand
GGGTAGGTAAAGTATTAAGAACAGGCAATGGTCTGCGTATAGTTACCGTGGGAGCACCAGACTATTTATATGGTCAAAAGTCAGGGATTATTAATCGATTGTTTAACAGTATTAGATAGGGCTTATGAAAACAATAAAAAATAATATTCAAAAAATAAGCTGTTTACTCTTTATCCTATTCGGATTGCTTTCCTTGCAGGCGCAGCAAATGCAACAAAAGCTGGAAATGCAAATTGATGAAGTAGGAAATGGAAAGATTGACATGAGTATGAGTATGAATGCTCAGGAATGGCAACAATGGCTATCTACTTTTGGTAACAATCCAGCACTTTTTAAGAGAGAAATAGAGCGTGGCATGCCAGCTTTTTTTCTAGATGATTTTAAATTAGAAAAGGATGATATTAATAGATCGTTTGTTTTTAGTGCCAAAGTGTATGGCGTTTGTGAAATAGACAAAAGAGGCAAGTGGACCATTGATTTAGATATAGAAAATGCACAGGTTACAGAGTTAACTCCACATAAATATATGATGGTGACTAGTCCATCAGAGTTTGGTGGTCAATTGCAACAAACATTTATTGTATCCTTTCCTAAAACTGCATCCAAAATAAAAGTAGACAAGGATGCACTTGGAAAAGACATTTTTGAGTTTAAAATGGATGAGCCATCTCAAGCAGGCTTTGGTGGTTTGTTGCCTTGGTTAGGAATTTTCATCGCAGTAGGAGGTATAAGTTGGTTGATTGCCAATAGGGTAACTGTTAAAAAGTGATTTTTATGCGGCGTTGGTTTCTAGTTTCTGCGAATGCTGTATCTTTAACCAAAGATGTATCTAACCAACGAACGAAACCAATATTTTTCAAGAAGAACTACTTCAAGGTATTAAGACCAATGATACTGCTGTATTTGAAAGTTTGTATAAGAATAACTACCCAAAGGTAGCGGCTTTTATTACAAGTAATAATGGTAATGAATCTCAGGCAAAAGATATTTTTCAAGAAGCAATGATTAGTATGTGGCGCGCTGTAAAACAGGATAAGTTTAGTGCATCCAGCCCTACCGCCATTCAAGGATATCTGTATACCATAGCTAAGAATAAATGGTTGGATTATTTGCGTTCTTCAGGTTATAAAAAGGAAATAAAATCTGAAGTATTGATGACAAATTCAGCTAATTACGATGAGGTAATAGAAGAAGATCCTGTTTATGAACAAAAATTAGATAAAGCAAAGATGGCGTTTGAAAAATTAGGAACTGAATGTAAAAACCTCTTACTCCAATTTTATTTTGAAAAAAGGAGCTTACGTGAAATTTCTAATATTCTAAAATTAAATGAAGCCTCTGTTAGAAATAAAAAATATCGTTGTATGCAGCGATTGCGAGCAGAAGTATTACCCCCAAATACGTAATTATGAAACTCAATGAAGATACCTATGAACGCATAGAAAATTATCTCGCAGGATTGCTTTCTCATCAGGAGAGAAAAACCTTTGAAGATGATTTAGAAGCCTCAGTTGAGCTTCAAGAGCAGTTGGAGCAACAAAAATTACTCAGACTCTCTATTGAAGAACAAGGGTTGAGGAATACCCTTGAAAAAATTCACAAGAAGCAAATACGGCCTGCGCCAAAAGTTATACCACTCAGATCCCGCTCTTGGACGAAATATGCAGTAGCAGCAGTTGTTGGAGCACTCCTAATATGGGGAGGTCTTAATTTTTCGCGTAAACAGAGCGCTAATCAATCCTTATTTGCTTCAAATTTTACTCCTGATCCTGGTTTGCCTACAACAATGAGTTCATCAAATAATTTTGAATTTTTTGAAGCGATGGTGTCATACAAACAAGGGGATTACCAAAAAGCTATTTCGGCTTGGGAGAAGCTTGTACAAACAAAACCTAAAAATGACACCTTAAATTACTTTTTGGGCGTTGCTCATCTAGCAAATGACAATGAAGAGGAAGCAATTACCTTTTTACAATGGACTATTGAGCAAGAAGACAGTAAGTTTTTGCCTTATGCATATTACTATTTAGGACTAGCACATTTAAAAGGAGGTGATGCAGAGCGAGCAAAGCAAGTGCTTACTCTGAGTGAAACCAATCTGAGTAAAAAACTGCTTAACTCACTTTTAAGTAAAAAGTAATATTAGAAAAAGGCTATTATATAAATTCTTTGCCAGTAAGTTAGCTAATCGTCGTTTGTGGCTTTATTGAGAGTTACCTTTTGAGTTATTCCGTGATTGCCGCCAAAGATTACTTTGGAATTTTCAATTTCAAATGTCTTAAAGTTATCTAACATAATTATCAATGTTTATAAAACTGTAGAATACAAAAAATAATCAAAGTACTAGATAGATGATCGTGAAATGCGAAGGATTAAAAGTTATTCAGTTGAGTTTTTTTGTTATTGGTGTAAACTTATTTTGTATAACAAGTAATGGGCAAGAGACCGATACATTACAAACATTTGCAGCCCCTATTAAGAAATTGAATAACCTTATAGCATCTAATAAACTATATGAAGCTCTGGAATTTGCCTATCAGAAATCAGACTCCATTGAAGCGATAAAAAACTATTACTATTTAACCGAATATGCCTATTATATAGGAAGCATTATAAATGAAATTCAAGGTAAATCTAAGGCTATTGAAGCAGTTGAGAAATTCGAAAAAAGATTAAACGTAATAGA
>CAZDFA010000200.1:0-2735 GCA_964504555.1 uncultured Flavobacteriaceae bacterium | reverse complement strand
CTGCCGCGATTTGCGTTATAGAAATAGATGAGGTGTTGGTTGCCAAGATGCAATCATCACCAGTGGCAGCATCCAGATCTTTAAATATTTTCAGTTTTAGATCAACGTTTTCGGTAGCTGCTTCCACCACAAGGCTTGCGTATTCTACCCCTTCTTGCATATTGGTAAAGGTGGTGATATTGGCTAGCGTTTCTGCTTTTTGAGTTGTGGTGATTTTTTCTTTGGCTAGCATCCTATCCAGGTTTTTGGTAATGGTTGCTAGACCCCGATCCAGTGATGCCTGTGAAATATCAACTAATTGTACTTTAAATCCGCTTTGCGCGAAGGTGTGAGCAATACCATTACCCATGGTACCTGCTCCTATTACTGCTACATTTTTCATATTAATGCCCACGAAAGCGGGTATCTTTTCAAGTTAAACTTTATTCTTCGTTTAAATGATATTAGTCGAAAACCACCTAAAAACAATCAATTACCATTTTTGCTACCCGTAATGCTTCTGTGCCTGCTTTTAGGTTTACTTGAGGTTCTATATTGTCTGTAATTGCCGCTGCAAAATCATTCAATTCGTCTAGTATGGCATTATTTGGATTTATGTCGGGATTTTCAAAATAAATTTGCTTTTTAATGCCTTCGGCATTTTGCAAGATCATATCAAAATCTCCAGGATTTTGAGGTGCATCTTTCATTTTAACTACTTCTACTTTTTTCTCTAAAAAGTCTACAGCTATGTATGCATCTTTTTGAAAGAAGCGCGACTTGCGCATATTTTTCAACGAAATACGACTTGCCGTAAGATTGGCTACACACCCATTTTCAAAAACAATACGGGCATTGGCAATATCTGGGGTGTCACTTATCACTGATACTCCACTAGCATCCACCGAAGCAACAGGACTTTGTACCACACTTAAAATAACATCTATATCATGAATCATTAAGTCTAGCACTACAGGAACGTCTGTCCCTCTTGGGTTAAATTCAGCTAGGCGATGAGTTTCAATAAACATTGGGTTTTTGATAGTGTGGCAAACTGCTGTAAATGCAGGATTATAGCGTTCTACATGACCTACAGCACCTTTTACTTTATGTTTGTTGGCTAGGTTGATTAGCTTTTCTGCTTCGGCAACAGTTTGGGTGATTGGTTTTTCAATAAACAAATGTTTGCCTGCAGCAATCACTTTTTGAGCACTTTCAAAATGATTGGTAGTAGGTGTTACCACATCAATGACATCACAAGCAGCTATAAGCTCATCAATAGATGAAAATGCCGTATACCCAAACTCAGAAGCAATTGCGTCACGCACCGTAGCGGTTGCATCATAAAATCCTACAAGTTTGTAGTGAGGAGATTGATTTAGTAATTTAAGGTGTATTTTACCAAGGTGACCAGCACCTAAAACGCCTGCTTTAAGCATTCATTAAATTTTTACAAAAATAACAAGAATATGTGGCTTATTTAGCCTTTTTTATTTGCACTAGATGTGAAAAACTATTAACCCTGTATTTCTTAAATTTTTAAGGAAATACATTACATTTATGCCAATGAAGGACACTACCCGTCACCAAGGAAAACGAAGATTATTGCTACAAGAAATTGTTGCAAAAGGCATTACTGATACAAGAGTTCTTGAAGCGTTACTAAAAATCCCGAGGCATTTTTTTATGGATAGCAGTTTTGAGGATCATGCCTATCAAGATAAGGCCTTTCAGATTGCTGCTGGACAGACTATTTCCCAACCCTATACGGTTGCTTTTCAAACGCAACTGCTAGAAGTAACTAAAGGCCAAAGTGTATTAGAAATTGGGACAGGTAGCGGGTATCAGACTGCTGTTTTATGCAAACTAGGAGCTAAAGTATTTTCTATTGAACGGCAGCAAGAATTGTATAAAAAAACAAAGCTTTTCCTTACCAAATTAGGCTATAGACCGAGATACTTAAGTTTTGGAGATGGATACAAAGGATTACCTGAATATGCACCTTATGATCGTATTTTGGTTACCGCTGGAGCACCAGAAATTCCTAAAGCACTTATGGCGCAACTTAAAATAGGGGGGAGGCTTGTTATTCCTGTGGGAAAAGATGATCAAGTCATGACTTTGGTGGTGCGTAAGGACTCTACCCGTTTTGAAAAAACAGAGTATGGTGATTTTAGATTTGTACCGATGTTGGAAGACAAAAACTAATAGGTAGTCAGGTATGGATTTTTCTTCAAAACTACTAGAACATGCTGTTTATGAGATGTCACAATTGCCAGGTATTGGTAAGCGTACCGCCCTGCGTCTTGTACTTCACTTATTGAGACAACCCGAATCACAAACTCGTAATTTGGTGGATGCCCTAGGTACGTTACGCGAGCATATTAAATTCTGTTCCCGATGTCATAATATTTCTGATACGCCTGTTTGTGAAATTTGTGCAAATCCCAATAGAGACGAATCCTTGGTGTGCGTTGTTGAAGATATTCGAGATGTGATGGCGATAGAAAGTACGAGCCAGTACAGAGGTTTATATCACGTTTTGGGTGGTAAGATTAGTCCCTTGGATGGTGTTGGTCCGCAAGATTTGTTTATTACTAGCTTAGTAGATAAGGTTAAAAATGGGGTGGTGCAAGAGGTGATTTTTGCTTTAAGCTCTACTATGGAAGGAGATACTACCAATTTTTATATCTTCAAGCAATTAGAAAAATATGAAATAAAAACTTCTACTATTGCTCGTGGAATTGCTGTTGGTG
>CAZDFA010000199.1:0-2852 GCA_964504555.1 uncultured Flavobacteriaceae bacterium | reverse complement strand
CTAATAAGAGGGTGCCATCGGCAATAAAAATAGGATCGGCTTCATCGCTTAAAATATATTGTCCTGTAACACTATTTATATCAGGAATAATGTCAAAATTTTGATTACCATTAATAGCGATAGGAAAAGAAAAAGACAAAGAAGCACCACTTACTCCATCACGTGCTATTATACGTAAGGTGCTAACACCATTTGTTATCGTTTCAAAAGCGACTATTGCCGTGGGAGTAAAAGGAGTCCCATCAACAAGAGCCGCAAAACTATTAGTAGGATTGTTAGGTAGATCAAAGGAAATAGGAATTGCTGTAAAAATCCCTTCACTAACAAATTGACTATCATTGATAGGGTTTCCTTCTTCATCAAATTCACCAGTAGGACGTACACCATTAAATTCAAAAGTACCACTAACGAGAGCATTCTCTTCATCAAATTCTGTAATATCTAGCATGCCACCACCACCGCTAATAGTACTGTTAAAGGAGGCTTCACCACTTCTGGTAAATTGTCCGTTGGTCAAAGTATTATTACCACTAAGATCAAAAAAACCAACTTCTGGTTGGCCAATCATTAGCCGTATTTCGTCTGCATTTGTGCTATCAATACCAACTACGGTTAATACTTCATTAAATAAAAAGGCCTGAGCATTAGCTCCAGTAGCAACCACTTGATTTCCATTAATACCAGCTTCCAATGCCCCTGCTGTGCCTGCAGGCTCTGTTGGAGTTTCATTCTCATTACAAGAAACTAATATGGTGAAAAGGAATAAACCAAAAATATAGCCGTTAATCTTCATAGATCTAGTTCTTAAATTACACGACTTATTGTCAATCCATCGCGTATAGGAAGTATAACGGTCTCTACACGTTTATCTTGTTTAAGTAACCTATTATATTCCTGTAATGTTTTAGTATCATTATCCTGTTCTAAAGCTGTTTCTATCACCTTCCCACTCCAGAGGACATTATCAGAAAGAATGATACCTCCAGGATTCATCTTATCAATTATAAGATTAAAGTAATTGATGTAGTTAGTTTTATCGGCATCTATAAATACGAGATCAATGGCGATATCTAATTTGGGTATAATCTCCAAAGCCGATCCCAAATGGGTAGTGATCGCTTTCGCGAAAGCAGACTTTTGAAAATGCTTTTGCTGAAAATCAACCAACTCTTCTTTAATATCAATAGTATGTAATGTGCCTCCAGAAGCCAATCCTTCTGCCAAACATAAAGCCGAGTAACCGGTATAGGTGCCAATTTCAAGTATCGTCTTGGGTCGAACCAATTTTGAAATCATACTCAAAACTCTACCTTGATAGTGACCACTTAGCATGCGCGGTTGTAAAACCTTTTGATACGTCTCACGCGTAAGGTCCTGTAGATGTTGGGGTTCGTCTTGGGAATGAGCAACAATATAGTCGTCAAGTGCTTCTTCTAGAAAGTTCATAGAATATAAGTTGAATGTAGCAGACTAATAAAAAGTGCAAAGTTAAACTTTAAAAGCAGCTGTATCACTAAGTATTCGCGCCTTAAATAAGGTTTTCTTTTGTTCATCATCACCATAAAGCCATTGGATCACATTGCATTGCCAGATAGCTTCAAGCTCCTTTGGAGTAATGATATTGCGTTCTACCGCCAAATCTAGAATTTTACCTGGGTAACTGCTTTGTGGTTCGCTCTCCATCTCACCGAGCGGGTAAGGATCGTCGAGACCCATTAGTACTTGTTTGGAACCTTGATTTTCCAATAAAAGTTTTAATGACCCTGTATCGTGTACTAATGTATCAAAGAAAATATTAGGGTGACCAACTGCCTTTCGAGGATGCGTCATCCCTTCAAATAAATCAGGCCTGCCATCAAAACCTTGTATGCGTCTTCCTAAGTTTATTTGAGCCAACTGTCCTCCATGTGCAAAGCAAACTCGCATACCGGGGTATTTATCAGCAAAGCCTTGAAGGGTTAAAAAGTGATATGCATCTGCACACTGTGCTAGCATCCAAATAAGATGAAATCGCCAGGCTACATTTTCCAATAGGATGAACTTCTCACCATCATAGGGGTGAATCTCAACAGCGAGATTGTATTTGCTGGCCAGTTCAAAAATAGGTTCATTTTCTTCATCAAATATGCATCGCCAGGTACCTATCGTATCCATATAGTGGGTGGGCAGGCAAAGAAGATCCATACCTAATTTTTCAACACAACGTTCTATTTCCCAAAGGGCACCACGTACATAGCCGGGATGAACCACAAATCCACAAGTAAATTTGGATGGATGTTCCTGTTGAATGCGCGCATTAAAATCATTCTGAAACCGCAACGCCTGTTTCATCTCTTCCAATCGTAGGCCATTGCCATAAAGCTGTGAAAGATTGAGCACCACGGCGTGATCAATACTATTGCGTTCCATCCATTCTAGTTTTTCGTGTAAGAAGAAACTAGAATCGGTAACTGGGCGTTTCCAGTTTTTTTGAAGCATAAACTTACGTTCATCATCTACCCAAAAAATACCCTTGTCTTTCATGAACTTTGGGATTTCCTCCGGGTAGGGAAGAAGGTGGGAGTGTCCGTTGATGCGTAGTTGTTTTGTCATTTTATTTCTGCGAACTTGCCTGGTGACAGATAGGGGCGGATTCTGATCCCGAAAACTATCGGGACTCATCCATCCACTTGCTTTATTACTTTAGTTAGTTCTTGCTTTAAAAATACAACTATATTATTTATAATAAGCGATACGTCTTCCATAAGTATCGCAATATAAATAACAGCATACTACCTATGGCAATGACCAAAAAGTACTTGCCCAATCCTTGACGCTGACCCATTGAAACAGCCATAGAAATATAAGTAATA
>CAZDFA010000198.1:0-2882 GCA_964504555.1 uncultured Flavobacteriaceae bacterium | reverse complement strand
CTTTAATTTTTTTAATTCTTCTTTATCAATATTTAATTCGCTCATTAAATATCGATCTTCGGCCTTTTCCTTTAACTTATCACTCATATGTAAATGTTTAATGGTTTTACGAATATAACTTTTTTACAAATTTACCAATACTTAAACCTTGCACAATAATTGAAAACAACACAATGATATATGTTATATGAAGTATTAACTCTCCCGAAAGCTCTTTACTTAAACTTAAAGCCAATGCAATGGAAATGCCACCACGTAATCCTCCCCAAGTTAAAATTGCAATTGTTTTAATAGGCTTTTTTTCTTCGTGTTTTAATAATGAATAGGGTAAAAACACAGAGATAAACCTAGCAAGAAGTACAATTAGTATTGACATGGCACCTAATAAAATATAACCTGTACTAAAATCTAATAAGTGAATAGCAAGTCCAATTAGAACAAATAGGATTCCATTAAAAACATCATCTAAAATTTCCCAAAAAGAATTGAAAGCCTTCTGTATAGGATTTTTATCTTCATTGATGTGTATTTTATGTCCAATCAACAATCCTGCGACAACCATTGCTAACGGTGCAGATACATGAAGCATAAATGCGCCAGCTGTTCCTCCCATTACTACAGCAAGGCTTATCATTACCGCTAGTTGAGGGTTTTCTTTTAATGACTGAATACACTTTAACCCTAGAAAACCAATAACTAATCCATAAACTAATCCGCCAACAGCTTCCTCTAAAAAAAGTGTTCCTATTTCTGTTCCAATTTCAGCAGAACTATGCTCTCCTGTAGTTGTAGCAATTAGCAAAATTCCAGAAAAAACAACAACTCCAATTCCGTCATTAAACAAGGATTCTCCTTCTATTTTTATGTTTAAACTTTCGGCAATATTTGCTTTTTTCAAAATTGCCATAACAGCAATAGGGTCGGTTGGAGATATTAAAGCACCAAATAAGAGTGCGTGTATAAACGGAAGTTCTAAAGCAGCCAACTGCGCAGCAAAAAAGATCAAACCACCAACTAGAAAGGTAGAGATGAGAACACCTAGAGTTGCAAATAATAAAATAGATTTTTTCTCTTTGGCAAGTGCAGCAAGATTAACGTGTAATGCACCAGCAAATAATAAAAAACTTAAAATACCATCCAGTAACAGCGTTTTAAAATCTGCACTAACAATAATATCACAGAAGAATCTATAAAATTCTGGAAAAATAGTTTGACTTAATGTTATTATGATGATTAAAAGCAAACTCAAAATCATCAAGCCAATGGTGGTTGGTAATTTTAACCACTTGTAATTAATATAACTAAAAAGTGCCGCAATGGTAAATACAATACTAAAGGATTCGAACATTCTAATTTGTTTTTGTATTAATATATTTTCCCACAAAAACACCAATAACAATAGCTAGATAAAATTGCCCTATGATATTCAATACGAGAGTCAGTGATTGAGCAGGCGCTGTAAAAGGAGTTATATCTCCATATCCTACTGTAGTGATACTTATAAAACTGAAATAATAAAAACTATAACTTGAAAAACCATCTATTAATCTAAAAGAATTTGAATCAAGAAAATGAATCGTTTCAAAAAGAATTCCCCCAATAATGCCTAAATAAAGAAAACCCAATAAGGGTCCAAGGATAAATTGTAAATTAATTTCTTTTATTGTTAAAAGTTGTTCTATAAGAATAATACAAAAACAAGCAAATAACAAAAAAGAAAACACTAACCTGTAAACAAAAATAAGGGAAGCCTGATCATCAGAACGTTCTAACCATATAGTTAACAAAGTAAGAAAGCCCAAAATATAGGTGATCCATTTGGCAAGTTTTGAAGAGGCGAGTAGTGAACTACTAATTATGACTAGTGTATAATTAATAACTATTATAAAACCAGGATTAAGGCCGCCAAACGCTATGTGCAATGGAGTCAATAAAAAATTAAAAGTTGCAATAAGTGAAATTAAATACTTATACTTAATAATATTATTCCACGTAATTATTGAACTTAAATCCATTTATTTCGAGAAATTAGCTTCAAGAGTAACCCTTTGCCCTTTTCTTAAAACTTCAATAATAACTTGGTCACCAGTTTTGAGACTCTCGATCTGTTTTTTAATATTGCCTAAATCGTGAGGCTCATTGCAACTTAATCCTTGCATGCTTAAAATAATATCGCCTCCAAGCCATATCTTTTGACCAAGTATTTCTGCTTGAATAATACCTGGTTTTAAACCTATTTTATCAGCAAAAGAATTTGGTGTTACCCGTTGAATTAAGACTCCAGATTTTTGTGGGGTATTAAAAACACCCGCTAATCCTTCGCTTAAAAAAACACCATCAAATCCTGTCCAAAAACTATTGACATCAAATAACACTTTTTTTGCTGTATTAATATCTACTGCAAAACCAAGACCTTCAAATCCTCCACTATTAGTAAGGATAAAACTAACAATACCTATGACTTCCCCTTTTAAATTAAACATTGGTCCGCCAGAATTCCCTTGATTTATAGAAGCATCTGTCTGTATATAACCAGCCATCTCACCATTTGATATCATATTTTTATTCATCTTACGACTTATGTGCCCAACAGACAAAGAATGTTCAAGACCACGAGGTGCTCCTATAATAAGTATCTGTTCTCCAATCCTAGAATTGTTAGAATCTCCTACTTTTGCAGGGTTTAGATTTTTCGGTACAATTCTTAGTTTTAAGAGTGCTACATCTGCCGCCGCTGAACTTGATATTACATCTGCTGGAAATGACGTCCCATCTTGAAGTTTTACTGAAATTTCATTTGCAGATTCTACAACATGGGCAGCCGTCATTATTAATCCTTCCTTACTAATAACCACTCCAGAACCCAATCCTCCGGAGCCTGT
>CAZDFA010000197.1:0-2912 GCA_964504555.1 uncultured Flavobacteriaceae bacterium | reverse complement strand
GATTTATTGTGTTAATATTCAGATTGTTAGAGAACATATGTTTTTTATAGATGAAAAAAAATAACATTTTTTTAACTTTTTAATTATGTATTTGGTCACAATTTAATGACATTTTATCGATATTTGCATCATAATATATTTCACACCCCTAAAACCATGAATTTAAAAAAATTACTCTGTTTTCTCGTATTAATATGCTGTATCTCCATTAATGCTCAAGTATCCCAAAATGGGTTATTACAAGTGGATGGTAATGTTATACGAAATGCCAATAATGCTGTTTTTAGTACCGCAGGAAATAGTATTTACTGGAGTGGGTTTCAAGTTGGTATTCCATTTTACCAGCCTGACGTTGTTAATTTCTTAGCATCAGATTGGAATTCTGGTATTGTTCGTGCGGCTATGGCTGTAGAAGAATCTGATGGCTCTGGAGTCTCTCCTTTTGACCCTACCCTTGCAGATGATATTGTAGCATTGCGCGATATCGTAGATTTATCTGCCGAAGGTTATTTTAGAAACCCTGAACGTGAATTGGCTAAAGTTAGAGCAGTGATCGAAGCTGCCATCGCCAACGATATTTATGTCCTAGTAGATTTTCATACACATTTTGCACATCTATTACAAGAAGAAGCAATTGAATTTTTTACAACCATTGCCACTGAATACGGTGATAATGATCATATTATTTATGAAATATTTAATGAGCCTATTGGTCTAGCTAGTTTTAGGTCTGGAGCAAATGACAGTGCTGCCTTTAGCCAGTTTGACCAAACTTGGAATCAAATCATCAGACCTTATGCAGTAACGCTTATTAATACAATACGCGCTATTGATCCTGACAATTTAATCGTAGTCGGTACGCCTGGGTTTGATCAAGGAGTCATAGAAGCTTCTAATAACAGATTAGTATTCAATGACCTGACTCAAGCAAACAGAGATAATGGCGCCATTCTTAATGTAGCCTATGCCTTACATTTTTATGCAGGAACTCATGGCAATTTTCTTAGAAGTCAAGCTCAGCAAGCACTTAATAACGGTATTGCCCTTTTTGCTACAGAATGGGGTACTGTTGAAGCTAGTGGAGATGGTCAAGTGAACCTTGTAGAAACGATGGCCTGGATGAATTTTTTACGTTCTAATAATATAAGCCATGCAAATTGGTCTGTAACAGATCTAGCCGAGGGGGCTTCTGTTGTACAACCTAATACAGGAACTCAAGGTTTATTTAACGGTGATCTAACGGGTACCGGGCAGCTGGTACGTTGTATTATACAAAATTGGGATACTAATTCTTTTGGAGATTGTGACTTAGGTCAAGTAAGTTCTGGCGGAGGTCCAGTAAGAGTTGAGGTAGAAACACCTGTAGGCGAGATAGATCCTAATTCTGGAGCTAATAGTGATTTTAGATCTGATGGACTAGGCACAGGATTTAGGCCAGATGGAGAAGGTATTGTTACAGGTTTTGTAGGTGGTACAGCTGTAGCATTTAGATTGAATAACATTCAGGCAGGAAATAACTTTACGATTGAGGTAGAGTTCTCGTCATCTGATGCTGGTTTTGACATGGTTTTAGAAAGAGACGCGGGAACAACGGTATTACAAACACTACCCGTTCCCGATACAGGAGATTTGGACAACTATCAGGTACTCACTTTTACGGGAATTCCTTTTGACCCTAATAATGAGGATAGCGATATTGCAATCTCCATTAGTAATGGTAATCCTGGAGCCTCTATAAACATTGAGTCTTTTACGTATACTAATGAAGACCTTGTTACAGACGAAACGCCTGTAGATCCTTGTTCGGGCATAACGACAACATTTGATGGCTCATCTTGGTCTCCCAATGCACCCACTGCTATTGACCGTGCTATAATTGCAGGAGACTATGATACAGCAGCAAATGGAGAAATTATAGCTTGTATTATTGAAATCAATGAAAATATCACTCTTACCGTTCAGGATAACACTTTTATTGAAACCTTATCAGATATCGTGGTTAGAGGTACACTTAATATTGCAAATTCCGGAAGTCTTGTACAATTAGATAATCGCGCTGAAGTAGTACGTGAGTCTACTGGAAATATTTCAGTAACTAAGACTACACCTCTTTTGGGCCCGCGTGATTTTATTGTACTATCTAGCCCTATGACAGGAGAGACCAATGGGAATGTGTATGGCGATGCAGATCGTGTATTTAGAATTATCCCTGAAAATTTCATCCCAAATACAGATCCTGATCTTGATGGAGTGTTTGCAAATTTTATTGATGATAATGGTGATTATATTGACAACTTAGAAAGAGATAATCCAAATTCCACTAATGATGCCACTGGCTTGAACAACCCAATCATTCCTATGGAAGGATATCTGGTATTTCCACAAGCAGTGACAGGTACAAAGACAATCACATACACGCACACCTATAATCAAGGGACACTTAATAATGGTATTTTATCAAAACCTATTGTCTATAATGGTCCTCAAACAAATAATAATTTCAACGCACTTGGAAACCCATATCCTTCTGCTATAAATACAGACACCTTCATACAATTAAACCCTGCTGTAAATGAAGTTTATTATTGGGAACATATTACCGTTCCTGATCAAAATTTACCAGGCAGTTTCAATAATAATTTTTCAATGAACGATGTCTCCGTACGCAACTTAATAGGTGGATTACCTGCGGTAAATGCAGGATCTACTGGTGTAGCACCTGGCGAGTTTATGGCATCAGCTCAAGGTTTTGGTATCTTGGCAAATCAAAATGTATCTCTTGCTAATGTTTCATTTAATAACAGCATGAGAGTACGAGCCAACAATGATGCACTACGTTCTAATGAGTTAGACAATAAAACAAATGAGTTAGTCAACAAATTATGGTTGCGTATTACTCCAGAATCTTATGA
>CAZDFA010000196.1:0-2949 GCA_964504555.1 uncultured Flavobacteriaceae bacterium | reverse complement strand
AAAATCGTTTTCAACGTAAAATGTCCGAAATGATGGAACAAGCCCAAGAACAACAAAAGGCTAGGGAAAAACGTTAAAGAAAAAATAGAGTAGGTTGTGTCTATAACAACAAAAAGAGACCTCAATAGATGGGAAGTTGAAGTCTTATGCATCAAGAAAGCCAACTAAACAAGTTAGAAATTTTAGTTAGATAAATGATTAGGGCACTCTATTAACCACTCATGTTGTACTTGTCTTTTGATCAATTATAATTATGCAAAACAAACTTTTAAAATTCGTTTCATTTGGCATACTACCTTGTCTATTTATTGGAAACTATACCAGTGTTTTAGCTCAAGACTTTAATCAGTATGACCAAAACGGTCAACGTCACGGCGCTTGGCAAAAATTTTATGAAGGTACCAATCAGGTACGCTATGAAGGCACCTTTGATCATGGCAAAGAAGTAGGCATTTTTAAATTTTATAACCGCAATAGTGGTGATCAACCTAACGCTACTAAAAGTTATACGGCTGGAAGCAGCGTTTTGGATGTCATATACTACCAAAAAAATGGAAAAAAAGCTAGTGAAGGACAAATAGATGGTAGAGAACGTACTGGAAAATGGGTATATTATCATAAAAATGGAAAGTCTCTTTTGACTACAGAAATGTATAGAAATGGACTTCTTGAAGGCTTGAAAACTGTATTTTTTGAAAATGGGACACCTGCAAGAAAAACCAGGTTTATAAATGGAAAAGAAGATGGACTAGATTTAAAATACACAGAAAAAGGAGTCTTATTATCCTCTTATACCTATGTTACTGGAGAATTACACGGTCCTGTGAAAATCAATGATGTTGATGGTAATTTACTTCGAGAAGGAAACTATAAAGATGGTAAAAAACACGGTACGTGGAATTACTACAAATCGGGTAAGCTAGATAAAACTGTAAAATTTCCTGTAAACCGAATTGGTGTGCAGAATTAGTAGGGATCTCATATCTGCATTAGGGGGATTTTGTAATTTTGCTACCTAATAAGAGTTTAACCCTAGTATTGTTTATGAATCCCAAAACCGTTGTAGTTGGTCTTAGTGGTGGTGTAGACAGCAGTGTTGCAGCGTATCTTCTAAAAAAAGAAGGCTATAACGTTATAGGACTCTTTATGAAAAATTGGCATGATGAGTCAGTGCTTATTTCAGAAGAATGCCCGTGGGTAGAAGATAGTAATGATGCCATACTAGTTGCAGAAAAATTAGGGATCCCTTTTCAAACAATAGATCTTAGTGAAGAGTATAAAGAACGTATCGTGGATTATATGTTCAAGGAATATGAGATGGGTCGTACGCCAAACCCTGATGTACTCTGTAATCGAGAGATTAAGTTTGATGTTTTTTTAAAAATAGCATTAAACCTTGGTGCAGATTATGTTGCTACAGGACATTATTGTCAGAAAAGCACATTAATAAAGGATGGAAAGGAAGTACATCAGTTATTAGCAGGTGCAGATCTTAATAAGGATCAATCCTATTTTTTATGTCAATTATCGCAATCTCAATTGGCAAAAACACTCTTTCCTATTGGTCATATTCTAAAAAGTGAAGTCCGGACTATTGCTGCTCAACAACAATTAGTAACCGCAGGTAAAAAAGACTCTCAAGGACTTTGTTTTATCGGTAAAGTGCGATTGCCAGATTTTTTACAACAGCAGCTCAAGCCTAAAGAAGGAGTCATTGTTGAAATTCCAGAAATTGCCGTACCTAAGATGGCAGCTTCAAATAAAGAGTCAAACGCTTTCGCGAAAGCAGACTTGGCAAGCCTTGTAGCAAAACCAAACTATTCTATTTCAGACGGAAAAGTGGTAGGGAAGCATCAAGGAGCGCATTACTTTACTAGAGGACAACGAAAAGGATTAGCAGTTGGGGGTACACCAGAGCCTCTTTTTGTGATAGATACAGATGTACGTGATAATGTCATTTATACTGGTCAAGGAAAAGGCCATCCTGGTTTATATGGAAAGGGGCTTTTTGTCAAGGAAGCCGAACTGCACTGGATACGGGAAGATCTAAGCCTTGCTATTGATGAAATCATGAACGTGCAAGCCCGGATACGGTATAGACAGCCTTTAGAGAAAGCTACTTTATATCGCGTTGAGGGAGGTTTATATGTGATTTTTGACAAGCCCCAAAGTGCTATCACTGAAGGACAGTTTGTTGCCTGGTATCACGAAGATGAGTGTTTAGGGTCTGGAGTTATATCATAGAAAGCTTTTGTACTGATTTTATAACAAATTGTGAACTGATAAAAATTGCTCTTATAGTTATGTTTGTATCTCTTGTAATTCCAAGAATATGGGATACGGCGATCAGGAATATCTTTGAATGATTATTATTACACTATAGAAGATTTAAGGAACAATCGGCTTTTATTTAATAATGACACAGAGAAAATTCGGATTGAATCCTTTTCGTTAGCAAATACATTGGATTCATTACGGGATAAAATGTATGAACAAAAAGTTGAAATAATTGAGTTAAATAAAAGTGGTAAAACTGGACATTTAGGTTTATATAATGGTAAGTTTATAGAGGTATATTATTTAAAATCAAATTGAATCTAGTGAATACAATTTAAATTAATCAAAGTGAACAAGATAACCTCATTATTCAATATTAAATACCCAATCGTTCAAGGCGGAATGATTTGGAATAGCGGTTGGCGTTTAGCCAGTGCCGTTAGTAATTCTGGTGGGTTGGGATTGCTTGGAGCAGGATCCATGTATCCAAACATACTACTGGAGCATATCAAAAAATGCAAAGCTGCTACCAATAAACCTTTTGGAGTAAACGTGCCAATGTTATACCCCAATATAGAAGAGATCATTAACATCATTATTGATGAAGGTGTGAAAATTGTATTTACTAGTGCTGGAAACCCTAAAACATGGACATCACATTTGAAGGAGCAG
>CAZDFA010000195.1:0-2951 GCA_964504555.1 uncultured Flavobacteriaceae bacterium | reverse complement strand
CTCGGCGTTATGGAGAGCAGAGTGAAAAAGAGAGTGATAAAAATAAAGATCTTGGTGAAGAGTTAGCAGATGTGTTATTTGTTGTGCTATGTCTTGCCAACCAAACAGGTATCAATTTACAAGAAGCTTTTGATAAGAAATTAGCATTAAAAACAAAACGGGATCACGATAGGCATCATAACAATCAGAAGTTAAAATAGGTTTATCTATGATTACTAAGCTATCGCATAGTGGTAAAACTACTGCCCATCCTATAACCATTACAGGTTCAAAAAGCGAATCTAATAGGCTGTTAATACTACAAAAGTTATACGGTAATTTTACTATTAAAAACCTTTCTAATAGCGATGATACCCAGCTGCTACAAAATGCACTTTCTACGGATGAGAACCTCATTGATATTTATCATGCAGGTACAGCAATGCGATTTTTAACGGCTTATTTGGCGATACAAGACGGTCGTACAACCGTGCTAACGGGAAGTGCTCGTATGAAAGAACGACCTATAGGGGTGCTGGTTTCCGCTTTACGCAAAATAGGAGCCAAGATCAACTATCTTGAAAAAGAAGGCTACCCTCCTTTGGAAATTCAGGGAGCAAGCTTAACAAAATCTGAGGTAACAATAAAGGCCACAGTTAGCAGTCAATATATTACTGCCTTAATGCTTATTGGTGCAGCCTTGTCCAATGGTCTCACTATACATTTAGAGGGCACCATTACATCCTTACCCTATGTTAAAATGACCCTAGCCATACTAGATCAAATAGGAATAACTGCAAGTTTTGCACAATCAACTATACATATAAAACCATTATCCAAAGAGCTAATCCGACTTGATCCTGTTATTGTTGAATCAGATTGGAGTAGTGCTTCTTATTTTTATAGTTTTGCTGCTTTATTATTTCAAAAAACGAAATCCTCAATACTTAGTATTAGTACCTATAAATCTGAAAGTCTTCAAGGAGATGCTAGTTTACAATACATTTTTAAAAAGCTAGGAATTAATTCAATGTTTGAAAATGGCACTTTACACTTACATCCAATACCTGATCATAATTTACCAGCCAACCTAAAACTTGATCTAGTTGAGTCACCAGATATTGCCCAAACAATTGCTGTAAGTTGTTTTGGTTTAGGCATTGCTTGTGAACTAACAGGATTGCATACCCTGAAGATTAAAGAAACAGATCGGTTAATCGCCTTGTATAATGAAATTTCCAAATTAGGCGGAGAGATAGCAGTGACCAATGATAGTCTTTTCCTAAAAAAGAGAACGCAAGATATACTACCTAATCGCAGAATAGCTACATACAATGATCACCGCATGGCCATGGCCTTTGCTCCTTTGGCTTATAAAAATCCTATTCATATTGAAGATGCCAAAGTAGTAAGTAAATCCTATCCCGACTTTTGGGATGATTTTCAAAAATTGGGCTTTATCTGCTCATAATAGTTACCCATTTACTTGACAAGCCATTTCTCCAAATTGTATATTTGTCGCTTTGATAAATTCAAACCAAACAACTTTCTGAAATCATATTAAACACCAATTTCCTATGAAGCTGTCTCATTTTAATTTTGACTTACCCTTAGAACTTCTAGCCGAATACCCCACCGAAAATAGAGATGAGGCAAGGCTAATGGTTCTTGATCGTAAAAGTCATACCATTGAACATAAAATGTTTAAAGATTTGATCAATTATTTTAATGAGGAAGATGTAATGGTGCTTAACAACACCAAGGTATTTCCAGCACGTTTATATGGTAATAAGGAAAAAACTGGGGCGCGTATTGAAGTATTTTTATTGAGAGAGCTTAACCCCGAAACTAGACTTTGGGATGTACTGGTAGACCCTGCACGTAAAATACGTATAGGTAACAAACTATATTTTGGCGATGATGAAAGCTTGGTGGCCGAAGTAATTGACAACACTACCTCTAGAGGGCGTACCTTACGCTTTCTATACGACGGCTCTTATACAGAATTTAGAAATAAGCTTACCGAGCTAGGGGAAACACCGCTGCCTAAATATATACAGCGCGAAGTAGAACCAGAAGATGAAGAACGTTATCAGACCATTTATGCTAAAGAAGAAGGAGCTGTGGCAGCACCAACCGCAGGTTTGCATTTTTCCAAGCATCTATTAAAGCGTCTAGAAATAAAAGGTGTCAATTTTGCCGAAGTTACTTTACATGTCGGTTTAGGGACATTCAGTCCTGTTGAGGTAGAAGATTTATCCAAGCACAAAATGGATAGTGAAGAAGCATACATAAATCAAGATGCCTGTACGGTTGTTAACAAGGGTATTGCTGAAAAGCGCCGTATATGTGCAGTTGGTACAACCGTAATGCGAACGCTAGAGAGTGCGGTTTCTTCTGGGCATACCTTGAATACTTTTGGCGGATGGACCAATAAATTCATCTTTCCGCCCTATGAATTTAGCATTGCCAATAGTATGATAACTAATTTTCATACACCCAAATCAACACTTTTAATGATGGTGTCTGCTTTTGCTGGACATGATTTTATTAAAGAAGCTTACGCAGAAGCTGTTAAGGAAAAGTACAAATTCTACTCCTACGGAGATGCAATGCTAATCATCTAACTACCGCGTAGCTGCCCTGACTGTAGACTAGGGTGGAAATCTTATGTGCCTCTGTTAATAGTCGAAGTCTTATTATCGTATAAAAGTCCCATACGCCAGATTGGGTGATTCGAGGTATTGACTATATCAATAAGTTGATGTCAGCTTGAAATAAGGAAGATAGGATTGAAATCTTTTTACTCAGTATAGCGAGGCTTTACCGTAAATAATTTTTGAAACCTTGGAAAAAGGGTCTTTTCTTTTGGTTCTGTTTGCTGCTGGACAAGTATATAAAATGATCATAACTAATTTGTATATAGTGTTTTATTACTGATTTGAATTGTGTTTCAGAGCTATATCAAAAAG
>CAZDFA010000194.1:0-3040 GCA_964504555.1 uncultured Flavobacteriaceae bacterium | reverse complement strand
GCTCCAGGTAGCGGTCCATTTTCTTCGGTTACAGTACCAGAAACAGTCTGAGCCTGTGCAATCCCCATAGTGAGAATTCCAACAAAAAGTAGCATACTCGTGAGTATAACTTTCTTCATAAGATTTTTTGTTTAAAAATTAGTTTGCTTGTTAATTTGAGAGCACTTTAAACTCTAGGGGTTAAATTTATGTAAATTTTATGTTTCGCAAACCAATTTGGTGGATTAAATTACGAAAACGATTTCGTGTAAACAAATAAGGTAAGCTGTTTTTTTGTTAAAATTAGGGCGGAGAAATTATGAAATACGCAATTAAAAATCACACTATTTAGTAAGTTAATAATGGGATATTATGAAAAAAGCTATTATTATGAATAGTTACTAAAATTTTCGCTTGGCAAATTTCTGCCGCAAGTAATGGTTATTGAAGGGTTTGTGGTTTTTAGTAGGACAAAAGACATCTTCTTTTATCCCGACGATTACCTAATCATATATATTTGTTGTGTTAAATTAAAAAATGAACAATAAACAATTTCTGTCTACGCCATTGGAGGCTCTACCTGAAGCTAAATCGACAATTTGGAGCGCTCCGAGTAATATTGCTTTGGTTAAATATTGGGGAAAATATGGTGAACAACTCCCAAAGAATACCAGCTTAAGTTTTACACTAGATACCTGTAGAACATTAACAAAGGTGGTATTTGATAAAAGCGTTATTTCAAATAAATCGAAATTCAGCATTTACTTGGATGGCGAAACCGCTCCACATTTTGAACCAAAAGTTCAAACTTTTCTGGACCGGATAATAGACTATGTATCTTTTTTGAAATCATATAATCTTACTATAACTACTTCAAATAGTTTTCCGCACAGTTCAGGGATTGCATCTTCTGCTTCTGGTATGGCGGCACTAGCACTTTGTATTGTTGATTTAGAAAGACAATTAGATCCAACAATGACTGATGATTTTTTTTATCAAAAGGCCTCATTTCTTGCTAGATTAGGATCAGGTAGTGCATGCAGGAGTATTCAGGGGCCATTGGTCTTGTGGGGTGAGCATCAAGATATGCCCAATAGTAGTAATCTAGTAGGAACAATTTATAAAGATGATGTTCATACAGACTTTTTATCATTTCAAGATACCATACTACTAGTAGACAAGGGCGAGAAGCAGGTAAGCAGTACAGTTGGTCATGATCTTATGAATGGTCATGCTTTCGCGAAAGGGAGATTTGACCAAGCCCAAGATAATATCAAAAAATTAAAAAGCATTTTGGCTAAAGGTGAGCTTGATGACTTCATAAAATTGGTAGAAAGTGAGGCATTAACCCTTCACGCTATGATGATGACTAGTCATCCCTACTTTATATTGCTGAAGCCAAATACCTTAAATATTATCAATAAAATATGGGAGTACAGAAAGGAAACACTGTCAAAAGCATGCTTTACACTAGATGCAGGTGCCAATGTGCACTTTCTTTATCCCAAGGATGAGAAAACACAAATAGATGGTTTTATAAAGAATAATCTGGCGCAATATTGCCAAAATGGCCAATATATACACGATCAGGTAGGTTGGGGCGCAAAAAAAATGTAAATTGCACCAACCCAATTGCAATTGTGACTATGAAAGGCCCTCTTTTCTATTCAAAAATTTTACTCTTCGGAGAGTATGGTATTATTAAGGACTCCAAAGGGCTTTCAATTCCCTATAATTTTTACAACGGTGCCTTGAAGTGTGATGGCTCTGCAAACGATGCAGCTATTGACTCTAATGCCAAACTCAAAGAATTTGCAGATCATCTCAAAGCGATGTGCGCTAATGAAGAGTGTGCTGTATCTTTCGATATAATACGCCTAGAGCAAGATGTTGAAAAAGGCATGTACTTTGATAGTACGATTCCGCAGGGTTATGGAGTGGGTAGTAGTGGTGCTTTAGTCGCTGCTATTTATGATAAGTATGCCCTTAATAAAATTACCGTTTTAGAAAACCTGACTCGGGAAAAGCTTTTGAAGCTAAAAGCAATTTTTGGGACTATGGAGTCGTTTTTCCACGGAAAATCTTCAGGCCTGGATCCATTAAATAGTTACTTAAGCCTACCTATACTTATTAATAGTAAAGATAGTCTTGAGCCAGCTGGTATTCCTGAGCAGCGTCAAGAAGGTAAGGGGGCTGTTTTTCTTTTAGATAGTGGAATGACTGGTGAGACTGCTCCGATGGTTCATATTTTTATGGAAAATATGAAACAAGAAGGGTTTAGGAATATGCTTAAAGATCAATTTGTAAAACATACTGATGCGTGTGTTGAAGATTTTTTAAGTGGTAATGTAAAATCCCTTTTTACAAACGTTAAGCAACTCTCTAAAGTTGTCTTAGGCAATTTTAAACCTATGATTCCTAGTCAGTTTCATGCTTTATGGAAAAAGGGTATCGAGACTAATGCCTATTATTTGAAACTTTGTGGCTCAGGTGGAGGAGGCTATATTCTTGGATTTACGCAAGATATGGCTCAGGCTAGAGTAGCCTTAAAAGATCACAAGTTAGAAATCGTATACTCTTTTTAGTTCCCTAGTTTAATATGCTCTCGCGAAAAAACAAACTACGTCTTCTTAAGATGGTTAGTTTGTTCTCTGTTGTACGTGGGTATAACATTCTTGTCATTGTAATTGCGCAATATCTTACGGCACTGTTTATTCTCGCTCCAGGAACAGGAGTAAGGCATATATTATTGGATTTGAGTCTATTTTTGATTGTGCTTTCTGGAGCGCTGGCCATTGCTGCTGGATATATTATTAATAATTTCTATGATTCTGATAAAGATCTAATTAACAGACCTAGAAAAAGTATGCTTGATCGATTAGTGAGCCAAAATATAAAATTGTCAATTTACTTTTTACTGAATTTTCTAGCACTCATTGCTGGTAGCTATGTTTCCTTTAGAGCAGTAGTGTTTTTTGCCCTTTTTATATTTAGTATTTGGCTATACTCTCATAGGTTAAAACGGGTGCCATTTATTGGTAATTTAGTTGCTGCGATCTTG
>CAZDFA010000193.1:0-3060 GCA_964504555.1 uncultured Flavobacteriaceae bacterium | reverse complement strand
ATTCAATATCATATACTATACCTATACTTCCTTCGGTAACTATTAAATGTGATCTTCAATGGTACGAACAATATGCAGGATATTAATATAGCTTGGGGGATCATAGGTATGCTGGATTAAACCGGGAGAATGTGGAATTTTATCTGCAGTTTCATCATATAACCGAAGAAGATCCTGTTAACGGTAGCTTTGTCATGAAAATCTTTGTAAACCCTATTAAACCCTATTGCAGTCCTAAAAAATAAGTGTGTTGCACTTATGAGTTGAACACGGCTTTTAATTATCCAAATAATTTTAGTGACTAATTTGAGAATAGTCTAGGTTATAAAAACTGGGCACTTGACGGTAGTAATTATGTGCTTTGAAATCTAAGCTGATATGGGTCTTGATGAACACCTAGATCTTATGGTCCAAAAGTTTGGAAAAGATAATTGTACGTATGAAAATAAGAAATTAATTCTTGGGGAGAAGACACTAAATGGAAAGAGAATAAATGTTCCTGTTGTTGGTCAAAGAGTAGTGGTATATTTTTTAGAGATACTATCTAATGATTCCCAATCCAGATGTATAACATTCTAAAATCTACTGAGCGATGACAATACGCCTACTCAAGAAGGTATAATTACACTTAAAATGATTGATGAATCAATAGTTTATAATATTAAAACCCGACCGCTGTATCATCACCACGGCGATCTGCGCCACCCTCCAGCGTTCCATCAGGTAATACCATTATACCATCTACTTTTCCAATGACGGGAGATTGATCCTGATTAATGTTATACCCTTTACTTGCTAGGTTGTCTAATAATTGACTATCAAAGCTATTGGGTTCAAACAAAATCACATCAGGTAACCATTGATGGTGGAATCGTGGTGCATTTACAGCTTCTTGCATACTCATATCAAACTCGTGTACATTTAAAATGGTTTGTAGTACGGATGTAATAATAGTGGACCCTCCAGGTGTTCCTACAGTCATCCAGAACTTTCCCTCTTTTTCTACAAGAGTAGGTGTCATACTGGATAACATACGCTTACCGGGAGCAATCGCGTTTGCCTCGGCACCTAGAAGACCATAAGAATTAGGCACCCCGGGTTTTGAGCTAAAATCATCCATCTCATTGTTCAGAAAAAAACCTAGTTCTTCTGCATACAATTTAGAACCATACCCTCCATTAAGGGTTGTGGTTACCGCTATTGCATTCCCAAATTGATCGACAATAGAGTAGTGGGTGGTTTCATTGCTTTCATATCCAGGAATACTTCCGTAATTCATAGCACTGGATTTGGTTGCCTGCTCCCAGGAAAAACTATCCATACGATTGTTAAGATAAGTATCGGACAGTAGCGTTTCCATAGGAATATCCACAAAATCAGGATCGCCTAGGTAGAAGCTACGATCGGCATAAGCACGACGCTCGGCTTCGGTAAGGACTTGTATGGTTTGAGCCGAATTATGTCCATACTGACTGACATCATAGGGTTCTATCATTTTCATGATTTGTGATAGACACACTCCGCCACTGGATGGGGGGCTCATAGAGATTAATCGTAAATCATCATATGCAAAAGTGACGGGATTACGCCATTGTGCTTCATAGGCTTCCAGATCGGCAACAGTCATGACACCTCCTTTTTCTTGAATAAAATCAATAAGTTTTTTTCCTGTTTCGCCGCCATAGAATTCAGATTTTCCATGGGTGATGATACGTTCTAATGTTTCGGCTAGTGAAGGATTTCTGATGGTATCTGCTTTGGCGAAAGCTTTACTAAATATTATAGAATCTCCATTGACTCGTACAAAAGTCTCTGCGTAGCCTGCCAAGCGATCGGCTTGTTTTTGAGTAACGATATAGCCATTACGAGCTAGATCTGCTACAGGTTGTAAGAGTTGGGCTATAGGTAATGAACCTAATTTTTCATGAGCCGCAAATATACCAGCAACAGTTCCCGGAACACCTACCGCCATAGCGCCTTCGGTGCTGAGTTTTGGGATGACATTACCTTCATCATCCAAATACATGTCTTTAGATGCAGCAGCTGGTGCTTTTTCTCTATAATCGAGAGCACCGACCGTTCCGTCAGCCATACGATAGACCATAAAACCACCGCCACCAAGATTACCTGCATAGGGGTAGGCAACGGCTAAAGCCATTTCTGTAGCTACCATGGCATCAAAGGCATTTCCTCCCTGTTTCATAATCATAGCTCCGATTTTTGAAGCTTCTTCTCGTGCCGAAACTACCATGGCTTTTTGTGTAATTAGTCCACGTTGTTTAACACGTTCGGGTTGTTGTTTTTGTTCGGTTTTACAACTTAGCACTGCCATACCAGCAAGTAAAAGAAAGACATATGTGTATTTCATAGAGGAGACTTTTCAGCTTGAATCCAAAGCTAATCAATTCCTGCTGTTTTTTACTTTATAAGTAAGCTTTAAAATAAAAACCACCTCACTTAGTTTAGTGAGGTGGTTTTTGAAAATTTAGTAACTTTTATTTAAGCTGTGAATACTAGCGTATCACTAATTTTCTTGTGACTACAGTATTGGTTCCTTCAACACGTATAAGATATATACCTGGGGCCATATTACGAGTGTCTAGCGTCTGAGCATTTTGCGAGCTTGTTACATCAAAACTCCGTATAATACTCCCGTTCAAGTTTATTAGAGAGATATTGTTTACTTGTTGATTGCTGTCAAAAGTGATATTTACCTGGTCTTGGGCAGGATTAGGAAATACACGTAGCGTATCATCTATGGTTATATTTTCTGTACTCAATACTTCATCTTCAAAGGCTATAGTAAAACGATTAGGCTGCACGGTGTTTGATGTGGTAAAGGTATAATCATTGTTTTTAAGATTTGTGATAGTACCTAATACATTATCAATAAGTATAATCTCGTGTTGATCTAGTGAAGCTCCTTCAAAGCTTGATAGGCTTATCGTATAGTTTTCTGGAGTATTGATACGGGTTTCAAATCCTAATGAGATTTCCATAGCACTATCAAAAGTTTCACGACCTTGAATGGCTAATTGATCTCCATCTATACTATTAGAG
>CAZDFA010000192.1:0-3070 GCA_964504555.1 uncultured Flavobacteriaceae bacterium | reverse complement strand
CAGACTATTTCTCTAAGCATGTGAATGGGTTAATCAAGAATTTCTTTAATGATTCGGCCGCGCAGTTTGCATCCTTTTTTACCCGAGAGACAAACCTTACTGAAGACGAGCTAAAAGAGCTTAAAGCAATCGTAGACAAACAACTTAAAGAAAGTAAGCAATGATCATAGCCTATATCATCAAAAGCACGCTATGTTTTGCTGTACTCTTTGGTTTCTACAAACTCGTTTTGGAGACCAAAGCATTGCACCATTTTAAGCGGTATTATTTGTTGGTGAGTCTTATTTTTTCACTTACAATACCTCTTATTACGTTTACGTATACTACGTCAAAAACCCCCGATGAAGTTTGGATCGAAGATTTCGTTAGGGCTTATGAAAATCCAGAGTTGTTTATACCAGCTCCTGCAATTGAAAACAACCCAGAAAAGAACTACTTACCATTTATTTTGTGGGGTCTTTATGGCGCCGGCTTCCTGATTTTTGGCAGTCGGTTTGCCATAAATTTGATTCAACTAAGGCGAAAAATAACTCGAGCAGAAACCCATTCTCACAAAGAGTTTACGCTAGCACTCCTTAAACAAGCTGTTATACCGCATTCTTTTTTACTATATATATTTCTTTCGCGTAAGCCTTATCAAAACAATGAAATACCTCCGGAAGTTATTGCTCATGAAGCCACACATGTAAGGCAAAAGCACTCTCTGGACATTTTATTTATCGAGTTTTTGCAGGTAATTTTCTGGTTCAATCCCCTATTGTGGATTGCAAAAAAGTCCATGCGACTCAATCATGAGTTCCTTGCCGATCAAGGAGCTATAGATAATAAAAGTAATATTGCTATATATCAAAATATACTCTTGAGCTACGCAAGTAGTACTAATCACACCAGGCTTGAGAGTACATTTAATTATTCATCAACAAAAAAACGTATTCTAATGTTATCACAATCATTTTCACGAAAGCGATTAGCTATAAGTGCCCTAATGCTTATTCCTATTGTTACAGGTTGTATCCTTATTTTTAATAATAGTATTGTAGCACAGCCTGAAGTTGCGGCTTATCTGGATAAAGAACAGTCAAATTATTCCAATTCTTACATTGAGGGTTCAATTAAAGGCTCAGAAAAAAATGAAAAGCACCTAACTGCTAGAAGTATTGATATAGAAATACTGGACTTAGAAAACTATAAAGTAGATGGGATCCATACGTCCACAGAAGGTCTTGCAAAAACAATCGCGACTTTGCATTCAGATCTTACAAAAGCGCAACGCGATAGGGTTATAAATTTTCACATAAAGTCAATTGGCAGAGCTCCTTATAAAACGATGCTCTATTTGCAAAAAATTGCCAAAGATTATGGATATCATAGGATAGTAACACAATTTCAAGAGATTGTTCGGTCTAAAGCAAATGTACCTATGTCTAACCATCCAGATTATGAAGATTTGGTAAAGTGGCAAAACAAATCGAGATATACTGTTTTTCTTGATGAAGAGGTGCTGCCAAATGAAAAAATTTTGGATTATCATCCTGATGATTTAATGCACTATGAGGAAATCCCTCTTAATAATGGTGACGAACACTACAAGGTGGTGTTGTGGACTAACCCATACTGGCAAAATCAAATTACCTATACTCCAGAAGACCAGTATGCCAAGAATTTTATAAAAGGCGCAGAAAAAAATCGTAAAAAAGCCTTAGTCATTGAAATAAGAGATAATACTATTTTAATGAATGGTAAGCCTCAAGAAATAACAACACTTAAAGAAGCCATAGATGGCTATACCAAAAATTGGGCAGCAAAAGATTTTGCCAACTTTTACCCTTCCTTCTTATTTGAAAATAGTGATGAAGCCTTTATAGAAAAAGCTAATGCTGCCTTTAAAAAGACACATCTTGCCAAGCAGCTGCCAGATTTGCAGTTGAAGCCTTCTACCACTGCTCAGTTTCAAAGTGCCTATTATTTCACTAATTATGAGGCACTCCTAAAAAAAATGAAAAATTTAGGGAGTCTTTTTTTCTTTGAGGGCGATGAGGTTTCTTATGATGAAGCTATAAAAATTGTCAAAACAAACTCTGATTTAAATATACAGACACCCTATCCTTACACCAATCCTCCTAAAACATATCTATCAACAGCACCTATAAATGTTCAGGAGATATCTCAAAAGACAAGTCTACAAACCCAAGAGTTAAAAAGGCTAATAACCAACACAACTTTAAAACCTAATCGCCCAACTGCCAATCAATTGCACAAGTGGTTAGATAAAACCGAGTATGGGATATGGTTAGATGGGAAGCGTATTGATAATAATATACTTAAAAAGTATAAAGCTGAGGATATCGCATATTACATAGAAAGTAAACTAGAAAAAAATGCGATTAATTACGGGAAGCACTATACGCAAGTGAACCTAATGACTAAGCCATATTTCGAAAAGCATAAAAATGTAAGTATTGATCCTAGTCAGGTTAAAATAATCCAGCATTCCAAAAAGCAAGATTTCTATCAAAAGCAGCAAGCAATAATCCGCAAACTAAAAATACATGTAAACGGTACACAAATCACAGTAAATGGAAAACCAACATCACTAGTTAGGTTCTCTAAGACAGTAGATCAAATTACAAATAACTGGTCAAAAAGCGATTTACAAGATTACAATCTAGATCTCTCATTAAGCAATGTACCTGATGGATTTATGCAAAAGCTAGATACCGAGTTCAGAAAAACCAAAGCGTTTAAAGCCAATCCTTCTGACCATGGGTTATTACCTCCTCCACCGCCAGAGCCCCCCACACCTCCTGCTCCTATAAAAGCTCCAGAACCTCCCGAAGCACCTGAATCACCAGAAAAAGGAGAAGTTGTTGAAATTTTTGAAGAAAATGAATATTCAAAACAGATTGACTCTTTAGAAATAACCCTTGTTGAAACTGGTGAAAAATTTAAAGTAGCCGTTGATCCTGCTAATACTGCAATTAGTGAAGAAGAAATTAATGCATATACATCTTGGGTAAAAAAAATACTAGAAAGTCCAGATGAAAAACGTATTGTAAACTTAGAACAATAT
>CAZDFA010000191.1:0-3081 GCA_964504555.1 uncultured Flavobacteriaceae bacterium | reverse complement strand
TTAATATAGTTTTGTATTCTTGACATGTAGTCTACGAAGTTCTTCTATTTTGTGGTCAGGATCCCTATAATACCTCTCCTAGGGGAGAGGTCGAAACTATATAGCAGTTTCGGGAGAGGGGCAACTAATAGAATTTTGGTTTTTAGCTTTAATTTAAGCTACCTAATTATTTTTAATTCCAACTTATAGATTGTTTTGGACTTAAAAATTCTATTAGTTAATCGCCATCACCATCTTGAAAATCAAGTGCTATATTTAAGAACGATAACATGGTACTTTTTATAAGCGGTACAATACCTTGTAACTCATCAAAAGCCCGTATCATAGGCAAAGGCAAATCGTCTTGTAACTCAATCTCAAAATCTTGTAAATTTTGAATAGTTGTGCGAGCCTCATCATATTGATCATTGACAGAAATGGCTAAGCCTGTACCTTGATTATCTACACGAGGATCAACGGCTTCTAGATAATCATCAAGTCCAATACCATCAACTCCAGAGTTAGTACCAACCCCATTAAAAAAGTCTTGTACGGCGTCTATGGCTGCAATACAAAGCTGGTTAGATACATTACCACCAATAAAACGGGCTTCAATATTTTGGGGAAGCACTTCACCATCTGAGAAAAGACCAGCAGGAATACCTACTTTACCAGAGCGTATAAAGAACTCGTAGTGAAATATGTAATCGTTTACATAAATATCTGTAGACGCTGTTGCAGAAGAACCATCATTGTCAATAAAAGCGTCTCTAAAAGAATCTGTCCACTCACCGAGGACTTCATTAGTAAGACGCTGCATATCTCCTAATACACGCCCCGTGTAGCTAATCAAGTTAGCACCTTCATTGGTATCAGTAAAACGGGCGACGATAGCCGCATCACTAGCTGCACTACCATTTAAAAGGTAGTCTAAGGCCGGAAATCCTTTTATTGTTCTATTGCTAAAGGAAACAAGGTCAACTTCATCTGCAGTACCCTCAAATGTTACTGCTTCCTCTATATCTGGAACATCCGTTGGGTATGAATTTATATTGAGCCTAAAACCTCTAGCTTCCGCAGGACCTGTTTCAAAAGGGGAGGCATTTTGCCAAACAAAATATGCAGCTAACCAAGCTTCACGTAAGGCAATAAGATTACCTTCACTAACATCTGTACTAAAAGTGTTAAAAACAGTTTCTACTTCGTTTAGGGATGCCTGTAAATTTTGATAAGATGGTATAATAATGTTGTCAGCCCAGTTGGTTAACAAATCTGCCCGAGAAAAAACAACATCAGCAACTTGGTCATCTGTAATATCATCTGTAGGGTCTACTACATCAATATCATCATTATTGTCTGATTCACATTGCGTGATTAACAACAATATTCCAAAAATTAATAATAATCTTTTCAACGCTTTTGTTTTTAATTAATCTGAATAAAAAAAAGATTAACAAATTTAGGGAACAACTGTCCTTAAACCTACTAACCTTCTTATTTTAAATTTTATTTAAATATAACAACACACTAATCAGTGTTTTATTCTATAGCTATATTATTCACAACCAGGGGAATTAGGAAGCGAATCATCTATGAAAGCTGCCATTTGTCTTGTAAATCCGAATGGTGCTGCAATAGCATCCGATATCTCGTCCAATCTATTAAGGTCTATATCCCATAAGCCATTAGGAGTACTAGAAGTTATTTCTGTGAACCAAGCTTGTACCTGCTCAGGTGTATAATAAGGCTGATTTGTATTAGGATCTTGCGTAAAACGTAATCCTAACAAAAACCCTAAACCTTCAGAAACATCATGGAAACCATCACCAAATTCTCCCTGACCGTTATCTGCTCTAGCCCCTTCTAATTTCATTCTACCCTGTTGTAAATAAAATACAGTGCGAACTGCCATCACTTCAGAAAGTAATTCACGTAAAATAGCTGCTTGTTCATCACGAATGTCATATTCACTGGCAATAATAGCCGCACGACCTGTTCTAAAGGCTAAGAAAATTTCATCTGCAATACCACGAAAATCAAGATCATCATTTACAAGATCTAGATAATTATTGTAATTCCCGTCATTTTCACCAAGATCACGGGTTACATTTTCTATATCACAAGAAAGCCCATACACATAACCAAAACCTTCATCCCAAAAGTGCTCCATTTGTGTATCTGTACCACTATCATTACGAGGTACTTCATTATCATTATCTTCACGATTAGACCCTTCATCTAGAAGATTTACACTTAAATAATTGTTAACTATTTGATCTAATTGTAAAGAACCGATTAAGCTCTTTTCAAAAACCTCGTTGATTTCCCAACCATTTGCGTTTATAAAACGATTTGTTGGATTAGATGTACCGTTATTTGAGTCTACGCTAAATCCTGCAACGCCAGGAGCTGCTTCAACATTTACATTTGGAAATACATTAGTAGCCTGAGCCACTATGAAGCCATCAAGTTGAGCTCGCAATTTTGCGGCTTCAGCAGTATTTCCAGGTAATAAAAAGTAATCCTCAGAATCTGCCATTGTATTACGTATTTGTCTTCCAGATTCATTAAGATCACTACCTTCTAAAACAGTATTATTTAAAAAATCATTGGTCCATACGATATTATCATCTGGATTATTAATAAATAGACTGTTAAGTACAGCTTCAAAAGAGGCTGCATCTGTAGATCCATATTCTTCACCATCAAAATCGGTAAACGCACGGTCTATTTCTTCAAGCATCGCAATACGTTCTACCTGTCCGGGTATACGTACTGTACTTTGGCCACCACGCTCAAAGGTATAGAAGTCGGGTACTATTAGGTTTGCAATTTCGTCATCTTCATCAAATGAAGGATCAACTACATTATCATCTTCGTTACAGGCAGTAAAAATGAATATGCCAGCCAAAAACAAAAGCTTAGTTTTCTTTAAAAAGGCTATCATGATTTTATTATTTTTATTTAGAATAAATATGAATAGTGCAAAGGTAAAGTATAGCTCGAAACCAACAAAGGTTATTTAGATTATATTTAAATAATAATTTACCCGTAGTGCATTTAGGTTAGGTTAATTTTTATGTTATTCAAGTTTCTATTGTT
>CAZDFA010000190.1:0-3127 GCA_964504555.1 uncultured Flavobacteriaceae bacterium | reverse complement strand
ATATGAAACATTATAAAATTCTATTAGTTTTTTTAATTTGTGTTGCCTCTTGTATAAAGGCTCAAGACAATAATTGTTCTCGCATAACTTATTTTGGTGAAAAAGAAGTTTGTCTACCAATTATTGATGGATACAACGAGTGCTATAATCATCCTACGATAAAGTACATTGCAGATAATACAGAGGTAGCAGTTAATGCGGTATTAGGGTATTATCTTAACGATGAAAACTATGAGGAAAGAGACAGTTTGGAAGGAGTTTTATTTGATGATTATTTTAAAATTTACGCTACTAAAGAATTAAGCGATTACAATGCAGATCAGGAAGATTTAAAGCAAATGAAAACAATGCTTGCTGGTAATTTTATTCAAAAAAATTGGGATGAAATGAAGGAAGATATTGCTGATGCTGGGATTCAGGCGCAGATTGATACGCCTACGGTTATTAAATCCTACCAATTAAATGATGACAGTTTTACAAATTTGATGGTTGCAAATTATAACATTGAAGGTCAGGAACCCTATACAATGTCTATAGCGCTAAACGGAATCTTAATTAATGAGCAATTTATTTGGATGGCCTATTATTTGATATATACAGAAGAAAAAACAATTGAGCAATTGCAAATTAACTCGGATAGTATATTAAAAGCGATTCAAAATTAATAGCATACTTTTTTAGTAATGGTCACGGCTCAAGATTTTAAGGATGGACAAGTGCTACTTTTTGATAAGCCCTTAGAATGGTCCTCTTTTCAACTGGTTAATAAAGTGCGATGGCTTATACGTAAGCAATACAATATCAAAAAAATAAAAGTAGGTCATGCAGGGACTTTAGATCCACTAGCAACAGGTTTACTAATTATTTGTACTGGCAAATTCACCAAGCGCATCCCTGAGTTTATGGGTCAGTTAAAAACTTATACGGCAACTATTACCGTAGGAGCCACTACACCTTCTTATGATCTAGAAACTGAGATTGATCAAAACTATCCAACTGCTCATATCACAAATGATACGATAAATGCTTGCGCTAAAATTTACACAGGCACCATTTTACAACGACCGCCAGTTTTTTCGGCGCTAAAGAAAGATGGCAAGCGACTTTATGAATTTGCTCGAAAAGGAGAAAAAGTAGAAATTCCAGAACGCGAGGTGACTATCCATCGATTTGATGTTGAAAAGATTACCCTTCCCAATGTGGATGTTACCGTGCAATGCAGTAAAGGAACTTATATACGTTCTTTGGCCCATGATTTTGGTCAAAGCTTGCAAAGTGGAGGACATCTTACAAGACTACGGCGCACGGTGATTGGAGATTTTAGCGTAGAAAATGCACAAACAATTTCCCAATTTGAACAGAGCATAAAAGCTGAATCTTCTTCTTAAACAATAGCTAAATCAACAATAATGCTCCTTGATTTTGGTTACTTTTATAACAAATGAAGATTTCCCCCGGAGATAAAGCCCTACTCATAACTATTATTATTACCAGCTCATTGGTATTGTTTTTCTTTTTTGTAGGCGTAAAACCTTACCCTAATCCTATCTCTGAGGAGTATTTTGAAATTCCTCTTAGTGTTGAGGATACAGAAGAGGAAGAGCAAGAAGTACAAAATTCAAGGCGACGATCCAATACTAGAATTAGATCACATAGGGCATACAACCTAAGAGAATTGCGTAAAGAGCAAGAACAATTTGAAGAAGAAGATCCAGTACGCAAAGCAATAGAAAACAATGAACTTCAGTCAGCCGAAGAATTGGCATCCAAAACCGAAGCTTTTTTGGAGGAACAGCAAGCCAGTCGAGAAGTTGCTTTGCTAGAAAAAAAAGAGGAGGTTGTTAAAGCAATTGCAACTCGAGAGGAAAGTAGATTATCCCAAAAAGGCAATGCCCCAAGTACTGTGCGTTATGACCTTGGCGGTCGTAGGACTATCTCCATTCCTAACCCAGTGTATACTTGCGATGCGGTAGGGGATATTGTACTTAATATTGAAGTAAATAACAAAGGGTTGGTCACTCAAATGGATTTCAACAAAAAGGCTTCTACCTCAAGCAATGGCTGTCTTATTGACCAAGCTTTGCTATATGCTAGACAAGCACGTTTTGAAGAAAAAAATCTGGAAATACAAAAAGGAACAATTACCTTTTTATTTCAGAGCTAACCAATTATAAATTCAAAAGTTTTAAGAGTCCTGCCGTGGTATTACGTCCTTTGTCTTTGGTATACCATTTATGAAGATCTTCCCTGAATGCGGCGGTCAGTTTACCGTGTTCAGTTTTATAGTTAATGACTATTTGAGTAGCTATTTCCGGTCTAGGACCCCACTCACCAACAACTTTACCAGTGACATTGTTTATTACAATCAATTTGGCAATAGAACGAGCACCATTGGTCAAGAATGCATCCATTAATTCAAGATTTTCATCACGTAAGACCACTTTTAAGTCAATTTTTCCTTGAGAGGTTTCAGCAATTTTTGCCATCATAGGCATAGTTTGAGCCGCATCACCACACCAGCTTTCTGTGATTACTAACCAAGTTACGTTACCCTGATAGGTTTCAATAGCGATAATTTCTTCAGGAAGTAATTTAAAGGTTTTGTTCCATCGCTTCATACGGCGATGATTGAGCTGCGTATAGTTTATGAATGCATCTGTAATTTCTGCACCAGTGCTTGAAGCATTCTCCATATGCTGCGTTACTAATGCAAAATAGTCGTTGTAAGAAACAGCTTTTTGCAAAGCATCTTGAACCAATTGGGATTTATCCATTGGAAATATCATTTAGTTTTATTTGACTTAGGTCGATTAGAAGCCTTTTTTCTTACCACAGGTTTTTGTCAATTCTACACTTGAGCTTGTCAAGAAATATTAGTTTTTAACAAACGTCTTAGAAGTATTCAGGCCATTGGCATTCATTCTTAGAAAGTAGGTGCCCGTTTTTAAGCTGGAAACTGCTATAGATTCAATAGTTTGATCACTATTATTTTCCAAAACACGCTGCCCAGCGCTATTATAAATTTCCCATTTTGTAACAGGAATTTGGCTTTGTATAGTTAGAAAATCTGTGGTTGGGTTAGGGTAAATATTGACCTTAAAATCCTGAAATTCTTCTGTGGAAAGTA
>CAZDFA010000189.1:0-3171 GCA_964504555.1 uncultured Flavobacteriaceae bacterium | reverse complement strand
ATCATCACTCAATCTATAAGCATTAATGACCCGTTGTTCTCCAATCTTGCCTTTTTGAGAATTCCCGTGTTCCATACCTAGAATACCTTCATACCCTTTACTATGGATGTATTTAAAGACATTTTTGTAATTAATTTCACCAGAGGTAGGCTCATTACGTCCTGGATTATCCCCTATTTGAAAATAGGCAATCTCGTCCCAGCATTGCTCTATATTAGGTAATAAATTCCCTTCTTGAATTTGTTGATGATAAATATCAAATAAGATTTTGCAGGATGGACTGTTTACCGCTTTACAGATTTGATAGGCTTGCGGTGATTCTGAAAGAAAAAGGCCAGGATGATTTCTAAAATTCAAGGGTTCCAATACCATCACTAATTTGTGTTGCTCTAGAATAGCACAAGCCTGTTTTAAGGTTTCAATCACATGAGCGGTTTGATAGGCCTTGTTTTGCTTTAAATCTACATGGCCTGGCACGACAGTCATCCAAGTTGCATTTACCCGTTTAGCCACATTGATAGCATTTCGGATATCTTTTAGAAATTCTTTGCGCCATTCAGGTTTGCCACTGGCAAGATTAGGTTGAGTCCAATAAATTTTATGCGCCACAAAGACTCCCATCTCCAGTCCTAAACGCTGCATGGCATCTGCTATGCGTTTCTGTTCTGCTAAAGTGCGATTGCGCATTTCATTATCTTCAAAAGCAGTAAAACCCTGAGCAGCTATAAACTCCAATTGCGCTATAGGATCATCACTTGCATGGTTTTTAAACATCCCCAAATGTGGGGCATATTTAAGATTGAATTGATGCTTTGATTGGCCTTCTGAAACCGCCCCAAATGCAGATGGAATTCCTATTCTTCCTAAACCTAAAAAGGAACCTGTTAAGGCTCCTTTTTTGATGAATGTACGTCTTTTCATAATATATTTCCGTGAAGGCAGAAATCTTATTCCACACTTCAAAATTGATCTTTTGAATTACAAGTTTTTTACCTACATGGGAAATCTATTGAATCCCGAATGCAGATATCGTATCCGCTCATTACGGTCGTATTTTTTTAATTACAATGAATAGGCCTTACCTCCAGTTGCCTCACTTAACGGTAGACAGCCGATTTGCTGGCCTGGAATGGGTTCATAAACCAAGACTTGCTCACCAATCTGCTCCGTATTCTTCCAACCCCAGATGGTCATCCCGCGTATTTGGGAAAGTAACGCATTGCATGCAGCATCTGCCTGTGGTTTAATACTCTTATCTCCAGCAAACACTTGATAAAAATCAGCCATTTTCTCGTCATAAGCCTTTTGTTCTTCCTTGGATATATTAAGATATTTATCCAATAGTTGGTCAAACTCCTTAGCTTTTCCAGCACCTAGTTCTTTATTAAAAGTTGTCTGAAATTTATCATTCAAAATACTAAAGGCTGTTCGTATTTGCTGCTGTTCTTCCTCAAGAATCACGTCATCCCAAAACCCATCAATAAACTGGTGAACACCAAGATCAGCTGCTCCCGGGATTTCAGCATCTGAAGGTATGATCAAATCAACCATACGCCGTAAGGCTTGGCCTTCATCCTCACTTAAAAATACGGGTATGAAACTTGGCTCATTCGTACAGCTTTGCAATAGACTCAATACTGTAGGCGTGGCAACCATAAAGCCTGCACCCAACCCTATATTTTTTAAAGCTCTTCTTCTATCCATAATTAGGCATTTTTTGCAAGTTGATCTGCAGCATGATTAGCCGCTCTGGCAGTAAATGCCATATAAGTTAATGAAGGATTTACACAACTTGCAGATGTCATAAAAGCTCCATCAGTCACATATACATTGGGCACTGCGTGCAATTGGTTATTTCCATTACAAACAGATGTCTTAGGGTCTCTACCCATACGAGCCGTACCCATTTCATGAATACCGTTACCTGGAGCACTTGGATTATCCATGGTCTCTATGTCTTCAAAACCTGCATTGCGCAACATGTCTTTGGCAGATGCAATCATATCCTTACGCATCTCCCATTCATTTTCTTTCCACTCTGCATCAAAAGTTACTGTTGGCAATCCCCATTTATCTAATTTATTGTAATCGAGCGTCATTTTATTTTCGTGGTATGGTAGACACTCCCCAAAGCCCATTAAACCGATAGTCCAAGAACCAGGCTCTTGAATTGTTTTTTTAAGCCCAGCTCCATAACCAGCTTCTGCAACCATACCTTGCCAGTCATTACGCCCGGCACCACCTTGATAACCATATCCTCTTTTAAAATTAGGCTGATCGGTTTGACCACCTATATTTCTAAATCTAGGAATATAAATACCATTAGGGCGTCGCCCTTTATAATACTTATCCTTATCACCGCCCCATTTTGCTGTTGCTCCCGCTTTAAAATGGTGATCCATTAAATTATGGCCTAATTCACCACTATCATTACCCATCCCATTAGGAAAGCGCTTACTCTTAGATTGTAATAAGATACTTGCAGAAGCTATTGCAGAAGCACAAAGGAATACTATCTTAGATTTGAATTCTAATTTTTCTCCAGATTCTGTATCAATAATCTGAACCCCAGAGGCTTTGCCTGTTTTTTCATCATAAATCACCTCGGTAACTATAGAAAATGGACGCAAAGTCATATTACCCGTACGCTCCGCCGCAGGAAGGGTAGAAGAGTTACTACTAAAATACCCTCCAAATGGACAACCGCGCATGCAACGATTGCGGTATTGACAAGCAGATCGCCCGTCATATGTCTTTGCATCAGTAATATGAGCAACACGACCAATAGTTAATAAGCGACCATCAGTATAATTTTTGGCCATATTTTTTTTTAGATGGGTTTCTACACAGTTTAATTCCATTGGAGGACTAAACTTCCCATCAGGTAACACTTCCAATCCTAATTTTTCACCACTTACTGATATATATTCTTCAACCTTATCATACCAAGGTTCAATATCTTTATAACGTACAGGCCAATCTACGGCAATACCTTCCTTTTTATTGGCTTCAAAATCTATATCACTCCATCTGTAACTCTGTCTACCCCACATTAAAGAACGCCCACCAACATGATACCCACGTATCCAATCAAAACGTTTAGTCTCGTTATAAGGATGGTCTATATCATCTACAAAAAAATGTCTACGTGTAGCTTTATGAACATAACCC
>CAZDFA010000188.1:0-3205 GCA_964504555.1 uncultured Flavobacteriaceae bacterium | reverse complement strand
TTAGAAAAATATGAAATAAAAACTTCTACTATTGCTCGTGGAATTGCTGTTGGTGATGAATTGGAATATGCCGATGAAGTCACTTTAGGTAGAAGTATTGTAAATAGAATACCTTTTGAAGCATCCTTGTAAATAAAAATCTGGTGCAACTTTCTGTAGTCATAGTAAACTATAATGTAAGACACTTTCTAGAATTGTGTTTAGATAGTGTGTTTGCTGCGCTGTCTTCAATTGATGCGGAAGTGATCGTTATTGACAATGCTTCGGCCGATGATAGTTGTGAGATGATTGCCGAGCGTTTTCCAGAAGCTGTTGTAATTGCAAATACAGATAATGTTGGTTTTTCCAAAGCAAATAATCAAGGTGTTGCTCAAGCCAAAGGCAAATTTATATGCATCTTAAATCCCGATACTGTTGTTGGTGAAAAGACTTTTGAAAACCTACTAGATTGGTGGGATGCCAATAGTCATTATAATCCTGGCGCGGTAGGCGTACAACTTATTGATGGGTCTGGGACATTCTTACCAGAAAGTAAACGACAGTTGCCCACTTCAAAAGTGGCCTTCAATAAGTTTTTTGGAAATGGTCGAAAATATTATGCTAGTCACATTGCTAAAGATGAAGAAGGCCCTGTATCTATTCTTGTAGGCGCTTTTATGTTTATGAAGAAAGAAGTTTATCTTGAAGTAGGTGGTTTTGATGAGCGCTATTTTATGTATGGTGAAGATATAGACCTTTCCTATGCCATAGAACAAGCAGGATATACCAATTACTATTTAGGTTCTGAAAAAGTGATTCACTTTAAAGGCGAGAGTACGGCTAAAGATGCGAAATACAGAAAGCGTTTTTTTGGAGCCATGCAATTGTTTTATAACAAACATTTTGGAGGTGGCCTGCTTCAAAATATTGTTATAAGTATAGGGGTGAGATTAACTAGTCTTTCGAAAGGTGCTATTAAAGAGCAACAGCCTATTGAAGCTAAAGGGTATGCGCTTGTCACTAGTAATGATGATCTTGCAAATAATGTAAAAAAAGGATTGGGAACGGAGATATTTGTTACTGCAGATGAAATAGATGGTACTAAAGGTATTGAGATTATTTATGATGCTAGTTGTACTTCATATGACACAATTATAAATCAATTGGAAGCCTATACCGATAAAGGCTTTACCTATAAATTCATCCCTAAAAACAGTACTTTTGCAATAGGCAGTAATACTAGTAATCATCGCGGTGAGGTGCTTCATTTTTAGATAGTAATTTGTAAAGTCTTTAAGAATTGCCGACAAAAACTAATATTTTTGCAAAAAAACTAGATTAAAACCCTTCAATAATACGAATATGGCAAAATTTGAATTAAAGCTTCCGAAGATGGGCGAAAGCGTTGCAGAGGCAACACTAACTACTTGGCTCAAGGAAATAGGAGATGTTATTGACGCCGATGAAGCGGTGTTAGAAATAGCTACAGATAAGGTAGATAGCGAAGTGCCTAGTGAAGTAGATGGGATTTTGGTAGAAAAGCTTTTTAACATTGATGATGTGATTCAAGTGGGGCAGACTATTGCCATTATTGAAACCGAGGGTGAAGTAGGTGATGATATAGGGTCTCGAGCAGAAGTTGTTGAAGCAGCTGTTGCAGAAGTTGCCCAAACAGTTGAGGTTGCCAAGGAAACTGTAAGTGTTCCTACTAAAAATACTGTTCAGAGTTCAACGGCTAGATTTTATTCGCCACTGGTGAAAAATATAGCAAAAGAAGAAGGTATCTCACAAGCAGAGTTAGATGGAATTTCGGGTACAGGAAAAGATGGACGTGTAACTAAAAATGACATATTATCTTTTATTGAGGATAGAGGTACAGTTGCAAGTAAGCCTCAATTAACTGAACAGCCAGCTGCAAAAGCTGAAAAGGTAGTTGCAAAATCTGCTCCTGTCAGTGTAAACGGGGAAGATGAGATTATTGAAATGTCTCGAATGGGTAAATTGATTGCTCATCATATGACAGCTTCTGTTCAAACCAGTGCGCATGTGCAATCCTTTATTGAGGCCGATGTTACTAATATTTGGAATTGGCGCAAAAAAGTAAAAGCTGATTTTGAAAAACGAGAAGGAGGAAAATTAACCTTCACTCCAATATTTATGGAAGCTGTGGCTAAGGCAATACGTGACTTTCCTATGATCAATATTTCAGTTGATGGTGATCGTATTATTAAACGCAAAAATATCAACTTAGGAATGGCTGCGGCGCTTGCCGATGGTAATCTAATTGTACCTGTAATTAAAAATGCAGATCAGCTTAACCTAGTGGGTATGGCCAAAGCGGTGAATGATTTAGCGCATCGCGCTCGTGTCGGAAAATTAAAACCGGACGATACGCAAGCAGGTACCTATACCGTCACTAATGTTGGGACTTTTGGAAGTGTAATGGGTACCCCTATTATTAATCAACCACAAGTTGGTATACTTGCTTTAGGGGCAATTCGCAAAGTGCCTGCTGTCATAGAAACGCCAGATGGTGATTTCATTGGTATACGTATGAAGATGTTCTTATCTCATTCCTACGATCATCGTGTAGTTAATGGAGCTTTGGGTGGTCAATTTGTAAAACAAGTCGCAGATTATTTGGAGGCTTGGGATGTGAATAGGGAGATTTAAATCTTTAATTATTTTTTTTAATAAATTGACATTGGATATGTTAGTTTAAGAGAGTTTCCATTTTATTTAAATCAGGCACATAACTGTTTGAGAGCAGTATTCCTGGATGGGTGATACTCCCTAATTTGGGTTCAACAAAAAATAAATCTTTGTGGTTTAATATTTCAATAATTCCATTTTTATTATTTTTTAGTCTGCTACTCACGAGTAGTTCTATAAGCTCGGGTTCAGGTAAATTTCTCTCTTGTTCGCTGATGTATGCTAAAATACCTAAACAATCTTTTTGTTTTTAAAGTTGTTTAAACAATTGAATATTTGGTTCGTTTAGTTGATTTTTATGATATAAAAGGTGTGTATTTGCGATATAATAAAAAAATCCCCTAGTCACTCACTTAGTAGGGGATCAATATTATGGAGGAATAGTATCCCGTGCTATTATATTTTAGGCTACATGAAGGCTTGTAACAAAATTTTTTAGTAATTCTAAGCCAGGATGAGGTAGTTTTAAAGGGAAGGCATTAACAAAAAAGTCATCTTTGTAGAATTGTTTATG
>CAZDFA010000187.1:0-3258 GCA_964504555.1 uncultured Flavobacteriaceae bacterium | reverse complement strand
CACTTTTATAATACCATCACTATAAAAACTCAACCCATCGGTGTTCTTATCTTGATTGGTACATGAAATAAATAAAACTATTGATAATGAAAAAAATAACCTCATATTTTAGATTGCTAATAATTTAAAAAGAAGTAATTAAAACTTTCTTTTGGAAACCTCAGTTACTGATCATTACCGCCGCCACCAATAATAATAACTGGCTGTTCGCAATGCCATCCCCATACTACACAACACCTGTCATCATTAATATCACCACACCAAGTTCTTGGAGCTGAGTTAAAAGATGAAGCAGCATTTGCATCTTGGCTTAATCCAAAAAAAGAAATTGCAGCTATTGCCAAGGAACTAGTGAATACGAATCCAATAAACTTTTTTTTCATTTTAATAAAATTTAAAAACATGCTACTCTCTCAAAGGCTTTTCGCATTTATATTGACCGTCTATTTTAGCTTCTATGAGAAGAGGAAGAAGCTAAATCCTTTTGTTGCAACAATTTAAAGAAAAAAAACGACTTGAGCAAGTAATTCATTAAATTTTAAAGAATTACTAATTTTAAGAAAAAAAGTAGTTACTTTAATTTATGAGATTAAACACAAGTATTCTGGTTTGCCTTGGGAGCTGGTACTATTGGAGGATTGGTATTTTCATTGATGGGAATATTAATATACCTGCCTTTGTTTAGTTTGAAATCCAAGAAGAATATGCATCATTTTTAAAATTAATTCCCTCAATTAGTTTAAGTTAAAAATAATTCTTAACTTTAGAAATGATTAATTTTAAAACAAAAAGTTACTATGAAAAAAGTCAAATATTTTTTAGGTCTTGTTGTTTTGGCATCTTCTTTTACACTTATCGTTAATAATGTTTTTGCAATGCATGAAGCACCTCCAGGATAACCAGATAGAAACGCATTTTCCGATTTTTGTTCGCAACACGGTCATAGTTGTGTAGCACTGCCACCAGTTATTATTGTAGCCAAATAATTTTGTCTAAATTTTCTACTAATATTTTAGGATAATTAACGGTACTGTTATTTAATACCTGTATTGCTGTTTCTAGTGCCATTAATTTAGACTTATCTTTTACTTTGATAAGTCTTAAAATCAAAATCTTATTAGAATTTCTGTTGGTTTAAATTGTTGATTATATATTCACTTTTTAAATATTAGAGACAAGCTTGTCAAGCTATGATTTTTAGAAATGTATCTTTAATATTAATAATCCTGAGTTTACTTACTCTTACGTTAAGTTGTGATAAAGACAAAAACCTCCAACAACCTACCGAAGTCACTTTAATAAAAAATCAATTAGAGGTCAGGATTGATAGTACCATACAAATACCTCTTTCAAATACTGAAGATTATTTTAGTCATCAAACGCACGTAGTACAGTATTGTGATAGTACGCTATTGCTCAGGGAAAATAATTTAACTAATGGTTATTTTATTGTCAATTGGAATAAGAAGAAGGTTTCTAAAAGGTATAATTTTAGCTTGGAAGGACCAAATGGAATAAAACGTTTTGCTGGGGCCTCTATCCTGCCAGTGGGAATAGATTCTGTAATAGTGGGGACCCTCTCTAGTGAGTTATATCTTACTTATAAAGACTCTGTTCTTAACAAAAAAGCACTTAATAGTGGTAAAATACCGCTTCAAATAATTGCATCAAATTTCAATCTTCCAAGAAAGATAGGTGATTTCGTTTATATGTGTGAGTTCCCATATCAACGTATTGGGAACAAATTTTATAATCATAATGTTTTGGTAAGCTATAACCTTTCAACAAAAGAGGTCAAAAGGCGAAATGTATCTTTTCCTTCAAAGTATCTTGATAAGTGCTATGGCAGTTATACTGTAGATATTTCTTTCTCCCTAACTAAAGATAACAAGTTTGTTTTTTCTTTTCCAGCAGATGCCAATCTATACATCTACGATCCTGTAGCAGATGCCATAAGCGATACAATATCTGATGTTAGAAGCAAATACATTCCTGATATTAAACCCATTAAAAAAGGAAGTGTTTGTCCTCACGGTGATGAAAACATAGACGTAAGCTCATATAGAGAAGCAGCATTCTATACACATATCTTATATGATGAACACAAAGATATATATTACAGGCTTGGACTTCTCCCAATACATGATGCTATCCCTCCAGGATCTACTACAGAAATATCTTATGAAAGATTTTTTTTGAAGCAACTAGTTGTCATGATTTTAGATGCTGATTTTAATGTGATTGCTGAAAAAAAATTGCCTGGAAAAACTTACAATTATAAAGATGTTTTTATTACTGAAGAGGGTCTTTGGCTCTCCAACAATAATCCACAAAACCCTAATTTTGATGAAGATTTTTTGTCCTTTTCGCTTATTAGACTAGACGATAATCTGAATACTCCATGAATTTTTTCTTGATGCAAATTATAAAGGTTTTTTGTGGTTTTATACTTTTATTAGTTTGTAGTTGTGCGCAACCCCAAATTGATTTACAACAGGTTGAATATTATATTGAGGAGCATTTAAATAGCAAATTTAATATTGAAAATGACCTATATATTTTTTTACCATCTTCAGGCTGTAAAGCTTGTATTAAAAAAACAATAGACTACTTATTTTCTTTATCCCAAAAAGATCAAACCACTAATATTCATATTATTCCTATAGGTTACAGTAAAAAGAAATTGAAACTCCAATATGAAGGTCTTGAAAACAAATATGATGTTATTTATGATGTTAAAGGGAAGGCCATTAAAGAAAACAATGTTGTATCTAAAGCTCCAACTGTATTATGGATTCAGAAAGGCATTGTAAAGAAGTTTTTCACGTATTCCTATGATGAGAATTTCAATGAATTGGAAAAACTTATCAATCTAAATTTACATTAAATAGTGTTTCAAACTTTTAAATAAATGAAGCTAGAAAAAATAATAGTCATTTCACTTGTACTGGTAATGCTATGCAATTGTAATGATAATCAATCAGGAAAAGCCAAACCTAGCCTAAACTTCTTAAGTACAACCAGCATACCACTTGACACAGAGACGGCAACACGCCAAAGTGTGAGCTTTACGGTTATTGATAAAACACCTTATCTGAGCTTTTTTAATAGTGCCAATTACTCGCTGTATATTCACAATTTTGAAACAGGTGCTCTTGTAAAAAAACTTGCTTTTGAAAAAGAAGGCCCACAAGGTATAGATTCTGGTGGTAATCTTTCTGTAGCTCATGTGCTACATAATTTAGATTCTATTTTTTT
>CAZDFA010000186.1:0-3258 GCA_964504555.1 uncultured Flavobacteriaceae bacterium | reverse complement strand
GATACAATCCCTGCCAGATCCCTGATTTAGTCCGTTGCTCAAGAATAGTAGTGTTAATAATAGATTTAAATACCAAATAATTAAAGTATCGTTTTTTGACGTTGGTCTTAGAAAGTTTTACCGGAAGTTTATGAATGCCGTTTTTCTGTAATGCATAGCAGCCATCATTAAAGTCACAGTGCAAGCAATAGGGATTTTTAGGTTTGCACTGTATTGCGCCAAATTCCATAATGGCCTGATTAAAATTTGCTGGTTGACTAGGGTCAATTAACTGTTGAGCCAATGCTTTAAATTCCTTCTTGCCTTGAGTACTATTAATAGGAGTGTCTATACCAAAAACCCGAGAAAGTACGCGATACACATTGCCATCTACGACTGCCGTAGGTTGGTCAAAACAAATACTTGCAATTGCGCTAGCAGTGTAGTCGCCAACACCTTTAAGCTTCAGTAGTTCATCATAAGTATTCGGAAAATTGCCGTTAAGTTCATTAACTATATGCTTTGCGCAGCTATGCAAGTTTCGGGCTCTTGTGTAGTACCCTAGACCTTGCCACAGTTTTAACACCTCATCCTCTGAGGCATTTGCTAAGTCAAATATGGTGGGAAAAGCTGATAGAAAGCTATTGTAATAAGGCAAACCTTGTTCAACTCTAGTTTGTTGAAGGATGATTTCTGACAACCAAATCTTATAAGGATTGCGAGTCAAGCGCCAAGGCATCTCCCTTTTGTTTTGTAAATACCACGCAACTAATCTATTAGAAAACTCATTATAAGTCTGAGGCATGACTCAAAAATATACTATATCTATTTATTTTTTAAAAGATTAAGATCGGATTCATGAAATAATTATCGTTATATTAGCGCTCTTTAATTTAAACCTCCTAGATAAAATACTAATTATGACAAAAGCAGACATCGTAGCCAACATTTCTGATAAGTTGGGTATGGAAAAGAATGAAGTTCAAGCCACAGTTGAAACCTTTATGAAAGAAGTAAAAGGTTCTTTAGAGAGCGGTAACAACGTATATTTACGTGGGTTTGGTAGCTTTATTGTTAAGAAAAGGGCAGAGAAAACAGGTAGAAATATTTCTAAGAATACGACTATCAAAATCCCAGCTCATAATATTCCAGCATTTAAACCAGCTAAAATATTTTTAGAAGGAGTTAAGGCCAAAGTAACTGTAAAAAAATAATTAAATAACACCAGTTTTTATATGCCAAGTGGTAAAAAAAGAAAAAGACACAAGGTAGCAACGCATAAGCGTAAAAAGAGACGAAGAGCAAATCGTCACAAAAAGAAAAAGTAGTCTAGGACTACTTTTTCTTTTGTAGTTCTTTGACATAGCAATGGTATAACAACACACCCTAACCTTGTGTGAGTATACCTTGCACCGACATATCACATTAATTGATAAACCTGTGATATATTTTGTTTAATCCAATAGGATTGCTGCCCTTGTGGTAGCACTTATTATAAATTACAGAGAGTGAATAAAGAATTGATCATTAGATCTAGTTCCTCAAAAGTAGATTTTGCCTTATTAAAGGATGGAAAATTAATAGAATTACATAAAGATGAAGATGGTAACAAATTTAATGTAGGAGACATTTTTATTGCAAAGATTCGCAAGACCATTACAGGTCTCAATGCGGCTTTTGTAAATGTAGGTTATGAAAAAGATGCATTTTTGCATTATCATGATCTAGGTCCTAGACTACCTTCCCTTCTTAGCTTTATAAAACGTGTAAGCACAGGTAAATTAAAAGACTACTCTTTAAAAAAATTCCCTTTTGAAAAAGACATCGATAAGAATGGGAAAATTAACGATGTTCTTAAAGCAAAACAAAGCTTATTGGTTCAGATTGTAAAAGAACCAATATCAACTAAAGGCCCTAGAATAAGCAGTGAACTGTCTATTGCGGGTCGATATATAGTACTTGTTCCTTTTTCAGATCGCATATCTATTTCTCAAAAAATAGAAAGCAGAGAAGAAAAAGCGCGCCTCAAGCTTTTAGTACAAAGTATCAAGCCAAAAGGATTTGGAGTTATTGTTCGCACAGTAGCTCAGGGAGTAAAAGTCGCAGAACTAGACAAAGACCTGCAAAACTTGGTAGACCGTTGGTCAACCATGAGCGAAAAAATTCCCGGAGCGCATCACCCTAGTAAAATTTTGGGAGAAATGAATCGAGCCTCTTCTATTTTAAGAGACATATTTAATGATTCATTCACTAAAATCACTGTAGATGATGAAACGCTCTTTTACCAGTTAAAAGATTACCTCAGCGAAATCGCGCCTAAAAAGGCAAACATTGTCAAAATGTACAAAAGTACAATGCCCATTTTTGAAAAGTTTGGGATAGAACGACAAATAAAAACAGCTTTTGGTAAAACTGTTTCTATGAACAAAGGAGCATACCTTGTTATAGAACACACAGAAGCCCTGCATGTAATTGACGTAAATAGTGGTAACAGATCAAATAAAGCTAAGAGTCAAGAAGATACGGCTCTAGAAGTAAATATGATTGCTGCCTCAGAAATTGCACGTCAATTATGCCTAAGAGATATGGGAGGCATTATTGTTATTGACTTCATAGATATGGGCAAAGCAGACCATAGAAGAAAGCTTTTTAATCATCTAAGAGATGAGATGAAAGACGATCGCGCTAAGCATAAAATATTGCCGCCTAGTAAATTTGGACTTATTCAAATCACCAGGCAACGCGTACGACCAGAATTAGAAATCAAAACGAGAGAAGAAAACCCCAATGGAGGTAAAGGAGAAGTAGAAGCTCCAATTGTTTTGGTTGACAAAATTCAAAATGAACTCGAACGCATAATCAAAAAAAGCAATGGAAAAGTGACCTTAAATGCTCATCCTTTCATTGCGGCATTCGTTACCAAAGGATTTCCATCCTTACGTTCTAAATGGTTTTTAGAACATAAAAAATGGGTAAAAGTTATACCCAGAGATGCTTACACGTATTTAGAATACCGCTTTAAAGATAAAGACGGTAAAACTATTAAAGTATAATAAGAAAAACCCTGTTTCCATAAGGAAATGGGGTTTTTTGCTTTATAGAAATGCTAACCTCTCCCAAGGGAGAGGTCAAATCTTGAATTATTCAAGATTTGGGTGAGGGGCTTATTAAGTATCTTTGAGCTATGTGCCAACCCCAAAAAACATACACTCTAACCGAAGCCAAAAAAAAACTAGAACGCTACTGCGCTTATCAGGAACGATGCCATCAGGAAGTGAG
>CAZDFA010000185.1:0-3338 GCA_964504555.1 uncultured Flavobacteriaceae bacterium | reverse complement strand
GTCTCGAAGCTATCATCCCTATTGCACCAAATACGTCCTATTATCATTATTACCGATCCAATGGTTTGGTACGATCTCCAGGAGGCTATCTGGGTGAAGATATTGACGTGCTCTATGACTTTATCCATAGTGGAGACGAGTCAAAAAGAGCTTATAACAATAAAACCGTACGAGATGGAATCCTCCAAAAAGGCATGGATCGTATTAGCGGAGATTATAACGATTTCTGGGACGGACGTGATTACCTTAATGATATGGCACCTATGAAAGCCGCTCTATTGATGTCGCACGGCTTTAATGATTGGAATGTGATGCCCGAACATAGCTACCGAATATACAAACGTGTGCAAAAAATGGGGTTAGCCTCTCAGATTTATTACCATCAGTTTGGTCATGGCGGTCCTCCTCCAATCAAATTAATGAACCGCTGGTTTACCCGTTATTTACATGGGATTGAAAATGACGTAGAAAATGATCCCAAGGCCTGGATAGTTCGTGAAGGCGATGACCCTAGCCAACCCACAGCCTATGAAAATTATCCCAATCCCAAGGCTTCGCCAGTAACCCTAAAACTAACGGCTGGTGGCACCTCAACAGGAGGGCTTACAACTGCTAAAAGAGCTTCCAAGACAAAAGAAACACTGATTGATGATTATACCGTTATTGGGGCAGATTTAGCAAAAGCAAAATCTTCCAGCAATCGCCTACTCTATCTTACACCAACACTACAACGAGATGTCCATATTTCAGGTACCCCACGTGTAGCTATCGAACTAGCCAGTAGCAAGGCTGCTGCCAACCTATCGGTATGGCTGGTATCACTTCCGTGGAAAGAGGGAAAAGTACCTTTGACCGAAAATATCATAACTCGAGGCTGGGCAGATCCTCAAAATCACGAATCCCTAACTGAAAGTGAACCATTAAAACCAGGCAAGTTTTATGAGGTGTCTTTTGATTTGATGCCCGATGATCAAGTGATCAAAGCTGGTCAACAAATTGGTCTTATGATTTTTTCTAGCGATCAAGAATTTACCTTACATCCTAAACCTGGTACTGAACTAACCATTAATTTGGGCAAGACAAGTCTTAGTTTACCAATTGTTGGCGGAGTATCTGCATTGGAAAAATCTATTAATTAACACATGTCAATTCCCATTGTACATGGTTCAAATATTCGAAACCAATAGAATAAGTTTTTAGTAATTTTACACTTACAAAATTCAAGTCATGCGCTATTTTCCTTTATTCCTAATAATACTTTGCCTTCCTTTTTTGTCATGCAATGAAACTGTAGACGCCAATCCTGATATGATATCAGAGAGTTTCTCAATGTTACTTGACAATTATTATGAAGAGGGCTTAAAACTTAGCCCAATTACTGCTACTATGGCTGGTGATAATAGGTATAATGATATTTTTCCAGATGTGCTTACTCCAGAGTATGAACAAAAGTTTCGAGCGCATTTTCAAAATTTCAAGAAGCAGCTCGCTAAATACAGCGATGATTATCTTACGGAAAGCCAACAATTGAGTAAAGCGATTTTGGATTGGGAATGCACTCTTAATCTAGAAAGTATCAATTACAAAGCAAACCTCACTCCTATTGATCAAATGTGGTCTGTAAATCTTACAGTTGGCCAGCTGGCCAGCGGTGCTAGTGCTCAACCCTTTGAAACCATAGCAGATTATGAAAATTGGCTAAAACGTGTTGATGGATTTGTAAGTTGGATGAAATCAGCTGAAGTTAAAATGAAAGAAGGAATCCAACAAAATTACGTCTTACCAAAATCATTAATCAAAAAGGTCTTACCGCAATTACAGGCTTTAGCGATGCCTGAAGTTAAGGATCATCTCTTTTACAAGCCTGTACTCAATTTTCCAGATAGTATTCCTGCTATTGAAAGGCAACGACTTGAAGATGCCTTCAGAACTATGGTTTCAGAAAAAGTGGTACCTGCCTATCAAAGGTTGTATGGTTTTATGAGTACTACTTATATGGCTGCAGGCCGAGAATCTAGCGGAATTCAAGGTGTACCAGAAGGTGATGCCTATTACCAGCATCAGATTAAGCTATACACTACAACCAATATGACCGCTGATGAAATTCATCAATTAGGTTTAAAGGAGGTGGCTCGCATTCGCTCTGAAATGGAAAAAATAAAAACTCAAGTTGGTTTTAAAGGAGATCTTAAAGCATTTTTTGATGACGTACGTAACAATCCAGATTTAATGCCTTTTGATAATCCAGAAGAGGTAATAGCCAATTTTAATGCGATTCACCTACGTATGCAACCACAGATCGAAAAATTATTTGACCTCAAACCTAAAACCCCTTTTGAAGTAAAACGTACTGAGGCTTTTAGAGAAAAATCGGCAAGTGCAGAATATAATCCAGGCTCTCTAGACGGTACCCGACCAGGTATTTTCTATACTCCTATTCCAGATGTTAAGACCTATAATGTCTATTCAGATGAATCCTTGTTTTTACACGAAGCAATCCCTGGACATCACTATCAAATTTCCCTTACTCAAGAAAATGAAGACTTACCAAAATTTAGAAAGACACTTTGGTACAGTGGTTACGGTGAAGGTTGGGCTTTATATTGTGAATCTTTAGGTACAGAATTAGGGCTATATACAGACCCTTATCAATTATTTGGTATGCTTGGTGCAGAAATGCATAGAGCAGTAAGACTCGTAGTCGATACAGGATTACATTCCAAAGGATGGACACGTGAGCAAGCTATACAATACTCACTAGACAATGAAGCCGAATCTGAAGCGGGTATTACCTCCGAAATTGAGCGATATATGGCCAATCCTGGGCAAGCGCTTTCATATAAAATTGGACAACTTAAAATACGGGAGTTACGCACCAAGGCTCAAAATAAACTAGGCGATAAATTTGATATTCGACAATTTCACAATCAGGTTTTAGAAACTGGTTGCGTTCCCCTTGCACTATTGGAGAACAAAATTAACAACTGGATTGAAGCTAGTAAATAGCAATTAGTAGGACAAGACTGCTTTTATAAATTTTCCTTCTAGTTTTTCTTGCCCATTTAAGAAAGTAAGCTCCATCAAGAAATTGCACTGGACAACCTCACCGCCAGCCTGTTCAATAAGTTTTACTACGGCTGCTGCAGTACCTCCAGTGGCCAAAACATCATCGTGCAGTACTACTCTATCTCCTGCTTTGATAGCATCCTGATGCATAGTTAAAGTATCTGTGCCATATTCTAAATCATAGGTCTCTTCAAAAGTCTTATAGGGTAGTTTTCCTTTTTTTCTTATAGGTACAAATCCAGCATTCAAACCTTTAGCAAGTTGAGCACCAA
>CAZDFA010000184.1:2360-3417 GCA_964504555.1 uncultured Flavobacteriaceae bacterium | reverse complement strand
CTGAAAATGGTACGCTTATCTTCAAATTCTTTCTTCACCTTTCCAAAGAAGAACAGAAAAGACGCCTTTTACGTCGTTTAGATAAGAAAGAAAAAAACTGGAAATTTTCTGCAGGTGATTTAGAGGAACGAAAATTGTGGGATAAATATCAAGAATGTTATCAAGATGTGATTAATAAAACTTCAAAACCCCATGCACCTTGGTTTGTTATTCCAGCGGATAATAAATCAGCGGCAAGACTAGCTGTTGCATCTATTCTTTTGGAAGAATTACAACAATATACCGACATAAAAGAACCAGAACTCGACCAAGAAACTCAAAAAAATATTGAATTATACAAAGAACAACTTAATAACGAATAGATTATGAAGAAGGGATTATTGGTCTTGATAAGTATTGTTTGTGCATCTTTTATATCGATTGCGCAGACTGATGAAGAACAATTACAAGCCATTTATACCAAATCACTTACTGAAGGTAAGAGTTATCAATGGCTAGATTATATGTCTAATCAAATAGGTTCACGCCTTAGTGGTAGTATTGGAGCGCAGCGCGCAGTAGAGTGGACAAAATCTGAAATGGATAGTCTTGGTTTTGATAAGGTATGGTTGCAATCAGTGATGGTACCTCGTTGGGTACGAGGCACACCTGAGTATGCCTTTATTGAAACTGGTTTAGGAGAAACTACTCAAGTTCCAATATGTGCTTTGGGAGGGTCTATTGCCACGCCCATGGGAGGCATAAAAGCCGAAGTTGTAGAAGTAAAAAGCATTGAAGAGATTGCTCAACTAGGAGCAGCTGGAGTAGGAGGCAAAATCGTTTTTTTTAATAGACCATTTGATCATAGTTTGATAAATACCTTTGAAGCTTATAGTGGTTGTGTAGATCAACGGTATAGCGGTGCTGAAGAAGCTGCTAAATATGGTGCAGAAGGTGTTTTGGTGAGATCGCTTACACATAGATTAGATGATTTTCCACATACAGGTGCCATGTCTTATGGCAGTCTTACTAAAGACCAGCGCATTCCAGCTGCAGCAATTAGTACCAATGGCGCAGA
>CAZDFA010000184.1:0-2260 GCA_964504555.1 uncultured Flavobacteriaceae bacterium | reverse complement strand
AGCTTGCGCGTTGTGTTATTTATGAATGAAGAAAATGGGCTTAGAGGAGGAAATAAATATGCCGAAGAAGCTAGAGCTAAGGGAGAAAGACATGTTTTTGCTTTAGAAAGTGATGCCGGAGGATTTACGCCTAGAGGCTTTTCTTTTGATATAGATGATGCCAATTTTAAACAAGTTAAAAGCTGGGAACCTTTATTTAAACCCTACTACATTCATTACTTTGAAAAAGGAGGGAGCGGTGCTGATATTGGCCCTCTCAAAAACCCAGGCACTGTTCTTGCTGGTTTAAGACCAGATTCACAACGCTATTTTGATTACCATCATGCGGCTAATGATACTTTTGATGCTGTTAACAAACGTGAACTTGAATTAGGAGCTGCTACTATGGCCAGCCTTATATACCTCTTTGATAAGTATGGTGTGGTAACCTCAGGAACTATTATAGATTAATTGATTTTAAATTTCCTTTCAAGATAGGTGCCAAGTGGCACTTCATTCCATTGGATGATGAGTTGGTTTAAATAGGCTCTTATGGTGTTTAAACGTGCATTATTGAGTTTTTTGGGAAATGGTAACTTGTGTTGTTCAAGAATAGTCTGTGCTTGATATATTAAATCAAAATGGGTATTGCTAAGGAGTTCTATGCAAAGTAGATTGACAAGATGTTCTGCTATAAGTGCTTCTTTAGGTAGGTTTTTGCCTCTCAATCTTTCTGGTTTTTTATCTGCAGGCAGCTCATAATCTGAAATTGCAATTCCTGATGCCAGCCTACCATAAAAACCACTTTTAAATTCTAGTTTTTCTTCAATTGCAATATGTGCCAGATCATGATATACAGTGCCTTGATGTAACTTGGCCCAGGTACTACTTCCATCTTGACGAATACATTTTAAAATTACATCACCTTGTTGCTTTTTATGTAGCTGTATAGTTAGCATTTATGTGCTAAAATATTAAAAAGATTGTGTTTTGTATACGGTCAAAAGTATAGTAACAAGTACATTTGCGAGTCTTATACGTATGGCTTATTTCACTCAATATACTCAAGAATTTAAAACTAATTTTAAGATTGCATACCCAATTATGTTTGGACAGTTGGGGCAAATCTTGGTTGCTTTGGTTGATAACCTTATGGTTGGAAGACTGGGTGCCGCACCTCTTGCAGCAGTATCTTTAGGCAATACCCTAATTTTTATAGCACTCTCTTTGGGGATTGGTTTTTCATTTGCTATAACTCCGCTTATCGCGGAAGCCGATGGCGAAAATAATACCGAGAAAAGTAGCTCTATTTTTCATCATGGGATAGTATTATGCACAATCAATGGGTTGGTATTGGCACTACTAATTTTTTTGGCTAAGCCAATTCTTTACCACTTGGATCAACCAGAAGAAGTGGTACGTTTAGCCATACCTTATATGGAAGTAGTTGCTATTTCATTAATACCGCTTATGATTTTTCAAGCATTTAAGCAATTTGCAGATGGGCTTTCTCAAACCAAGTATCCAATGATTGCAACCCTGCTAGCCAATGTCCTTAATGTGGTATTTAATTATTTTTTGATCTATGGGATATGGATTTTTCCAAGGCTAGAGATTGTAGGGGCTGCTTTAGGGACTCTAATTGCACGTACATTTATGTTGGTTGTGGTAGTTCTAATTTTATACCGCTTAGAAAAGTTTAAGCCGTTTTTAAAATGGCCTAAACTTAGCCACTTTCAAAAATCTGAATTCTTGAAATTGTTTAGACTAGGGCTACCTACTGCTATGCAAATGTTTTTTGAAGTAGGGCTTTTTACTGCTGCAATTTTTCTTTCTGGAATTCTGGGAACCAATGTACAGGCTGCCAATCAAATTGCGCTTAATTTATCGTCTATGACTTTTATGATTGCTGTAGGATTAGGCGTAACGGCTACTATTCGGGTTGGTAATCAAAAGGGGAAGAAAGACTTTCCAAACCTTCGGCGAATTGCCTTCTCCATATTTTTACAGATTTTCCTAATTGAAGCTGTTTTCGCGCTAGGATTTATTCTGCTCAAAGATATACTGCCTACTTTTTATATAGATGAAGCAACAGTGATTTACCTTGCTTCTCAACTTTTGGTGGTTTCGGCTTTATTTCAACTTAGTGACGGTATACAAGTCACCATTTTGGGAGCATTAAGAGGTTTACAAGATGTAAATATTCCTACGCTAATTACTTTTATATCATATTGGTGTATTGGATTTCCTATTTGTTGGTATTTAGGTAAGGAAAATAATA
>CAZDFA010000183.1:0-3450 GCA_964504555.1 uncultured Flavobacteriaceae bacterium | reverse complement strand
ATTTTTTAATCGCAGCATCTATAATACGCTTTTCCTTCTTGTTTTGATAAAAGGCAATAGAGCGATATTGTTTTCCTCTATCTGGGCCTTGACGATTAAGGGTTGTGGGGTCGTGAGAACCAAAAAACACGGTGACTAAGGTTTTAAAATCGACAACTTTAGGGTCGTAGAGTACTTCCACTGCTTCGGCATGTGTAGATCTTCCATAACTCACATCTCTATAGGTTGGGTTTTCTTCTATACCGCCACTATAACCGCTTATCACTTCATCAACTCCTCGCACACTTTCAAAGATTGCTTCTACACACCAAAAACACCCACTTGCAAAATAGGCTCTATGAAAACCATTTTTAGTGTCGGTTTGTACTGGAGTAAATAATGCTGTAGGTTCTTGAGGTATGACTGGGGTAGTATCTTTACAAGATATAAAAAAGCTCAAGCCTAGGAGGAGGAAATACGTTTTCATTAGCAATTTTTAGAACCGAGATTCTTCTTTTTAGTTTTATTCCTTTTTTTAGTAGGTAAAATTAGGCTTTACTTACTTTCTATTTTATTAAGGGAATGTTAAGTACAAGCATAAAAAAAGCCTCAAAATTGAGGCTTATAATATTTAAATTTAAGTTTTAAATAGAAGAAAACAAGGCTTCCATTTTTTCTTGTTCTTCCTGTGCAAGTTGGCTATCTACCAAAATTCTCCCACTATGCTCATCAGTGATTATCTTTTTTCTTCCAGCTATTTCCATCTGAATCTGCGGTGGAATAGTAAAGAAAGACCCTCCAGAAGCTCCACGCTCAATAGGTACTACAGCAAGACCATTACGTACATTTGTACGAATACGTTTGTAAGCTTTTACTAAACGTTCATCAATACCTTGCTCATATTCTTTACTTTTCTTAAGCAATTGTTTTTCTTCTTTTTCAGTTTCAGCTAGAATAGCATCAAGTTCTCCTTTTTTATGCTTTAGGTGTGTTTCTCTTTCTTTAAGCTTCTCATTGGTTTGACCAATAACTTCACCTTTTTGTTCTATCTGTGCCTTAAATTCTTTAATGTTTTTTTCAGCAAGTTTAATTTCAAGCTCTTGATATTCAACCTCTTTGCTTAGAGCATTAAATTCTCTATTATTGCGCACTTTTTTTTGTTGCTCTGAGTATTTTTTGATCGCGGCTTTAGAATCTTCTATCTGATTTTTTTTAGCCTTAATAGAATCTTCAACTAATGTCAGTTCGTTTTCTAATTTATCAACACGTTTATTCAAACCTGCAACTTCATCTTCAAGATCTTCTACTTCTAGTGGAAGTTCTCCTCTTACATTGCGTATTTGATCTACTCTAGAATCAATTAATTGTAAATCATAAAGAGCCCGTAGTTTGTCCTCTACGGTGATTTCTTTCTTTTTTGCCATACTACTTAAATATAATGGATAGGATTGGTATCTTCTACCGATAAAATGACTGCAAAATTAGCAATTTTTTTCTTAAGATAGTCAGTTATTAAGTTTTTGGTAAATCGCTCACTTTCAAAATGACCAATATCTGCTATCAAAATGTCGTCTTCTGCCTTATAATAATCATGGTATTTTAAATCTGCAGTGATAAAAGCCTGTGCTCCAATTTTCTTTGCAGAGTCTATTGCAAAAGCCCCACTTCCTCCTAAGACCGCAACCTTAGATATTGGCTTGTCTAAGAATTTTGAGTGCCGTATTCCACCACAGGAAAAAGTATTTTTTACAAGATCAAGAAACTCTTTTTCAGATAAGGATTCTGTTAACTCTCCAACCATACCCATACCTACATATTGATGTACATTATTAAGTGCGGTAATTTCATAGGCAACTTCTTCATAAGGATGGGTTTCAAAAAGAGCTTTTAATAACTGTTTTTCAAGATGCTTTTCAAAAGTTAAATGCAGTTGAATTTCATCTTCCACATGCAATTCTCCTTTTTTGCCAAGAGTTGGGTTGGCAGTTTCAAGAGGTCTAAAAGAGCCTTTGCCTTTAGTTATAAAACTACAACTATCGTATTGTCCAATTTGTCCAGCACCAGCATTAAAAAGCGCCTGCTTAAGCATGTCTGCCTTATCACTTGGCACATAGGTTGTTAACTTAAAAATGTGTTGTTTTTTAGGAATAAGTATTTGAGTGTCTTTTAGTTTTAAAGCAGTGCACATACCGTGATTAACACCATGCGCAACATTGTCTAGTGCAGTATGCATCGCATAAATCGCAATATTGTTTTGAATTGCTTTTATCACCACACGCTCCACATAAGAAGTTCCTGTAATGCGTTTGAGTCCAGAAAATATGATTGGATGAAAGCAAACAATTAAATTACAGTCTTTGTCAATAGCTTCTTGAATAGTAACCTCTAGGGCATCATGGGTGACCAATATGTTAGTCACCGAAGTATCTATTGAACCTACAAGAAGGCCTACATTGTCAAAATCTTCGGCATAGGCTATAGGTGCCCAATTTTCTAGTATAGCAATAACATCTTTTATGATCATACCATTAGATTTGGAGTAAAGATAAAAATTATACCTTCGTTTTATGAAGCTTCTGCGTTGGGCACTTTTTCCTTTTGGTTTTATATATTATTTAGTTGTTAAAATGCGCAATTTGGCCTATGATTTAGGAATTTTTAGATCTAAAGAGTGCCAAATGACGACGATTGCTGTAGGTAACTTAAGTACAGGAGGAACTGGAAAATCTCCAATGGTTGAATTTCTTGTGTCTCATTTTAAGTCAAAGCACAAAGTGGCTACTTTAAGCCGTGGTTATGGAAGAAAATCGAAAGGGTTTTATGAAGTAAGCCCCACAATGCATGCAGCACAAGTAGGGGATGAACCACTACAATTTAAAAGAAAATTTACGGATATCCCTGTAGTAGTTTCAGAAAGTAGGAATGAAGGTATTACAAAACTTAAAGAGAATTACCCAGAACTGGATTTAATAATCCTAGATGATGCCTATCAACACAGAAAGGTAAAAGCAGCTATATATCTTTTACTCACAAAATATGATGAGTTGTATATTGATGATTTTGTGTTACCTGTCGGAAATTTACGGGAGCCAAGAGCCGGTGCTAAGCGTGCGGATGGTATTGTTGTGACGAAATGTCCTGAACATATTAGCCAAGCCGAAAGAACCAACATCATAAAAAAATTAAAACCGAAGACGCATCAAAGAGTGTTTTTCTCAAGTATTAAATACAGTCAAACCATTGTAAATGATCAGGAGAAAATTCCTTTAAAATTATTACATAATACCACATTCAGTCTAGTTACAGGTATAGCGAATCCCAAGCCCTTGGTACAATTTCTAACTAAAAGTGCTTATGACTTTGATCATCTAAGATTTAGTGATCATCATAATTTTACTGAAAAAGAATTGCAAAAATTGGACACGCTAACATGTATAGTTACTACCGAAAAAGATTATATAAGATTACAAC
>CAZDFA010000182.1:0-3457 GCA_964504555.1 uncultured Flavobacteriaceae bacterium | reverse complement strand
TCATTATTTTATTGGTAGACTCACGCTCTATCAGGCTGGTATCAATAAAGGCAGTAGTATACTCTTCTATTTCTTCCTGAGGACGCTCTAGTTTATTAATTAAGAGCATAGCAGCTTTACGCCCCATAAGCTCCCCAGGCTGACTTACAGCACTCAATGATGGAACAAAATTTTGAGATAACTCTCCATCACTAAAACAAACTATAGACACGTCATCTGGAATTTTTTTGCCAAAATCAGTTAGGATTTTTGCTGCTTTAGCAGCAAATAACTCATTTACAGTAAACACCGAATCAATCTCTACATTTCTCAGGAAGTATTTGATTTTAGCAATACTTTGCTCATCACAACGGTCTATGTAATCTAACTTCAAAATAAGATCATCCTCAACAGGAATATCAAAAGATTCTAATGCCTCCATATATCCTTTTGTACGCATTTTGCTAATTGGAAAAAAGTCTTTGGTGGTAATAATGCCTATACGCTTGCATCCTGTTTTTAATAAATGTGTTACGCCTAATTTGGCCCCTTCCCTGTCGTCTATAAGTACCTTATCACAGTGAATCCCTTCTACATTACGATCAAACATAACCACAGGCATGCCTTGCTCAATAACCTCATTAACATGGTCGTAATCCTCTCTTTCTAATGTCTCATGGGCTACAGAAAGTATAAAACCATCTGTACTACCATTGGCTAAAAATTCCATGTTAAGCACCTCTTTCTCATAATCATTATTTGAAAGACAAATTATTACATTATAATTATGTTCTCGAGCTGCTTGCTCAACACCGCGAATTACTGTTGTGAAAAAATGATGTACAATTTGCGGAATGATAATACCAATAGTTCTGGTTTTACTATTTTTTAGACTTAGAGCAATGTTATTAGGTTTGTAGTTGTACAATTTTGCAAAAGCCTTAATCTTTTGTCGTGTGTCTTCACTAATCTCTGAGCTATCACGTAATGCCTTGGATACTGTAGAAATAGACACATCCAGTTCTTTAGCTATAGCTTTCAGGGTGAGTTTTCTTTTCATCAGCTTAAAAATTTTTGTGTCAGAGAGAATAACTAAATAAATTTTTCTTATTCAGATCAACCTTTATGTTTTTACATAATATCATATTTCCAAAAATACATTTAGAAAAACGATAAAGACTAAGGTACTCAAATCCTTTTTGCTACGAAAACGTTGTATTCTTAATAACTATTTTATGGTATATTTAATTTTACAAAACCCGTAATGAAAGTAATTTGTACAACCCTGCTAGTGTTTATTGTGTTAAGTTGCAACAATGAGCAAAAAACCCCCTACCAGTTCAGCTGAAGCGAGTAGTATGCCAGTAAAAAACTATCCAAAATTCAAAGAACCATATCGCTCACATTACCATTTTACCCCTCCAGAAAAGTGGATGAATGATCCCAATGGCCTTGTTTTTTATAACAATACTTACCACCTTTTTTATCAATACTACCCTGGTGATATTGTTTGGGGCCCTATGCATTGGGGTCATGCTACTAGCAAAGATCTAATATCCTGGAAGCACCAGCCCATAGCCCTATATCCTGATGAGCATGGTCTCATTTTTTCTGGAAGTGCGGTAATGGATTTAAAAAACACTTCTGGTTTTGGACAGCCAGAAAAACCTGCGATGGTAGCCATTTTTACTTATCACCTTATGGCGGGAGAAAAAGCCAGTCGCAATGACTATCAAACACAAGGCATTGCCTACTCCTTAGACGAAGGTCAAACATGGACTAAGTATGATGGTAATCCTATAATTAGTAATTCTGGTATAAAAGACTTTAGAGATCCAAAAGTATTTTGGCACGAGCCTTCCCAAAAATGGATTATGGTGTTGGTTGCTGGAGATCACGCAAAAATTTACAATTCGGCCAACCTTAAAGAGTGGACACACCTGAGTGATTTTGGTAAACATCAAGGTGCTCACGGCGGTGTTTGGGAATGCCCTGATCTGTTTCCATTGCAAGTTGCTGGCACTAACCAAACTAATTGGGTACTACTTGTTAGCATTAATCCAGGTGCTCCAAACGGTGGGTCAGGAACACAATATTTTGTAGGAGATTTTGATGGCAACACCTTTACCAGCAATCAAAAGGAGACACTATGGATTGATTACGGAACCGATAATTATGCCGGCGTTACATACAACGGTTTATCAAATGATCAGAGAACTTTTATTGGCTGGATGAGTAACTGGAATTATGCACGAGATACTCCAACCGAAGTCTGGCGAAGTGCGATGACACTTCCACGTAAGTTGACACTACATAAAAACAAAAATGAATATTACGTAAAAAACTATCCAATCGCTTCAGCGAAATCATACGAAGGTAACCCAATAGTTTTACCAGCAATACCTGGAGGAAATAGTATTGCTGCAGATGCACTGCAACAATCCCGAATACAGTTTGAAATAACAGATGGAACCAAAGATTTTTCTATAGCCTTTAGCAATGATCAGAGAGAAATCTATTCCCTCAATTATGATGCTAGCAAAGGATTGATTTATACTGATCGCAGTAAATCGGGTCAGATAGATTTTGAAGCAAGTTTTGGAAAAGGAACACATGAAGCACCATTAATGGCAGATGTACATCAACCCTTAACTGTTACTATACATTTAGATGCTTCCTCAATTGAAAGTTTCATTAATGAAGGTGCTACGGTATTGACAGATCAAGTTTTTCCCAATGTGCCATACAACCAAATTCAATTTAATGGTGAAGGTGTAAACTTTAAAAATATTGAGATTGCCAATATCGCATCTATATGGTAGGGATGGATAATTATAGCAACTACTAATAATTAGATTTCTGCCTACACGGAAAATGAATATGAAAGACATTACTAAATGGAGTATCACCGTAGCTTTGGCTGGATTTTTATTCGGTTTTGATACCGTGGTCATTAGTGGAGCCAATCAACCCATTAAAGATTTGTGGCCTGCTTCTCCTTTATTTCGCAGCACCTTTATTATGAGTATGGCTCTTTGGGGAACAGTGGTTGGTTCACTATTAGGTGGTATTCCAACTAAACTATTGGGCAGGAAGAAAACCCTGTTCTGGATTGGCGTCTTATTTTTTGTATCGGCTATTGGCTGTGCATTTGTTCCCGATTCCTATTCCTTTTCATTTTTTAGATTTATTAGTGGCATTGGAGCCGGTGTCTCCTCAGTAGCAGCTCCCATTTACATTTCTGAAATATTTCCTAATCGGGTTCGCGCTTACGGACAGTCCTGGGGAACCAGTACCCATTGGAAATTTGCAGCCATTATCACCTTGATTACCCCTTATTTTGTAGACGGTCAAATAAGTGAACTTAAAGATACTGTATGGTATATCTATTATTTCTTTGCAGTCATGATGATCCTGCAACTCCTGTGGGCGCTCTTCGAGATGCCCGAAACCAAAGGCAAAGAGGGTTCCCATGAAG
>CAZDFA010000181.1:0-3465 GCA_964504555.1 uncultured Flavobacteriaceae bacterium | reverse complement strand
AGGTATTCATGCAATTTTGGGCCATTAGCATAGTAAGCAATAAACTCGTGCGGCTCTTGTGCATCTAATTCTGGATAAGCGGTGTCTTTACTAATAAAGGGGATAACGTCCATCCTGAACCCATCAACTCCTTTTTTAAACCAGAAGTGCATCAAGTCATAAACCTCCTGTCGTACTTTAGGATTTTCCCACTTTAAATCAGGTTGTTTTATAGCGAAATAATGGAGGTAATAAGCATCAGTCTGCTTATCATAGCACCAAGCGTTTTCATCTACATCAAAGTAGCTCCAGCGTCGTGGAGGTGTTCCTTTTTCGGCAGGCCACCAGTGGAAATAATCTCGGTACGGATTATCCCGACTTGATCTGCTTTCTTGAAACCACCGATGTTCATCGCTACAATGATTGACAACCAAATCCATAACCAATCGGAGTCCACGGGCTTTCATTCCAGCGAGAAGCACATCAAAATCTTCCATCGTGCCAAACTCTTCCATAATGGTACGATAGTCCCGTATGTCATAACCATTATCATCATTGGGTGAATCATAAACAGGATTGAGCCAAATAATATCAACTCCTAGACTTTTGATGTAGTCCAACTTTTCACTTATGCCCTTCAAGTCACCAATCCCTGAACCAGTTGTATCATTAAAACTTCGAGGATAAATTTGATAAACGATACCTTCTTTCCACCAATTACTTTGTTGTGCTTGCATATATACTAAGGTAAGGTTGATTTGGCATTATGATAAGATTAGCGTACAAAATAAATGATCCCAAATTCCAAAACATAAGTATACCGTCATATCAAAATACTTTCATACAATACTACCAAACGTCTGTTTATTCAATTTTATTTAGCAAATAAACTCATTTTATTTTACTGAATATCTATTTATTCCTCCCTAGGGAGAGGTCGAAACTGTGTTGCAGTTTCGGGAGAGAGGAAAACAGAGAATTTCGGATTTTGCATTGAGCAATAAATGAAATTACATATTAAGCTTAACATTTGCCTATAAATAGTTAGTTCAAAGAAATTCTCTATTTTTGTACCCCGAACAGGTTTTGGGTTCCCTTATGAGTCAAAAAGTCTTACTAGACGCTAGCGATTTAAACATCACCCTTCACAGATTGGTTTGCCAGCTTATTGAAAATCATAACGATTTTTCAAATACAGTACTTGTAGGTTTACAACCACGTGGAATTTTCTTGGCCAATCGAATCAAAAAAATGCTTGAGGAAGATTATGGAATGGCTGATGTTGTTCTTGGATATTTGGATATTACCTTTTTTAGAGATGATTTCAGAAGGTCAGATAAACCCTTGACTGCCAATACTACAAATATTGACTTTGTCGTAGAAAATAAGAGTGTTGTTTTTATTGATGATGTGTTATATACAGGTAGAAGTATTAATGCTGCCCTAACCGCAATACAGAGTTTTGGGAGACCTTCAGGAGTAGAGTTATTGATTTTAATTGATAGACGCTTTAGTAGACATTTGCCCATTCAACCCAATTATAGAGGTCGTCAAGTGGATGCTATAAATCAAGAAAAAGTGAAGGTGAGTTGGCTGGAAAATGAAGGAGAGGACAGTGTATATGTTATTAAAAATTAGATAGATTAATGAGCGAATTAAGTGTCAAACACTTATTAGGAATTAAATACCTGCAGCCAGCAGATATAGATCTTATTTTTGAAACAGCCGATCAATTTAAAGAGGTTATTAACCGACCGATCAAAAAAGTACCTTCATTACGAGATATTACCATTGCCAATTTATTTTTTGAGAATAGTACACGTACAAAACTATCTTTTGAACTGGCAGAGAAACGATTAAGTGCAGATGTGATTAATTTTTCTGCTGGTGCTTCCTCTCTAAAAAAGGGAGAATCCTTGCTGGATACGGTTAACAATATCCTCGCAATGAAAGTAGATATGGTGGTCATGCGTCACCCCAATGCAGGTGCTGGTGTATTGCTTGCAAAGCATATTGACGCTAATATTATAAATGCAGGAGATGGCGCTCATGAACATCCTACCCAAGCCTTATTGGACAGTTACTCCATACGAGAAAAACTTGGAGAAGTAGCTGGAAAAAAAGTAGTCATTGTAGGTGATATTTTGCATAGTAGAGTAGCCCTTTCAAACATTTATGCACTTAAAAAACAAGGAGCTGAAGTAAAAGTATGTGGCCCGCAAACACTTATTCCGAAACATATAGAAAGTCTGGGCGTTACGGTGGAGTTGGATCTAAAAAAAGCGTTGCAATGGTGTGATGTGGCTAATATGCTTCGGGTGCAAAATGAGCGTATGGATATTAGTTATTTTCCTAGTACTCGAGAGTATGCGCAACAATATGGGGTAACCAAAAAATTATTGACACAATTAGATAAAGAATTGGTTATTATGCATCCTGGCCCAATTAATAGAGGAGTTGAAATCACCAGTGATGTAGCAGACTCTGGACAATCTATAATCTTGGATCAAGTTGAAAATGGTGTCGCTGTGCGAATGGCTGTAATCTATTTACTTGCTTCAAAATCAAAGCAATAATGAAGGTAATAAAGAAAGGTCAGTGTGTTTTGATACAAGCCGATAGTAATTCAAAGATTGCTGATTATGCTAAGTGGCTTCAAGATAATTGGGCAAAAAAAATTGACGATGCTAACATTGTTTTGGACTTGTTGCCATACAGCAAGCTTAATCTTGATCAACTATTACTATTTTGGGAACTTTCCAATACCCATCGAGCAAACAAGCGATCATTTGTTTTTGTAAATACTGGGATTGACTATGATGACATTCCTGATGAAATGTTGGTAGTTCCAACTATTCAAGAAGCTGAGGATATCATAAAGATGGAAGAGATTGAGCGTGATCTCGGTTTTTAAGAAGATAAGTGTCAACAAAAATCACCCTACATATTTTAGGCTGTTATGCTGCAACTCCAGGGACTTTAAAAAACCCCACCTCACAGGTATTAGATATTAGGAATCACCTATTCCTCATTGACTGCGGAGAAGGTACTCAGGTGGCCTTACGGCAAAATAAAATAAAGTTTGCACGCATTAAACATATTTTTATTTCGCATCTTCATGGAGACCATTTTTATGGACTTATTGGTGTGATTTCAACTTTTAGTTTATTGAAGCGAACCGCTCCGTTAACAATATATGGTCCGAAGGGCATCAAAGAAGTATGTCTTTTACAACTTAAGGTTTCTGAAGCAAGAACAAGTTATCCCTTACGATTTATTGAGTTAGAGAGCACTACTAGTGAATGCATTTACGAGGATGATAAAGTACTAGTAACAACTTTACCCTTAAAGCATCGCATTTATGCCAATGGTTTTTTATTTCAAGAAAAGATTGGGGAACGTAAGCTTAATATAGCGGCTGCTAAAAAACACGGTATTGACAAGGTGTATTTTAATAAAATAAAACAAGGCGGCGATGGTGTTTTA
>CAZDFA010000180.1:0-3479 GCA_964504555.1 uncultured Flavobacteriaceae bacterium | reverse complement strand
CTGTAAATAAAAAATACAGGATATTCCATTTTTTTAAGAGATGTGCTATAAGTGGAATTGCAAAACAGATAAGAACAACAAGGCACATAGGAATGTACATTATTTTAGGACATCCTTCACCGGTTTTAATCTCCTCAAATACTAATCCACCAGATCCATATAATCCTATAATTAGGATTGTCAAAATGCCGTAATATATGATGTTATTAGACAATAGTTTTTTAATTTATATAATATTTATTTTTATTAAAAAAATTAAAATATTTGAGCTAAGCTAGATCTTTTCTGATTTTTAGAAAACACCTAAATACTAGTAAATTACTATAGACGGCGCTTTAGTTTTTTTTTGTAAAGCATTATGTGTAATAGTTTTTTTTGGTTTATAGAAATGCCGGAAGTATAACTTTTATTGATCGCCTTCTTCAGAGGTATTATCAATAATATTGTGTTTTTCAACTTCAGCTTTTAAATTAATAATTGTATTGATTTTTGGGTTGTCAATATTAATTTCTTTATCATTTGCTAGCCAGACTTTAATATTAGAAACACTTGTGTTTTTACCTAGTCCAAATTGTAGCAATGCGGTTTGGTCGCTGGCCAAACCTTCGCCAGTTACTAGCCATTCTGTGAGTGTTTTTGTAGGTGTAGTTACGGTTACTTTTGCACCTTGTGCATGTACATACTCTCCTAAATCCACTTGAATGTAGTTATTCGTTCCACCTTTATTTATGTAGGCTAGTGATGGTGTGTCAATATTTATCCAAATCATATCTAGATAGCCATCTTGATTAAAATCACTTACTAATGATGTAATCGCAAAATGCGGATTTACAACGCCACTTTTTTCTTCGGTTGGCGCAAAAGTGCCATCTTCTTTTTGAACTAAAAATCTACTTTTTAGTCTAAATAATTTATTAGGTGCTAAATCCACATAATTTTCGGCAACCATTAAATCTTGTAAGCCATCATTATTCATATCAGCAAAGGTGCAACCCCAAGAAAATTCGTAATCTGCTATTTTAGTTTCTTCGGCGGTATCAGTAAATTTAAAATCGCCATCATTTCTGAAGAGAATCCATTTTTCATTAAATAAGGATGCATCTTTTATATCTCCTTTTGCTATTGCTCTTGGTAGTGTGCTTCCAGTGTTTGAGAACATAAAATCTACCAAACCATCATTATTATAGTCACCAACTGCTAATCCCATTGGGTAAGCAAATTTTTTGGTTAATGGGTTTGGTTTCATTGTATAGGTTAAATCTCCATTATTTTTATAGGTTCTCGCTTCTCCTGTATCGTGTACTACTACAAGATCTAACCAAGAGTCATTGTCAATATCAATTAATGCGCCTTGAAATGTATTGTGTATGTAGTCCAACCCAGCAGATTTGGTAATACTTACGTAATTTTCATCTCCTGTATTTAAAAGCAACTCACTTGTAGAACCATACGTGTAATCTTCAAAAATGGTTTGACCTTCCATTAATTCTTTTTTAATATATGTGGACATAAAAATATCTAAATCACCATCTTTATCAATATCACCAACAGTTAATCCAGCTGGTGTTGATTTTTCATTCATTGGTGTATCAATAATCTTTTCTGTGAATTTTCCGTTTGTATTATAATAGATGCGTAGACCATCTTCTCTCCCTAAAATGATGTCGGTAAAACCATTATTATCAAAATCTGCGGAAACAATACCCACTGTCGTTGTTGTATTACCTTTTTTAGGTAGATTTACTTCTGAAGAGATATCGACAAATTTATTATCTCTAAAAGCGAGAATAGCATCTTCTTGATTCAGTCCCCCTCCAAAAAACACTTCGTCTACATTATCATTGTTAATATCAATTAAAGCTGCAGGTGCTATAGGTAGTGATTTTTCACCATTGTACTGATGATCAAACTCTAGTGCAACTTGCTCAAATAGAGGTATTTTTTCTTCATCTATTGTGATATCGTATTTTTCTGAATTAGCATCATCCCAGAAAAACCAGATAACCAACGCTAATAAAGCGACTATTATTAGTCCTAAAACAATGAATGTTTTCTTGAATAGACTTAAAAGGTTTCTTGTATTTTTACTTAACATTATTCTTGGCTTTTAGTTGGTTTGCTTAGTTGATATAATGATAATGCAAAAAGGATAAAATGAGTGACGTTCATTAAAATTGGCAACATGTGTTTTCCTATGGAAGGAATTAGTCTTCCTAAAACAACTAGTAATATAAGTATAATAATAGGATTAAAAATAGCCATCCATTTTTTATAATGCGTACCCCCTTTTAATATAGCAATGGTAAATACAATAGATAAAGCAGCTATAACAATACGAAGTGCTTTTACAAGTATTTCCATATGACTATCATAATGTGCTAAAAGATTTTGGTAGCTTGTAGTATCTAGTATGCCTTTTAAGTGGACTATGTTTCCTATGGAAGCTCGCGAGCCAATCCAAATACCACCTACAGCAAATGCAATAAAACCTATTGCTAAAACAATTCTAGCTAAAGTTTCATTTCCAGATTTTAGCATTCTATAGATATGTATGTAGCCCGCAAAATAAAAAGGCAAACCAATAATTGACAAGAAATGCCCTGTTGTAAGATTGTTGAGTGAAACAAACTTAAAAAATTCATAATCTCCTGCAGCATCTAATATGTTTGGTGAATAGTGTAAAAAATATTCGCCTAAACCTACAAGAATAGAGGCCATAAAACCGAGATAACCCAATGTTTTGGTTAGTTTCATCAGTTAGCTTTTATTATTTTTATTGGTCTGCAGGAATTCATTTATAAAGCAGGTTCCTTTCAAAACGTTTTTAATTTAACTCATTTCATTATGTTGATTGTCGATTAGTTTTCAGTCTGTCGAAGTATGTTAAAATTGCTTTCAAAACGAAGTAAAGCAATACGCCTAAAGGGACGGCGGTTATTGCCCAGCCGGCCGTGCCACAAATAAGTTCCCAAAACAAATCTCTAACTGTAATCCAAAAACTTGCTTCATAACTTGTTTTGATAGCTTCAAAAGTGAGAAGTGTATGTTCTGTGCCAAAAATTGAAGCACCTAGATTTATAAATGGGATAAGAACCAGAAACTTTAAAGGGCCAACGATGTAGCTAAAGGTTATCATTATTGGCAAATTGAGTCTAAAAGGTAAGGCAATACAGGTTAAAGCGATGGTGCTAATACCAAATATTGGAAAAATAGAAACTAAAGTTGAAACCACTAAACTAATAGCTAGCTGTTTAGGTGTTAAGCCTTGTTTGAACAAAGTTTTGATTTTAACCCATATTTTAGAGACGTTTATCATAGGTGTATATTTTGCTTATGTATTATATTATGTGTCATATTTAATTAATTTATTCGTTTTTAGATCGCCAATTTTAATTTTAATAATGCCAACTAATCGTGTGGTTAACGATGAAAAGATTATAGTCTCTTAAATATATTCTCTATATATTTTTCTAATTGGG
>CAZDFA010000179.1:0-3564 GCA_964504555.1 uncultured Flavobacteriaceae bacterium | reverse complement strand
TACGTTTAGCATAGAGATCATAAAATTCGTCATCACGTAGACTATCTATAAATAATATGCTCTCACCAGTACTCTTCATTTCTGGTCCTAGTTTCTTATTAACATTAGGGAATTTATTGAATGAGAATACGGGTTGCTTGATAGCATACCCTTCTAATTCTGGTGCAAAGTCAAAATCTTTTAAGGTGTTATGTTTGAGCATTACTTTGGTTGCATAATTCACATAAGGCTCTTTATACGCTTTTGCAATAAAGGGTACGGTACGTGATGCGCGAGGATTGGCTTCAATGATGTACACTTTTTCATCTTTTATAGCAAATTGGATATTAATAAGCCCAACAGTTTCCAGCGCCAAAGCAATTTTTCGTGTGTGATCTTTTATTTGCTGGATCACAAGATCTCCTAAGTTAAATGGAGGTAAAGTTGCATTAGAATCTCCTGAATGAATGCCACATGGTTCTATATGCTCCATAATTCCAATAATATATACGTCTTCTCCATCACATATGGCATCAGCTTCAGCTTCAATAGCACCGTCAAGATAATGATCCAATAACAGTTTGTTGTTTGGTATTTTGCGCAACAAATCAACAACGTGTTCTTCTAATTCGTCTTTGTTGATGACAATTTTCATTCCTTGTCCTCCAAGCACATACGATGGTCTAACAAGGAGAGGAAAATCTAGTCTGTCTGCCACTTCTAGCGCTTCGGCGGCAGTTTCTGCCGTGTCAAATTGAGGGTATGGAATATCAAGCTTTTTAAGGAGGGTAGAGAAGTTTCCTCGATCTTCAGCTAGATCTAGTGCTTTGTATTGAGTACCTAAAATCTTAACTCCATAGCGATCTAGTTTTTCGGCCAATTTTAAAGCAGTTTGCCCACCAAGCTGTACAATAACTCCTTCTGGCTTTTCGTGGCGAATAATATCATAAATATGCTCCCAAAAAACAGGTTCAAAATAGAGTTTGTCTGCTGTGTCAAAATCAGTGGAAACCGTTTCGGGATTACAGTTAATCATTATGGTTTCATAGCCACATTCTGCTCCAGCCAGTACTCCGTGAACGCAACAATAGTCAAATTCAATTCCTTGACCAATTCGGTTAGGCCCTGAGCCGAGAACAATGATTTTCTTCTTATCAGTAACTACACTTTCATTATGGCTATAACGCTCGCCATTTGGCAATTCTACTTCATTTTCAAAAGTAGAGTAGAAGTAAGGTGTTTGTGCCACAAATTCAGCAGCACAAGTATCTACCAGTTTATAAACTCGATTTATTTTTAGTTCGTCACGTTTGTTATACACTTCGCTTTCCAAACAATCTAGCATATGTGCTATTTGTCTATCGGCAAAGCCTCGTTGTTTGGCTTCCAATAATAGATTTCGGGGAAGCGTATCAATTTTATATTGAGAAATTTCCTTTTCTAATAGATAAAGTTCTTCGTACTGTTTTAGGAACCAAATATCAATCTTGGTAATCTCTTGAATACGACTCAAAGGGATACCCATTTGAATGGCATCATAAATCACAAAAACGCGATCCCAACTGGCATAGGTAAGTTTACTAATAATCTGATCGTAATCTTTATAGCCTTTACCATCAGCCCCAAGACCATTACGCTTTATTTCCAAGGACTGTGTAGCTTTGTGTAGTGCTTCTTGGAAAGAGCGACCAATACCCATCACCTCTCCAACAGCTTTCATTTGTAGACCCAACGTACGATCGCTACCTTCGAATTTGTCAAAATTCCAACGCGGTATTTTAACGATCACATAGTCCAGAGTTGGTTCAAATAACGCGGAGGTTGTTTTGGTAATTTGGTTTTGTAACTCGTCTAGATTGTACCCGATAGCCAATTTTGCAGCAACTTTTGCAATAGGATACCCACTTGCTTTCGAAGCCAAAGCGGAAGAACGCGAAACCCTTGGATTGATCTCAATTGCTATAATATCCATCTCGTCTTCTGGATTGATGGCAAACTGCACATTACAACCACCAGCAAAGTCGCCAATACTGCGCATCATATGTATGGCCATATCTCGCATTTTTTGGAAGGACTTGTCAGACAAGGTCATTGCTGGAGCAACTGTTATAGAATCTCCAGTGTGAATACCCATAGGATCCATATTTTCTATGGTACAGATAATTACAACATTGTCATTATTATCTCGTAATAGCTCCAACTCATACTCCTTCCAGCCGATGAGTGCCTTATCAATCATCACTTCGTGAATTGGTGAGGTTTCTAATCCGCGAGTTAGTAACTCATCAAATTGATCTGGAGTATGTACAAAAGAAGCACCTGCACCTCCCAAGGTAAACGATGCTCGTATCACCAATGGAAAACCGAATTTTTGAGCAATTTCTTTTCCTTTTAGATAAGAATTGGCGGTTTCTTGAGGTGCCATTGGGATGCCAATCTCCAGCATTAAATTTCTAAACTGCTCTCTGTCTTCTGTAATATTGATAGCATCAATATCAACTCCTATGATTTTTACATCAAAATCTTTCCAAATGCCTTTTTCATCAGCTTCAATGCAGAGGTTCAATGCTGTTTGACCTCCCATAGTGGGTAATACTGCATCAATCTCTGGATGATTTTTTAAGATTTTTATAATTGATTTGGTATTGAGAGGTAGGAGATAGACCTCATCTGCCATGGATGGGTCTGTCATAATAGTTGCGGGATTAGAGTTGATTAGTACGGTCTTAATTCCATCTTCCCTTAAAGAACGTAAAGCTTGAGAACCAGAGTAATCAAATTCACAGGCTTGTCCAATGATAATAGGGCCTGACCCTATGATAAGAATAGTTTTTAAGTTGTCTTTTTTTTGCATTAACGAAGCAATTTAAATTGTACAAAAATAGTTGCTGTAGGCATAAAAAAAAAGGTGCCGTTTATAAAACAACACCTTTAATTACTAACAATTGTTAATCATTATCTTTTGTGACGGGGTTCTGATGAAACTGATAGTTTCTTTCTTCCCTTGGCTCGTCTACGAGCTAGAACCTTACGGCCATTTGCAGAGGCCATACGATCTCTAAACCCGTGTTTATTTCTTCTTTTTCTTTTCGAAGGTTGAAACGTTCTTTTCATTTGTATATCTTCTTTTCGGTTTTTTTTGGTTACCGAATTTATATGTCTTTATAGAACCGCTTAAAAAAGCTGGGCAAATATACGATAAGTTTCTACTTCTCCAATATAATTTAAAAACAATTTTGTTGTCCTTTTTACTACCTTTGACCACTTTCCCAAAAGGGATGTTTTTTACTAGCTAAAATGTAATATCAGAGTATGTTTAATAAGATTTTTAAGCTAATTATTGCAGTAGGATTAATAGCCCTTGCGGTATGGCAATTCATTGAAAATGAAATAGGAAATGGCATTATGTACATCCTATTAGCTGGGGTTTTTGTGTTTCTTTATTTTAAGAATGAAATTATCCTATTGGCATTTTTGCGTTTGCGAAAGCAAGATTTTGAAGGTGCCCAGCGTTGGTTGACCAGAATTAAAAGTCCAGAAGCTGCACTTACCAAAAAGCAACAAGGCTATTATAACTATTTGCAA
>CAZDFA010000178.1:0-3566 GCA_964504555.1 uncultured Flavobacteriaceae bacterium | reverse complement strand
GTTAAAAATTTGGATAATTAACTCAAATACCATTACTTGACCTCTTAAAGGAATGTTAATGAAAAGGGTTCTTGTTTTTGTTTTTCTAATTTTTAGTATTTCTCTAATTGCTCAAAGTATTGAAAACTTTCAATCATTACTTATTGATGAAGCGCTTAAGGAGAATGCCAACAGTATACTGCGTGATGAGCAAACAATCATAAATATTCCAGATAGTAAAACTATAGAGATTTCCACTACCAGAGTTATTACTGTACTCAATAGCAGGGGCTTGCAAGATATTGATGCCTTTGCGCTTATGATGCTGTTACTAAGGTAAAAAGTATTGGAGCAACAATCTATAACAAATTTGGTAAGGAGATAAAATCATTTAAAAAGAAAGACTTTCAAGATGTGAGCGCCGTTTCTGGAGGCACACTCTATGGCGATTCTAGAGTTTTATATCTTGATTATACACCTACATCATATCCCTTCACAGTTCATTTTGAGTCGATAACGGAAAGTGCAAATACCGCGCATATTCCCTCTTGGTGGCCAGTTAGTGGTTATCAATCCAGCACTCAGAAAAGTTCTTATATCATCAATTACAACCCTGAACTTGGTTTTAGGTTTAAGTATACTAATACGGATGAGCGCGTAAATATTGTCGAAAGCAGTAATAAATTTACAGTTTCAGTTCAAAATTTTGAAGCAGTATTAGCTGAAGTACATAGTCCTGCTTTTAACAAGCTAGTGCCTAATGTATTATTTGCACTTGATAATTTTGAGTTAGAAGGAGTCCCAGGTATGGCTAGTGATTGGAAAACATTTGGGAAATGGGTAAACGACTATTTATTACAAGGGACACAGGCATTACCTCAGCAAACACATAATGAAGTTAAACAGCTAGTTGCAAATATTAATGATCCGATTGAAAAGGCAAGAAAAATATATAGTTATGTTCAGAATAAAACTAGGTATATCAGTGTCCAAGTAGGTATTGGAGGATGGAAACCGATGTTGGCTCAAGACGTGGACAGACTGGGTTATGGCGATTGTAAAGCGCTAACCAATTATACCAAAGCCTTACTTCAAGTAGCAGAAATACCTTCTTATTATACCATTCTTTATGGAGGTGCTAAGCGAGATATTCAGAAGGACTTTTCATCGCTACAAGGCAATCATGTTATACTCGCCATTCCAAAAGATGAGGATTATGTATGGTTGGAGTGTACTAGTCAAGAAATACCATTTGGATACCTTGGTGATTTTACAGATGATAGAGATGTTTTAGTTGTTACCCCAGAAGGCGGGCAAATTGCCCATACATTGAGCTATAAAAATGAGGTGAATAGTCTTAAGGCAAGTGGTAGCTATACAATAAATTCTACAGGAACGATTCAAGCCCAATATAATTGTGATACAGGAGGTATGCAATATGACCAAAAGTATGGTCTTTCTACTCAAACTGAAAAAGAACGCATTGATCATTATAAGGAATATTGGAGCTATTTAAAAAATATAGAAATCTTAGATCTTGAGATTACCAATGATAAAGAGCAAGTTAGTTTTAGTGAGGCCATTAATTTTACTGCATCTGAGTATGCCACCTTTGCCGGTGATGAAATGCTGGTAACTTTAAATGCTTTTAATAGATCAACATATTTACCAGAAAGAGATAGTGACAGACAATTTGATATTATTTGGAAAACCGGATTTGTAGATGATGATGACCTAATTATTGAAATTCCAACCGATTTTGAAATTAAGTATTTACCAGAGGACATAACTTTTCAATCAGATTTTGGTAGTTATACTGTGGCAGTTGAAAAAATAACAGATAACCAAATAAACTATAAACGCCAATTTAAGATGAATGAAGGCAAGTATCCTAAGGAGTCTTATAAGGCGTTGAGAACCTTCCTCAAGAAGGTAAATAAAGCTGATAATACCAAAATGATTTTAACTAAGAAATAAATACGATTATGAAATTGAGATTTGTTATAGCAATCCTATTATTAGGATGTTTTTCAATAAGCAAAGGACAGGAGTATAAGTTTGGCAAATTACCAAAGAAAGTAGTCCTACAAACCGAACATCAAATAGAAAAAGACGCTGCTGCGGCTGTTGTCTATAGAAAAACTAACACCAAGTTCAACTATATAAGCGATAAAGGATTTCAACTACAAACCGAAGTTCACGAAATTGTAAAAATTTATAATAATAAGGGTTATGACAAGGCTACGGTAGAAATACCGCTTTATAAAGCAGGCAAGAATAATAAAGAATTAGTTACTAGCTTAAAAGGTTTTACCTATAATAATATTGATGGGGAAATAGAAAAAGTAAAGCTTGAAAAAGGTGCCATTTTTGATGAGGAAACCAGTAAGTATTGGAACTTGAAAAAGTTTACCATGCCCAACATTCAAGATGGTTCAGTTATCGAATATACGTACAAATTTATATCTCCATTTACTACCACCATAAATGAATTTAGATTTCAAGAAGAGATACCAGTAGATCTTGTAGATATGCAATTTTATGCCCCAGAATGGATGAGTTTTAGAACGCATGGTAAAGGTTGGATCCCTTTAAATATTAGGCAAGATTCAAAAGAACGCACGCTACGATACAAATATAACGTAGAACGCTCAGGATCAGCTTTAATAGGTCAGGGTTCGCGAAGAGAAGAAGAAATACGCTTAATGGAAAAAGGGTACAAAGTTAGATTAACAAATGTATCATCCATTAAAAAAGAAGCTTATACAGGGAATATAGACAATTATAGTGCGGGTTTGCAATTTGAGCTAGCTTACACGCAATTTCCTGGCGGAACTATAAAAAATTACGCCACAACCTGGGAAGATGTTGCTAAACGCATTTATAGCGCACCCAGTTTTGGTAAAGAATTAGAGAAAACAAACTATTTTAAGAACACGATAGGTTCAATTCATCAGGAATTTGAATCACCTGAAAAAAAGTTAGCTGCAATTTATCAATATGTAAAAGAAAGCTTTACATGGAATGGAATACGAGGGGTGTATACAGATGAAGGTGTTGCCAAAACTTTTAAAGATAAAACAGGCAATGTAGCCGATATTAATTTGATGCTCACCGCAATGCTTAGACATGCAGGTATTGAAGCAAACCCAGTTTTAATAAGCACAAAATCCAACGGGATACCTATTTTTCCCACCAGAAGCGGCTTTAATTATGTTGTAAGTGGTGCAATAATAAATGGAAATTTGTTTTTACTAGATGGTACAGATAGAACTGGCAATATAAATGTCCTAAAACCAAGCTTGCTTAACTGGCAAGGAAGAATGATAAAGAAGGATGGCTCTTCTGCATTAGTAAACCTTATTCCAAAAAAACCAGCCCAACATAATGCGATCGTATCGTTTTCTTTTGACGAAGATTTAATGCTTCAAGGTCAGTCTCAAAATAGATATACAGGCCATTTTGCTAAAAGTATACGAAATACATTTATTGGACTGAGTGATGAAGAACAAATAAGAGAGATGGAAGAAAATTTGAATGGATCTGAAGTTGCAGAATTAGAAATAAAAGAATTAAAGAACCCATAC
>CAZDFA010000177.1:0-3600 GCA_964504555.1 uncultured Flavobacteriaceae bacterium | reverse complement strand
TAACTTTCTATAGAATTTACATAGCTTTTTATCTTCTAATTCTTCAGATAATAATCTAAAACGTTCACAACTTCTTCCTTCAATAAGGGCAGCAACCAATAGCCTATGAATAAGTTGATTTACCCGGCTACCTCCCTTCGGGAAAAATCCTCTCAGTTTTAAAACATACTCATCCTTGCGTTCACGACCTAAAGTAAGCCCTCTTTCTTTCATGAGGTCATGTACCATTTTAAAGTGACTCATTTCTTCTTGAGCAAGATCACTCATTTCTGATACAAGATCAGTATATTCAGGAAAACCAATGATAAATGAGATAGCAGATGAAGCTGCTTTCTGTTCGCAATACGCATGATCGGTAAGGATTTCTTCAATATTCTTTTCCACAATATTTACCCATCTCGGGTCTGTAGGCAGTTTTAACCCAAGCATTTTTATAGCTTCTTTTTCAGTCATATCAAAGTTCTAAATCAAAGGTCTTTTTTAACAAATCCAATTGTGGATTTTGCTCTTTGAGCTTCTCATATTTTTCCTGTGGCGTATAAGCATATTTACGTTGCTCCTCTTCATTTACAGTAATATCTAATTGGATATCGTGATTGTTTAGTTGATTTCTTAGATAAGCTAGTAACTTACCCTGATTGCGCTCCAATTCTACTTTCATCGTTTCATTTGGGTATGTTAGGTGGATAATTGCTCCTTCTAGTTTTGGTATGTCAGCTTCTAAAACAGATGCAATTATTTTTTCTCCTTTTGCAATGCGTTGTGCTATGTATTGTTGCCAGACCTGTTGCAGTGATTCTTGGGTAAAAGCTTCTGTGGGTAGCTGTTCATGATTCGTTAGGATGGCGGCCTGCTTTTCTGCAATTTCCTTTTTCTTTTGTAAACTCTTCAATGACAATCCAGAAACACCTGTGGTTTTTCTTTTGTCAATAAGAGAAATTGAAGGTTTTGAATCAACTAAAACTTCTGTATTTGTATAGGTTTGTTGGGAATGCTTATTAGTAGTGCTTAGTTCAGGTTTTGGTCGCGGCTCTTCTTCTTGGATTGATATAGGAGCCTCTTCAATTTTAGGGAACCCTTCAGTGGGTTCTGATTTGGGGCTATGCGCAACTTCAGAAGATTTAACCTGTTCAGGGCCTACAATGAAGGGTTGCTCATTTTTTTTTTCTCCATTAAGAGTAATGGAGGAAATTTGCATTAGGCACAATTCGACTAAAAGTCTTTGATTTCGACTTGTTTTGTATTGCAAATCGCAAGTATTGGCAAGCTCTAAGGCTTTGAGTAGAAAAGCTTCTTCTAATTGCTGAGATTGATCATAATACTTCTTTTTGGTATCATTCCCGACTTCAAGTAAATTGATGGTGTTTGGATTTTTACACACCATAAGATCCCTAAAGTGAGAAGCTAGTCCAGCAATAAAATGATGACCGTCAAAACCCCTTGAGAGTATATCATCCAATGCCAATAACGCATCTGGTATTAGTTGATTTACCAAGAATGAAGTAATCTTAAGATAGGTATCGTAATCTAATACGTTAAGGTTTTCGGTGACTGCTTTACGCGAAAGGGTTTTTCCACTAAAACTAACAACACGATCAAATATAGATAGCGCGTCACGCATAGCGCCATCGGCTTTTTGGGCAATGATATGCAATGCTTCTTCTTCTGCTTCAATGCCCTCTTCTTGAGCAATTTGCATAAGATGTTTACGAGCATCTGAAATTGTAATTCTTTTGAAGTCAAATATTTGGCATCTAGAAAGAATCGTTGGAATAATCTTATGCTTTTCGGTAGTAGCTAGTATAAAAATAGCGTGCTTTGGTGGTTCCTCTAGGGTTTTTAAAAAAGCATTAAAAGCGGCTTGAGATAGCATATGTACCTCATCTATAATATACACCTTATAATGACCCACTTGTGGAGGTATACGCACTTGATCTATAAGTGCACGTATATCATCTACAGAATTATTAGAAGCTGCATCCAGTTCAAAAATATTAAAGGCAAAATCTTCATCTGCTTGAGTATGATCATCTTGGTTGATCCTTTTAGCCAAAATGCGAGCACAGCTTGTTTTACCAACACCACGCGGGCCGCAAAAGAGCAACGCTTGAGCCAAATGATTGTTGGCTATTGCATTTTCTAATGTATTTGTAATGGATTGTTGCCCAACAACATCCTTAAATGTTTGAGGGCGATACTTTCTTGCTGATACAATAAAATGATCCATGCTTAACAAATATAAAATTATGTATAAGATAGGGATGCTAGCAACAACGGAAATCCTAGCTTTTTATTAACAAAGACAAGAAATTAATTAGGCTGTTTTAGCTGAAGAAAGTTGTAATTGTTCAATCGCTTTTTTTATTGCAGCAGCTTTTGCATATAGTTGATCTGAAACAGATCTATTACTTTGCGAAACTTCAAAAGCCTGTTTTAGCACTTTTTTGTGCTTTCTTTCTAGCCGACTTTGTATATAACTTTTACCAAAAAGTTTAATCATAACACAAAAACGTTAAACATAATATAGGTCAAATATAATTAAAATTTGACTTATTTGCCTAGGGATCTTGATTAAAGATATACTAAATAATATTGGTATGCGTATCTTGTAATAAAACTGTACCCTTTGAACTTGCTATTACTTACTTCATTACTTTTTCTAATGGTCACTTTGAGCTCAACGGCTCAGGTTGTTATTAACGAACTTGACACCGATACTCCTGGTACAGATACTATGGAGATTTTGGAACTTATGACAGACAATCCATTTACACCTCTAGATGATTATGTCGTGGTTTTCTTCAATGGCTCGGAAAATGGAGAGGATAGTAGCTACTTGGCATTAGATTTAGACGGTTTTATAAGTGATGTAAATGGGATATTTTTAATGGGAAGTGGTATGGTTTCACCTGTACCTGATTTTATACTCTTTGATAGTACCATTCAGAATGGTGCAGATGCTGTCGCTATATATGAAGGCGATCGTGATGATTTTCCGGATGGCACATTAGCTACTACTATCAATCTTATAGATGCTTTGATTTATGACACCAATGATGCAGATGATATAGGTTTAATGGAATTGTTAGGGGCTAATATTCAAATAAATGAAGGTGAAAATGGGAATCAAACCTCAGAATCGATACAGCTTCAAAATGACGGAACCTATGCAGTAACAACTCCTACACCAGGAGTGCCTAATGATGGTAGTGGCGTATCATTTAATGGTCTTTCAATAAATGTTGGCATTGATGAGCTCAATGAAGGAAACCTTTTTACCATTTTAATTACTACAGAAGAAGAAGTCATTGAAGATTTAAGTTTGGACTTTACATTGGATAATGAAACTTTTGATGCCCAAGATTTTTCAGGAGACACTACTGTTTTTATTCCAGCAGGTAATTCTAGTTTTGAAACCGAAATAATGATAGTTGATGATGATGTGGACGAAGGAGATGAAGAACTCCTTATTACTTTTGGGGATATACCTGACGGCTTCAATAGGCTTAATGATAATATAGTTATTCGAGTAGTTGATAATGATTTTACTGTGGCACCTTGGGGAACACCACTTAATCCTACATTTGATCAAGTTTCTGC
>CAZDFA010000176.1:0-3619 GCA_964504555.1 uncultured Flavobacteriaceae bacterium | reverse complement strand
TCACCCAACATCTGATTTACCCAGTACCTGACCCTGAAATGCCCTTTCTTGGAGTCCATCTAACCAACATGATTGATGGCAGTATTACCGTTGGCCCTAATGCAGTCTTAAGTTTTAAGCGTGAAGGCTATTCGAAGCTAGCGTTTGACCTAAAAGACCTAACAGCAATGTTCATGTTTCCAGGTTTTTGGAAGGTAATATTTGCAAACCTAAGATCCGGCATAGGTGAGATGAAAAACTCACTCCACAAAGCCGGGTATCTAAAATTAGTACAGCGTTATTGTCCAACTATTCAACTAGAAGACTTAAAATATTATCCACCAGGCATTCGCGCACAAGCAGTCACTAAAAAAGGAGAATTAGTGCATGACTTCCTTTTTGAAGAAACAAATCGCAGCTTACATGTCTGCAACGCGCCCTCTCCTGCCGCCACTTCAGCGATTCCCATCGGCGAATATATTTGTGACTCTGTTGCAAAAAAAACAATCAACTGAATATAGGTCTCCATTGCACTTGAATAAATTTCAAAGACTTAGCTGGTTAAAATCAGCAACGACATTTGCCGCTCACTGAATGTTAGCGTTAATCAGTTTTCCTGTTGGGTGGAAAACACCCATACCCTCTGCTCGTTACGCATCGTAAACTACTATTATGCATATTAGACAAAAAGCGAATAAAATAGCTTACAGCTATCCAGGCATTATTAAGAAACTTACTATTTTTACAGCAAATAGTTGAAATCAATATTTAAAACTAAATAGATAACCTCAATGAGTGATTCATCGACAGAAGAAGCATTAGAAGCACAAGCCTTAGCTGAAAGAGCAGAAACTGAGGCCATGAACGCGCGCATCACCGCTATCGAAGAAGCCATTGCCAACTATGGTAATCACATCAGGCTTTTAAATGATGGTGTCTCGGCACTGCAAACTGCATTTTCTCAAACAGCAGAATCTTTTAGTCAGCCGCCAACGCCGCCTGCAACAGCACAAGATAACCAAGAGCTAATAGAATCAGTATTAACAGCACGATCTTCTTTTTCAATTAAAAATAGGTCGTCGCTATCGGAAGAAATACCCGAAAGAACAAATATCAAATCATTTGAAGAGCAATTGGCCGAGACTAGAAGTTGGGGCTATGGCAGCTACGACGAATGGTTTAAATTGCTAGAACCAAATTTAGTCTCTTACATAGAGGATCCAGAAGCCGGCGTCAGTGTGGAAGAAAACAAAGTGGCAAACTGGTTTCGTCAATTTGTTACTCCGTATGCGCAAGGCAACGTGGCTGATATTGGCTGCGGCATTTGTGACATGCCCGTTTATCTAAAAGATTTTGACGCAAGGTTGGTAACAGGCATGGACCCAATTGCTCCTTACTTTGATCGAGAATTTGATTTTTACCATGGTTTAGCAGAAACGCTTCCATGGAAAGACAACTCTCTTGACAATGTAATTGTTGCAACGTCAATGGACCATTTTCTTGATCCTCGAAAATCTCTTGAAGAGATTAAACGTGTATTAAAACCATCTGGCTATTTAATCCTATGGATGGGCTTTATTGAAGGCACTAAGCCTTACGACCCAAACAAAGGAGGCCAAAAACCGGTTGATGATTATCACATGTTTCATTTTGCTCAAGACTGGTTTGAACCTTTGCTTGAAGAGCAATTTTCGATTTCTGAACGTTTAGCTGTGAACACAGTATCTACGTTTTATTCAGCGCAAATTAAGTAATATCGTGAAACAAGAATTTCAAAAGCGAGTCAGTAACATAGAGTCGGATTTAACCGGTCTATCAGATGAATTACAACAGCTAAATAAACGAGTGGAGGATGCACAGCTACAGTGGAACGATATAGTAGCATTACATGCCAACAAGTCTGAACCAAAGTTAAAGCTTGAACAAGAAGACACAATTACTTATCAAAATGCCTTTGATCATGAAAGACATTCCGCTCTTTTAAGAAGCACTTTCAGTTCAAGTAATAAAACCCAAGAAGAAATATTTTCTGAGGTTAATCTAGCTGTTTACCAGCAAATGCAATGTGATAAAAGCTTATCGAACGGATCTCTAGCGGATACACTTTTCGAATATCGCCGAGTGCTTGAAAAAATTGTTAGCGAGAATCCTGATTTAAAATTCGTCACAGCATACGAACTCTCCCGTGCAGATAAAAACAACAAAACCAGTTACTGTCAAATTCGTCATGACGTTGATGCCGATATAGTCGCCTGCCTCCCAATGGCAAAAATTGAAGCTGAATTAGGCATTAAGTCGACTTACTTTTTACTGCATAGCGCATCATACTTTGGCGAATGGAAAATTGATCAGAATAACGGTGAAGCAACTTTTTTTCGTAACGAAGAACTAGCGCAATATTATTTACAATTGCAAGAACTTGGGCATGAAGTAGCAATTCACACTGACCCTTTACATTTATATCAAAACTTGAATATCGATGGAGCCAGGGCACTGGTCGCTGACATAGAATGGCTGCGCTCAATTGGTCTTAAAATCCGCGGCACGGCCCCACATAACAATCCAAGTGAGTATGGCGCAGCTAATAGCGCTATTTTTAAACAACGCCCTATTTCTCGGTTCCAAAAATCAGGAGCGATGGGAGTACTTAAAAATAATAAGTGGGCACCACTTGCACAGCTTGACGAGACAGAACTTGACTTGCTGTATGAGGCAGATGACATTCATGTTTTTAATCAAAAATTGAACTTAGACTACTTGTCACCTACCGCCAAAGATAAATGGTGGAGGCTTTTTAAAACACCGGAAATAACTGACCTCCTCAATCAACAAACGTCTCCCAATCACCCGTTTTCGAAACTCGATTTTTTTATAAACGAGTTACCAGACATCTATTCTACGCAAGCCGATTTTTGGTATACCTCTGAACGTATACCAACTACTATTTCCCAAGGCAATCCGAAGATAATTATTCTTTCAGTCCACCCTGAACATTTTGGTTTCAGAGAACACAAAAATGCGTCCCCAAGCTTTTAATTAGGAGCTAAGGCACCTTGGCGGTAACAACAGTTTCGAAGTCTATTTCTTTATTGCTACTTTCTTGCTTATAAACTTTAATATCAGTGCAATTTAGTTTCTTTAAAGTAGTGTGTAGCAAGTTTGGAGATAAATCGTTGTAGAAACAATGGTGATCTGCATTGTAGGCATAGCCGTGTTCTTCTAATTGCGGAAACCATCCATCCTCGGTAGCAGTTAAAATATATCCATCGCGATAAACAAATATGAATTTACAGTTCGTCTGTTCGTATAATTTTTGTATGAATGGCCCAAGCGTAACTTGATTTTCACCATAGATGGTCGGCGCACTGTGACTATTTATTCTTTTGGCAACTTTAGATGCAACAACGTCGGCTTTGTCGGTAGCCCGTCAATCCATAGCTTGCCGAGTTTCTATTTGAAGATTTGGTGCAGGTTCTATTTTACAATCAATATCGTTAGCTAAGTTTAATATGCTTGCTAACGAAGTTGAACCAGATCCGCCTGCACCAACAATAAAAAACGAATTCTTCATTTACTTTGATAGAACTCGGGGTGAATAGTGAGCACGACTCTAGGAGAGTCTTTTAGCTCACTAAGATAT
>CAZDFA010000175.1:0-3619 GCA_964504555.1 uncultured Flavobacteriaceae bacterium | reverse complement strand
TTACCGACAGCACCGGTCAAAAATGGACAGTCAATGAAAGCAACCTGATTGCTGCAAATGGACAAGATAAACTAGGTAGACTGCCCTACCACCGCGCCTTCTGGTTCGGCTGGCGTGCAGCCTTTCCAGAGACAAAACTAATCAAATAATAAATAGTGTTGATTAGCATGAAGTTAAAATACGAATCTCATGCTAATTCACTTAATCAAACCAGCAACCTGATAAACAATACCTTAAATTTTTTCATAAGACTCAAGCTCATTAAACCTTTGCTTTAATATTTCTAAATTTTTTAAAATTTGATCAATATTTTCTATTTCAATATTTGAAGGCTCAGATAAATAAGCTTGAATACTACTAATAAGTTGTATTGACTCATTTTTTTCATTTTCACTAATAACATTTTCGGGTTTTCTATATCGTTGCAAGGTGGAATTTAATTGTGAATAAAGTGAGTTATAACTATTCAAAAACACTTCTTTCTCATTAGCAATGAGTGCCGCATCTAGGCGAAGATCATAAACCCATATTCGATCAAATGATCTTCTTAAAATCAAAAATTGATTAAGTTGAGCAAGTGCTTCTTTCGCTAATTTTGGATCATTAGTTTTCCGAGCATGTTTAACCTTCCAGAACGCCCTCATCTGCATAGCCTGACCAGACCATTGATCTGAAAGAACACTATCTTTTAGCTCTTCATCAGCTTTTTGTAGCTCAACATAATTTTGCTGATTTAAATGATAACTATTGTGAAGAACTGCTTTAGCACTTATTTGTAGAGAATCATAATGAATTTTAATTTCATCTGGTAAATTTTCGAACCATCCAATATCAGAAATTTCCTGATCATCGATAAAATAAGTCAGCAAAAGGTATTTAAACTGTTGGTTATTTGGATATTTACCCAAAGCTTCTAATACTTGGTTTATTGCTTGTTTTTTATAACCATCTTGGAAAAGGTTAACGGACCGAAATCCTTTAAAATACTCTGGCTTTATCTTACTTAGTATTTCATTTACTTTGTCGATAAATATTGGAGGTTTATTAGTCAAATAAAGCTCACTAATAATTTTGTGGAAATTTAGTTTTTCAAAATGGGTACTGTAAACCCAACTGTCTTGTATGAACAAAGGATTATTCTCTAAAAATAAATTAGTCATACTTTCATTTGAAAATAACCTTTTTGATTCATATGCTAGCGCCGACCGAGTCCCTAAAATATTAAAATCATCAGTGATTACTCTGCCTAATTTGGAAAATCTTCTAAGTCCACTATCAGCCATAACTAATGAAGCAAGAAATGTTTCGGCAGAAGCATAACCAATTGATCGATAGAAATCGTCACTTAAAATACTATCTTGCTCTTCCAAAAGCCGTTGTTCTATATTTAATGACTTATTGGATGCTAAAAAATATAAGGAACGAGACGAGAGTTGGTAAACTTGCACATGGTCAAAAACATTAGCGAGAGTTGCACTTAATGACTTCAATAGATAAGTATCTACAAAACTAGTATTCATCCATTGCAAAAATACTCCAGACTCTTCCAAATGATCTTCAACTAATTGAATATATTCCTCAGTATACAAATGCGAAGCACCTGCAGTCCATGGGTGAGAAGGTTGCGAAACAATAATGTCATACTTTTTATCATTATCAGTTAAATGCAGAGCATTTCTAGCATCATTATAAATAATATTCACTCTATCATCCGCTAGCGGGTCAAATTGCCTAACATTGGCAACTGCCCTATTTGCTTCTATCACTTTTGGTTCTAGTTCTACCACATCAACATACTCTATCGAAGGTGGTAGATTTTCTACAACAACGCCCCCACCAAAACCAGCAACCAACATCGATTTTGCTTCAGGGTTTGCAATTACTGGCAATATTGACAGCATTTGCGTCGGCAACCTTCTATTGCGTAGTTCTCCTTTCTTAGTAATAAAAGATTCAGGCAAACCATTATTAGTTAGCCTGTAACCATTTCTTTGATTGAATAAAAGAACCGTCGATGATCTGCCAACATCGTAATATTTAACCTGATCACGTTCTAAATCATTAATTCCTGAAAATGGAGAAAAAGAAACTATTTTCTCAGGCTCAGCTGGCTCGTACAAAGAAAAAACTAATACAAATGTTAACAATGAAGCTATTTTAATACCCAAGTTATTCCGTAAATTCGACGAAATAAGGATGATTGCAAGTAAAGCTAAAAATAAATTAACCAAAACCGCTATTTGAATTGCACCACTGTATTTTAACAAAGGAATAAGGAAAAACCCGGCTAGGGTCGCACCAAAAATTGCTCCTATCGTATTCCATGCATACACTTTTGCTGAAGCACTAGGAGCATCTTTCTCATTTTCAGAAAAAATCCTAACCGCTAGAGGAAAAGTCGCACCAATAAATAATGTTGAAGGCAATATGAGAGCAAAAGATAGTAAAGCATTCTTAAATAACCCGCCCTGTTCTGGCAAAGAATTCTCAATCATATAATAGGTAAACGCCGAAAATAAGGCTATGCCTAGCTGCGCAATTACAAATGCTTTTTTCGCTTGATCTTGAGTTTTGGCAAACCGGCTAGCGACAGCACTACCTGCAGCAATACCCACTAAAAAGCTAGCTAGCATAACGGCAAATGCGGGTACACTGCCACCTAAAATATGACCGATTAAGCGTGTCCACAATACCTCATAGGTAAAAGTAGCTACACCAGACACTGTCATCAAAGGCAAAATCCATGCATTGCGAGCAAAGAAACTCTCTTTAGAGATTTTTAAACATTGATCTTCAACAAAATCATCTTCAGTTTCAGCTTCAGGCTTATGCTTAACAATGTTCATGATCAATACTAATACCCCTAAGTTCATCACAGCACCGACTAAAAGAGTGTGGAATAAACTAATATTCGGCAAAAGAATAAATGCTGCAAATAATGTTCCAGCAACAGCGCCAAATGTATTGATTGCATAAAGACCACCAATATGAGTACCGACTTGCTGATCATTTTTAACAACAAACTTACTCAACAAAGGCAAAGTAGCTCCCATAAGAGCAGTCGGAATCACTAAAACTAGCAAAGTAGACAAAAAATAAAATAATAGTTGGCCAAAACCAGATGCTTCTGGAGGCATAGATTGTCCACCCAAAAATAATATATTTAATTGATCAAATAACTTAAGCAAAAAAGGCACTAAAACAGCGGCTACTGCAATACCACCTTCCAACAATCCATATACAAGTAATGGTTTAGTAATTTTATGGATGTATTTCCCAGCAATATAAGCCCCTAATGAAAGCCCAAACATATAAGCAGTTAAAACGGTCGCTACTGCTAATTCTGATGTACCAAATACAACCGATAATTGTCTCATCCATGCTGTTTGGTACAACAATGCCGCCATACCAGATAAGAAGAAACATATAGCTACTTTTAATAATACGTTGTCCGGTTTTTTTTGATCCATTATTCCTTCCAATTAAATTAGTTCGTTAATAAGTACACCCTTTACGTTTTCAAAAAATTATTGCACTTCTAGCTTCAATTTTTCTCCAATGATATTTTGCCATTTAGCAGGGCCCGTTTGGTGAACTGATTCACCAGTAGTGTCTACTG
>CAZDFA010000174.1:0-3693 GCA_964504555.1 uncultured Flavobacteriaceae bacterium | reverse complement strand
TTCCTTCATGTAATCATCAAGATTTAAATCTTGCTCTCGTAGTGATAAATCCAGGGCAAGACCTAAGGCACTTCCATAAGAGTAATAAGAAATAAAGGTATTGGGCCTGTTTACAGGATCTACAGAACGTGCAGCGTCAACAAATGGAGCTTGATAACTCATCTCAATGGGGTTGAAAAATTTACGGCCTGTACCATTCCATACAGTATTAAAAGTAGGCGCCAATCCCTTTATGTATTCATCTTTGGTCAAGATGCCTGCCCTACACATCATTAGCGTGGTATAATAACTAGTAAAACCTTCGGCAAACCAAAGCGCACCACTCATATTAGCTTCCTGAAAATTGAAAGGTTCAAGACTTCGAGGTCGGATACGTTCTACATTCCAAGAGTGAAAAAATTCATGAGAAACTGTACCAATATTGCGTCTCATGCCTTCTGATTCCAAACTACGTGTGCTGGTAAGGATTGTTGAGTTGCGATGTTCCATGCCGTCACCAGAAGCATTGGGGATATAGCAAGCCAAAAAAGTATAGCGGCCAAAGTCAAACTTGGGAAGTTTCCCAAAAACAGCCTTCTGCTGTAAGACCAACTTTTTTACATTATCAAAGTATTGGTCTAGTTCTGCTTCTGTACCATTGTGATGTAGTACAAATTGTATCGTCTGCTTGTCTACATTAAAAGATCGTATACTATGATTACTAATCTCCGTAGGGCTATCCATAAAATACTGTAAATCCTTCGCATAATAGGTGTTCCCTTCCTGCTTCTTGAGTTGGGTTGCTATTTTCCAATCAGGATGACTAGAGGTATCAAAGGTTACTATTATTTCATCATTTATAAGACTAGGGGCATACATAAAGGTCGCTGGGATATTGAGATGGGCGTGAGTTTCATCTATTTGAGCATACGTGCCATCACCACGATTTGCATAAAGAGTATATGACACGTTAATAGTGCCATCATGACCTACTACTTTCCAAGAATAGGGATCTGGCCTAGTATACTGTAGTGGTTTTCCTTGTCCATCTGTGACCTTGACATTATAAACGTTTTTCGCAAACTCATGAAGGGCATAACGTCCCGGAGATGTTCTACTCATTCGGAGTTCAATCTCTTTACCTTTAAGATTGGAAAAACGTGCTTCTATTTCTGCTTCATGATGCACGGCATTGGCAAATGAGATGGTATAGGCCGTTGATTTTTTAAACACTTCATTAGCGCTGAGCGAAAGCGAAAAAAAACATAGAATAATAAATGAATACAGAAAAAAAACACTACGCATATAATAGAAATTAGAAAACTAAAAATACAACTTTAATGCCTGCAAAAACAAAATGGGCTTTAACGCCTAGTTATTCCAATCCCAATTCACCAAGTCCCAGGAGGTGCCGTCAGTAACTTGGGTCTGTAGTATGGTAAAGCCTACTTTTTTATGCGCTTCAATAGAACGTGTATTGTGCGTAGCTACTTCGGTAAATAAACAATCATATTGCGTGCTCAGTTCCTGCTTATAGAAGGTATACATCCCTTTAAAAACACCTTGACCTCGGTAGGGTTTGTCAACACAAATCTGACCCATTGCTAAATAATTTTTCCCTTTTAGTAAGCGATCTGCGGCATCAAACATTGGTGTGAGAATATCCATCTCATATTTAAAAGAATGTAACATAACCAGCGCATAACCTGCTACCAGATCACCATCCATCGCAAGAATATGTGGGCAGGCATCATTCATTTTTTTTAAAATTCCAAACGTATGCGGCACGGTGATATAGCCTTCAATTTGACGTTCTTTCAGAGCAAGATTAGCCTTAAGATTACGTTTTTGAATAGCCAGAATTTGACGCAACTCATCATCTGAAGTTGCTCTTTTATAGGTAATCATTAAAATGAATCTCAATTAAAATTATATGGTACCCTCATAGAGGTTTATACTTTACCTCTCCCCAAGGGAGAGGTCGAATCCGATTTATTCGGATTCGGGTGAGGGAGAAAGATACACCAAAATATCCCCAGGCTGGCAACCTAGAGCCTTGCAAATAGCTTCCAGAGTAGAGAAACGCACCGCTTTTGCTTTGCCTGATCGTAATATGGAAAGATTGGCTTGTGTAATACCTACAATCTCGGCCAGTTCTTTACTTTTCATTTTTCGCTCTGCTAGCAATACATCCAGATTAATTTGTATAGGCATATACTAGATGGTTAGGTCGTTTTCTTGTTGTAAGACAGTTCCCTTTTGCACAAGTGTTAAGACTAGATATACGATAAGCCCTACGAATAAGTGAATAGGTACAAGTAAATACTCACTATCCATTTTAAAGGTTATCCCTCGAGCCAGGTCTATAAGTGTCGCAATTAAAGCAAAGACAAAAGGAACTCCATTGAGCAAACCGAATATCCTAAGATCTTTTAAAGACTGTTTAGTAAATGAATTTGAAGTACTAAAAACTGCAAAAAAGCGGGACAAGAAAAAAAAGTAGATAGCATAAAACACAAAAAATAACCACATATAAACCATTAAAATAGATTGACTAAAACCAATATGTAAACCGATAAAAGGAATATCAATACGAGCACGATTTCCACTGGTTGTTTCTTGGATTTCTAATAAAGGAATGTTGATGTTAAGATCTGATTCTAGAAAGGAAAAACAGCTAAAAATAAAAACAAAAACCGCTAATCCTAAGCTAATATAGTAACAGAGCTTACTCAAACCAAATACTAGTTTGGGTAGTGAAAGATTTGATCTCATAGCTTAGATGGTTAAATCTTGTTCTTTTTTAAGAACAAGCCCATTTCTTAAAATATCGGCTACTGTTAATAAGCCAAATCCAAGAATTATGGTATATCCATTTGATATAGCTTCTAACAATTGAAATTGACTAAAATCTAGTTTTGATTGATAACTATAAAAAGTATATAATCTAAAACTTGTAGCTATTAGTCCATATATAGCAAGTAATATGCCGCCAATTTTGAGAGATTGTATACTTTTTATATTAAAAAATCCTTGCTTCGTGAATAGCCATAGACCCCTAGCAATTAGAATATGTGAAAAAACTAAAGTAAGGATTGTAAAAATGTAAATGGAGAATTGCAATACTTCTTTAGTGGATGCAGGTCTAAAACCATCTACTTGTGAGTATACGCCGAGTTTAACAAATGTTAGCAAGAGCAGTCCAATAACAAGGAAAAATAAAATCTTTACTTTTTTCATTTCTCAAATTTTTATTTGTTCGACATTTCTTTCAAATAGGCTTCAATTTTAGGATGCTCATATTTTCGGGCATAATCTAATGCTGTTCTTCCTCTTTTATTTTTGACTTGTATGTTTGCTCCTTTATTAATAAGGTATTTTACCATAGGTAGTTGACCATATTTTACAGCATACATCAAGGGTGTTTTCTCTGTGCAAATTCCTTCCAGATTGGCGCCTTTATCAACAAAAAATTGAAGCGATTGTATTTGTTGCATCTTAATACTAATCGTTAGATAGTTATAAGAGCTATTTTTAATTTCAAAACAGTCATTTAAACTTTCAGGAGAAATTGACTTATTTAGAAATTCTCTATCACCTTCCTGAATTGCTTTTAATAATTCGTTACTAATATTTTGACAGATGGCTATATTGCCAAGTAATGAAAATACAAGCGAAAAGATTAGGGTTTTATATATCATCAAAGTTATAAAT
>CAZDFA010000173.1:0-3704 GCA_964504555.1 uncultured Flavobacteriaceae bacterium | reverse complement strand
AGATAAGACCTGTCAATCATATCTGATAGGGCGTTAGCAAGATTTACAGCCATACGCTCTGCACCACCTGGAGATAAATTATCAATTAATTGCAGTACTCTCATTGGCACAAGTCATTAATAGCTTCACTAAATCGATCCAAAGTGTATTGCTGAGACCACTGCTGCGCCTTCATATATAATTCAGTTATACGTTCTTCATCTTTTATAAGAAGTTCGATAGTTTGGCTATCCTCTATTTCTTCCATTTTTAAAAGAACTCCTCTATTACCTTGATCTAACATCCAAGGGACGCAGGAAACAGGAGTGACAATTGGAATACATCCCCAAAACATAGCTTCTGCTACCACCTTAGGCCATCCTTCGGATTTTGAAGGAAGTATTAAAAAGTGGCTCTTTTTATAGGCTCTTTCAACTACTTCAGCATCTTTATTTCCATGAAATTGAATACAATTTTCTAGACTCAAACGTTGTACTTGGTCTGCTAAGTCTGTTTTCAAAGACCCATCTCCATATAAGTCTAGCAATACCTCAAGTCCACTTTGTTTTAGGCGATGAATCAATTTTATGGCATATTCTGGTTGTTTGCCCTTTACCAGACTTCCAACAAATAAAAATCGATATGGCGATTCTGAAGACTTTGTAACCATAGTCTTTTTACTATTTACATAAGAGGCTGTAAAAAAAGACATTACATTACTGCTTTGCCCTGGCCATTCTCCATATACCATCGCATTCATATTTCTGGTCAAATAGGTATTACTCAATATCCATTTTTGCAATCTATAGCTCCAAGGCTGTTTGGAACTAGGATCCCAATTCCCTGCATATTTTGCGGTTTTTCTTTTTTTAGGATAAAAGACTTGAACAAAACATCCTATCAATCCAATATTACCTGGACAACGCAAATGGATATGATCTGCATATCGCATCGCCCGGTAAATGGCAAACCAAATTCTTGGTAGTTTAAATAGTGTTTGTATCTTTTGGCGAAAGCCCAGTAGTGATACTGATGGAATAGCTTGTAGTTTAATAGACTTATTGTATTGCCAATGGATTTCTGATCGTGCTGTTGTGCCTAAAGGAGCAACCACTTCAATTTCCTCAAAGTTCTCTATCCATAGATTCATCTCACGAACATAGGGTCCATAGGCAAAGTAAGATTCTTTTTCTTTCCAATGTGCCGTATGTGAGATAACAACCAGTTTCATTTACGTTTTGGCCTATTAAATATGAGACTCCACCACCCCACAATTCTTCCTAAACTTTCTGTAAATGCTTGTTTTTTCTTATCACCTTTTAGTGCATTACCTAACCGTACAAGTGCAAGTACACCAGCGGTCATGTTCCATTTAAGACGTGCTTTTACACTTGGCTTAGGATATTGCACGCGCCAGACATACCAACCATTACGTATCACCATCTTACCATAAGTGAATTGGTTGGGCCGACCATCAGGATCATGATAGTGATACAATTGCGCCGCAGTATTTACATACAAAGGGCCTCGTTGAGAAAGTCGCAATGTATAATCTGCATCTTCATAAAGACCATAACCTTGAAAATATTCAGAGAATTTTTGTTCTTTCAGCACAGACTGTCTAAATGATGATACCCCTCCCATAAACTGCTCTACCGGATATATTTTTTCAGAGGGTGGCAAAAAACTAACAGAACGCCCATGACTAAAATTGGGTAGATGTGCTGGAGGCCTATTAGCGTCCAATCCCAATTTTTTTCTTAAAATAAAACGGCTTCCATCTGGTCTGGCAAAGCCATCATAACAGAATTCCTTTGTCGAACAGATATATTCTGGGGAGACAGGCATCCAGGTAATATCATTTGCAATATATCCTCCAACACCCAAAGCCTTTGGGTATTGTAGATAAGTATTAAGTAAAATTTTAAAATAATCTTCTTTAAGAACAATATCATCATCGAGAAAACAGACAATATCCTGATCTTCTGACACTCTCTCAATACCATAGTTACGTTGTTTGGTTAGTCCTCGATGTTCTGGAGGTACACGATGGTATGATATGTTCTTAAAGGCATTGGCAGATAGCATCAATTCAGTATTCTCATCAGGCGAGCCATCTATAATTAGCACGGCGTTTGGGTAAGGATTCTGAATAACAACTGATTCCAAGAGTGTTTTTAAGGGCCCAGGACGCTTATAAGTACAAATAATGAGAGTGAACTTCATAACGTATCCAAATGATTAGCCCAATGGACAGAGCGGTTCCACCTTGATTTGAATTGTCCAATAAACTTGGGGATGTTCATTGTTTTTGCCGCTATGAATTGTCTTAAAAAGAGTCGTAGTTTATAACCTTTGAGTTGCTCTTTTGTGGTATGTCGTAAACGATATAACATGACTGTTGGTGAAGGTTTAGGTTGTATTAATTCATGACTCCAGGCATGCTTCACTGGTTTTCTAAAACCCCCAACGGGGGCTTTTAAATGTAATAAATTTATATCTGGATGGTACAAGATATCAACGCCTTGATTGCGCAGTTGCATCCCATAGTCTGTATCTTCTCCATATCCATGTTCATACCCAATATCAAAGTGGGTTTTTCTTGCTATATCGCCAGCTACAAAACTGTTCCCAGAACCAAAGGTTGTCCATTGTTTTGGTATATTAAAGACTTGTTTTTCTCCCTCCTGAAGGTAACTAGTGGTTAATGCCTTTGCTTGATATGCTTTTAAATAAACTAGTGCTTTTTGTATTGTATTCTCAGGTAATCGGTTATCATCATCTGCCAGAAAAACCCAATCCCCTGTAGTTTTGGCTATAGCCAAATTGCGAGCATTGCAGGCTCCGGTTTGATGAATAAACTGATGTTCAATTTTAAAAGGCCAAGACTCATCCTTTATGTACAATAAGGCTGTGGTACTTTCAGGGTCTCCATTCTGCTCAACAATGATTACTTGCTTTGGCAAGACGGTTTGCTTAGCCAAATCTTTTAATACATCATAAAGATATTTTTCCCTCCCCATGGTGGGAATAATTACATCTACTGTTTCATTTTTGATCATTACATCAACCTCATCAACAGGGAGCCGTGTTAAGTTTGGTTGTATTACCCGCTTTTTATACCCAAGTGATTTTAAAAGAGCAAAAACTGCAAACTGCTTTTCGTAAATAAGCAGTGCTACAAACAGGAAGAACACCCATTGAGTTTTATAATGTGTTTTAACAAACCTAAAAAGTTGAGCATTTGATAATCCAGAAGTCTTTTGTATTGTTTTTTGAGATAATAAATCGGGAATTTGGTAACAAAACACCCCTTGAGGTTGCAGTTGTTTGGCTAGGGAATTTAGAAAATAATCAAAATTGAGATGCTCGGGCATATCACCTTTAATAGCTTGTAAAAGAGAACTATGCATACCTCCAACAGAAGTTGACATAAACCAGGTAGGATATGGAACATCTGGATTGATTTTTATAAAGGGATTTTCTTCGATGTAGCCAAAATGTGCATTCAAATACTGCATATTGTCTACAGATTGACTAATCATTATACGTTTATGTTTAAGATGAGGCGTCAAACGTTCTTGATCAAACTGTTCTTTATACTGTGTATCGCACCAAATAATCCAATGGTCAGGAAAGCGATTGGCTAAGAGGAAACAAGCTTTTGCCACAGGCATAGAAGCAAAATCATCTTGTGATGTATGATCTATGACAATTTGGGTGGT
>CAZDFA010000172.1:0-3736 GCA_964504555.1 uncultured Flavobacteriaceae bacterium | reverse complement strand
CATTGAAGATTGAACATTAATTTGATAAATATTTGAATAATAAAAAGCAAATAAAGCAACTACTCCTAACCGCAATTCGTGCCAATCTCAACCAGCGAAAGGCCGCAATAAATCAACGTTTAGGGGATATTATGGCTGGTTTACAAAATGAGACAAAAAGCACGGCTGGAGATAAACATGAAACTGGCCGAGCCATGTTACAAATAGAACGCGAAAATTTGGGAAGGCAACTTGCAGTTGTGGAGCAACAAGAACTAACAATTCAGCGGATAGCTGCTACAAAAAAACTAGAACGTGCGGCTCTTGGAGCGCTCATTAAAACTGCGTCAGGCAACTATTTTTTATCAATATCAAAAGGCGAATTAAAGATTGAAAATGAGACTTATTACGCGATTGGTCTGGGATCGCCTATTGGTAAATTGCTTTTAGGCAAGCAGAAAGGGGATCAATTTGAGTTTGGTGGCAAAATTATTATCGTAGACGATATTATTTAATTAATATTAGAGATATTTCGTTATATCTAGAAACTGTATTTCGCACCAACGCCAAGGTAACCCGAAAGAGAATTGCTTATCCTTTCTTCAAAAAAATTAGTTCTATTAATGTTTTGAATAATTTCTGGACCTTCTAAGTTCAAAATATTTCGACCTCTCAAAAAATAAGTCCATTTTTTTGACAAAGAAGTAAATTCAACAATCGGATTTACATTAAAAACTGTTCTGGAAGTGTCATTATTTGAATTGAATTGTTGGATTGTGGTATTAAATTTCCAGTAGAGTCTTTTTTCAAAATGAGTGCCAATCAACTCAAGGTAGGGCTCAAGTATTGAAGAAAAGATAGTGTTGTCTTGAAGTGAATTAGAAAAATTGTTGAAAGTTAATTCAACCCCAGTTTTAAAGTTGAGGTTTTTTTTAAGGTTTGATCCCAAGCTTATATTTTGGGTGAAATAATTAAGATTAGTGACATTAGGATTATTTTCAATTAAATTATCATTCTCTTGTAATAGTAATGTACTTTGAGAATTAAGAGAAATGCGGCTTTTAAAAAGTTTACGCTGTATGTTTAATGATGTTAACAATCTACGATTCCTGTTATTTAAAAAAAATTGGTTTATAAAAAAACCTTGAGGGTCGGTGAATGCATTGTTGACTACATCGTTATTTTGATCGGTAAAATTTAAAATGTAAACTAATGAGTTCCCTTTTAAAGGTTCTATATTAGAAAATATCAGGTTTATAGAATTTTTATTGAATAAGGTGTTTTGATCAATCCCTAATCCTTGATTTAATCTTAGATAGCTTTCGGCTATAGTGCCGCTAATTGTATTTCTTAAGGTTACAAAATCGTTAGATAACCCATAACTTAAACTAAGTTGGTTGGTTTGGCTAAAATTTATAGTAGCTCCTCCACTAGGAAGTAACCTGTTTATACTAGTAGTTGTATTAGACTGAAGATTGTAGTTAATATATCTTAAACCAGCATTTAAGCTTAACCAACTAGTTGCATTGTAAAAAAGATTACCACCAAATGAAATGTCGCGAATGTTCCTGTCTAAATTTTGTAAAAAAGAATTGTCTTCTATATTTACAACGCTATTATCAAATTCTTCCTGAAGCCATTGTGCACCACCATTAAAGGAATAATTCAGCTTTTCTCCTTTTTTTTCTAAACTTGATAGTACTCCAACCAAATTTCTACGGGTAGTTCTATTTTCTATAAAACTAGGCTGGGCAATAAAATTTAGATTTAAGAACTCTTCGGTTGCCGAAATGGATAGTCTGTTGTCTGCATTATTAATTTCTGATATGCCTGCAACAGAAAAAAGAAGGTTTTTCTTGAGATTTTTTACAAAACTAAATTGCTGCCCCAGCCCAAAGCCTTCATTTCGGTTATTTTGATTTAGTACATTACTTTCAAAAGTGTTTTGTACATCTACAGCCGTAGCTTCGTCATTAATTCTTGGGTTATAGGTAAGTGTATAATTTAGTAGCGTTTTGGGATTTATCTTATAATCTGCGTTTAGAAATATAGAACCGAAAAAATAATCACCATCTATTTGCCTTTCTTCCAATTGATTTAAATCTTGCTGATCTAAGAAAAAACGTTCGGTTGAAAAAAGTTGTTCCTGAACGGTTTCATTAAGAATTGAAAATCCTGAGATTCTCAATTTTTCTGTTGGTTTGTAAACAAAATTTAGTGCGCCTAGTCCTATTCTTCGCTCCGCAACATTATCTGCCGAATTGAGAAACGTAGGCGTATCATCATCATTAAACTCTCTAATTTGAGTAGATGAACCTCCAATTTGGGTAAATTTTCCAATACCACTATTTAGTTCAAGATAGTCATTTAGCGTTATAGCTTCTTGGCCAATATTATTTAAATCACCAATGAATGTTAACTTTAGCTTATCTCCAAATCTAAAAATGTTTGTATGACCTAAAAAGCGTTCTTCAATCCCGCCAACGGCTTCAATGGAGCCAATTAGTTTGTTTTTAGCATCGTCTTTTAGGGAAATATTTAGTGCAGTACCTTTATTTTTTTCAAAGCCTTCAAAGCTTGTAAAATCCTTGTATTTTTCAAAAAATGTAACCCCCCCGATTATATCTGAATCAATATTTTCTGTGGCTAATTGATGTTGACCATTAAAAAAAGGCTCCCCGTCTATAAGAAGATTAGTAATTTTTCTTCCGTTTACTTTTATTTTGCCATCCTCATCAATTTCAACTCCAGGAAGTTTTTCTAAAACATCTTTTAAATTTTTTTCTTGACCAGTAAGTGCTTTGTCTAAATTATAAATTATGGTGTCTTTTTTTACTTTGGCAAAAGAAGGGTCATAATCAATTATTACTTCCTCAAGACTTTCGTTAGTTTGTTCTAAAACAATGTCAATTGTAATTTCGCTTACTTTTCCATCTAGCACGAGCTCTTTTGCAGTAGGTTTAAAGCCTAAAAAATTAGCTTTAAGGTAATGCAATCCTACTGCTGAAGTCTCAAAATTATAGTACCCATCGCTATTGGTAATACCATAGGCTTTTATAGTGGTTTGGGTACTATCAAGAAGTTGCACTGTGGCAAAGGCTAACGGATTATTTATACTATCTGTGACTAAACCCTTTAGGTTAACCTGTGAAATTCCAAAATTAACAGCAAATAAAGAGCTAATTATCGCTAATATATTACACGATCTCACCTAATTCTTTCTGATGGTATTTGTAGTTGTAGTATTGCCATTTACCGTTGTTGTTGTACCTAATTTTTGATTTTGAAAATTAGTTACAATAGCAATGTAATTTTCTCTTGAAACTTTTTCTCCATCCTTAGGAGGTATTATATCATTTGTCTTGATGTCATAGGCAATTTTTGTTGCAGTCATAACTCTTTTGCCATATTTAACTTGGATGATTAAACCTGGCAAATTGGAATATACACTTGGTCCATTGGGTATTGGTATTTCGGTAGTAAACCAAGCTTCAACAAAATCATTATTAATAAATGCGGTTGCCTTTTGACATAAAAAATCTCCTATTTGCTCTTTTTCTTTGCTAATTTCCCATTTAATGTCAATTGTATTCTCTTCTATCAAATACGTATTTCCAGAAAAGTTGACTTGAGATATCATTTGCTTACTATTGAGATCCTTATATATCACTTCAGAATAAGTATTAACAATGCTTTCTTTCTTTAAGGTATTGCCAAATTCGTCTTTAGTAGTACTTTTTTTAATAACAGGTTGCAA
>CAZDFA010000171.1:0-3754 GCA_964504555.1 uncultured Flavobacteriaceae bacterium | reverse complement strand
ATTTTATTACATATAGTAGAAGGTAAAGTTTCCTTTTATCTTAACATCGATGATGATAAAATCGACCTGGCTAAACATTATATAATAGATAATTCTATTCATGATTGAAATGTAGAATCCTCGAAGTAGAAGCCTAAGAAAGTTATTTAATGAAAGAAAGTAAGTTTTTTAGTTTGATGAAAATCTTGGGTTTTCCAATTTTTCTCTTTAAACCAACTCAGAGTATAGTGGAATTGTTTAAATTTAAATTCATCTAATTCTTTTAACAGATTTTAAAATTTTCTTTACGTACATTTAACCTAAGGAAACACTAGCTTAGGGCTTTGCAATTATCTTCTTTTAAAACACTTATTGGTACAACCATTATTACGGTGATGGGAATATTTATTGCGCCCAAACTTTCTGTAAAGCTTAACCCCAGTACTACCCTACCAGCCATAACGGTAAGTTATAGCTGGTCCAACGCTGCGCCTTACACGCTAGAACGTGATGTTACCGCTATCCTAGAGGGTGGGTTTAGCACCTTGCGTGGTTTGGAGAAACTTACCTCCAGATCTTCTAAAAACAGCGGCTACATCACCCTAAATTTTGACAAATACACAGATATTGATGTGGCGCGTTTTGAAACGGCTACCATCATAAGGCAAGTCTATAATCAACTCCCCGATAGAGTGAGTTACCCTGTATTGTCTGTTAACAGACCTGATGATGAAGAGGCACGTGCTTTTTTAACTTACAGTATTAATGCCCCTATGGCTCCTTTTGCTATACAGGAGTTGGTAAAAACACAATTAGAACCTGTTTTAGGGGGCGTGCCGGATATTGACCGTATACAAGTATATGGAGCCCAACCCAAGGAATACCTCATTACCTATAGCCAAAAACAATTACAAGCCTTAGGACTTGTAAAACAAGATTTGGTTGATGCCCTGCAACAATATTATAATAGAACCGCCTTGGGAGATGTGAGCTATCAAAATCAGTACATTACTCTAGCCGTACAACCTGATGAAAATCGCATCGGTTGGCATATCCCTATTAAAAAAGTGGGCGATCGTATTGTATATCTAGATGATATCACACAGGTACGGGAACAAGAGCAAGAATCTAGTAATTACTACCGTATAAATGGTAAAAATGCCATTACCATGGCGCTCTTTGCTGTAAAAACAGCCAATACCATACGCTTACAAAAAGAAATAGCAGGATTATTAGCTCAACTACAACCCCAGTTGGGCAATACCGTCTCCCTAGTTAAAACCTATGACAGTACCACCTACTTGCAAAAAGAACTACAAAAAATAGTAGAACGAAGCCTCTACACCGTAGTTATCTTATTGTTATTTATAGGTATTGTAAGCCGTAGTTTGCGGTATTTAGGTATAAGTTTATTGACGTTAATAGCTAATATAAGTGCGGCTTTTTTACTGTATTATGCGTTTGAGGTAGAAATACAATTGTATTCGCTTGCAGGTATTACCATTTCATTAGGCCTTATTATTGACAATGCTATTGTGATGATAGACCACCTTAAACATCAAAAAAATAGGAAGGTTTTTATACCCATACTGGCTTCTACATTAACCACTATTGGTGCATTGAGCATTATTAATTTTTTAGATGATGCCTATAAGGTTAATTTGGTAGACTTTGCCAAGGTCATTATTATCAATCTGGGTGTTTCCCTGTTGGTCGCACTATACCTGGTTCCTGCTTTAATAGAAAAAATACCCTTGCGTAACCGTCCCCTTTCGCGTAAATCGGAAGCTTTCAACATCCAATTTTACAGGGTTTATGAGCGCATACTTACTTTTGGATTGCGGTTTAAAAAATGGGCCATATTGGGGATCATATTGCTTTTTGGTATACCTGTTTTTATGCTTCCGCAAAAGCTAGATACCAATGATACCTGGTATGAAAAAGCCTATAATGCGAGTTTAGGGAATGAATGGTACCGAGAGCATGCACGACCGCACCTAGATAAGTACCTGGGCGGTAGTTTTAGACTATTCTCTTATTATGTGTTTGAAAATGCCTATTACGGTCGTAATGAGGAGACCAAACTATATGTAAATGCGGCTATGGAAAAAGGGGCTACCGTACACCAAATGAATGAGGTTTTTATAGGTATTGAAAATTACCTACAGGCCTTCCCCGAGATTGCCCAGTTTACATCCAATATTGCAAGTGGCGATTTTGGCCGTATGGAAATTACTTTTAAAGCCCCTCACGATAGCGGTTCTTTTCCTTACTTGCTAAAATCTAGACTCGTGCGTAAAGCTTTGGATTTTGGGGGTATAGATTGGAATATTAATGGGGTAGGCAAGGGCTTTAGTAATGGTAGCGGTTTTAATGATCCCGTAAACTTTAGTGTGCTGGCAAAAGGCTATAACTATGACCAATTGAATAGTTGGGCAGACAGCCTTAAAACAGCACTACTCACCCACCCGCGTATTCAAAAAGTACAAATCACAGACAATAGCTTCTGGGGGCGTAAACCCAATTATGAATATCGCTTTACGCTAGATAAAGAACTACTGGCTCTTAACCAAAGTTCCCCCAGCCGAATTACGCAAGAGCTACGTGCCATTACCTTACAAAAGCAACCCGATATTAATCTCACCATACAGGGGCGCAATACCCCCTTGCGTTTTGAAGCCAAGGAAGCACAACAGTTTGATATCTGGCATATAGAAAATAGTCCTTTAGATAGTTTAAAGAGCCCTATCCTGCTTAAAAATATGGCAAGCATTGTCAAAGAACGGGAGGAAGAAGCCATTGATAAACTCAACCAGGAATACTTGCGTAAGGTAAAATTTCAATATACCGGTTCTGCAAAATTTGGCAGCCGCTTTTTAACAAAGACATTAGACAGTCTAAAAACGCATTTACCTTTAGGCTATAGCTTTGAGCGAGATAGCAACAATTGGTTTTTGCTACAAGGCAAAGAGAATAAACAGTATGCCTGGTTACTGCTATTAGTACTAGGAATAATCTATACTATTTGTGCTGTGTTGTTTGAAAGTTTTACGCAGCCTTTTATTATTTTAAGTGTTATTCCTATTTCCTTTATAGGTGTATTTTTAACCTTTTACTGGTTTGATTTTAATTTTGACCAAGGGGGGCTTGCTTCATTTGTCCTTTTGAGTGGCATCACGGTAAATGCTTCTATTTTTATTGTAAATGATTTTAACGCCTTAAAAAAACAACTCCCAATAATAGCTGCTTATATACAAGCTTTTAAACAAAAAATATTTCCTATACTGCTTACGGTACTTTCTACTATTTTAGGCTTTATTCCTTTTGTAAAAGATGGACAGAATGAAGTATTTTGGTTTGCCTTAGGAGCCGGGACTATTGGAGGATTGGTATTTTCACTACTTGGCATATTGATATACCTGCCTTTGTTTAGCTTAAAGCGGAAGCAGGATATGATTGTTACTAATTTTGTGAAGAATAAGAATTAATAAATTCGAGTACCTCACTTTCGTTTTGATCAGTTTTAATCTCAATCAAAGCGTCAATATTTTGATTGCTTATGTGTAATATTACAGGATACTCGCCTGAAAAAAAAGATACTGCTTCTAGGATTTTCATACGTGAATACTTATAAACAGTAAAATTCACTAATTTTTCTGAGTATTCCTTAAGATTAAATTTTACAAAATCTGTTAAAATTACTGTAGGTTTAACTTGCCATTGTCAAGTAATAATCCTAAAAATGAGACCTTTAATGAAAATGAACTTTCTTATA
>CAZDFA010000170.1:0-3768 GCA_964504555.1 uncultured Flavobacteriaceae bacterium | reverse complement strand
CAATGGCATCTGTAATATTCTATATTTTCAAATATGTTAGTTAAATATAAGAATTCAGATGCCATTCTAAAATAATTTGACATGAATCTGAAGGTAATTAAATTCTCTTTTTTCGTACTATTTTTTATACAGTTGAATGCTCAAATCGTATCAACAAAAATAGAATGCGGGATACAAGTAGAATATGAAATTTACTATAATACTGAAAGACCCAACACGAAAAATGGAACTCTTTATATTGATAAATCAAACCAAAAATCCTTATTTATTTATGGTAAAAAGGAGGAAAAATCTTTTGAACAAAGTTTAGATGAAGACACTAAATTTAATGTAACTCTAGGAGGTGCTAGGAAATATAATTATACAGATTTTGTCGCAGATAGTTTGTACAGTATTGATAAACCTCAAAATGATAAAGTTATAGTAGTTGAGAAAATACCTGAATTAAAATGGACATTACTGCCCGAAACAAAGAAATTAAACGATTTTTTATTGAAAAAGGCTAAGATGAATTTTAGAGGTCGAAAATATACAGCTTGGTATTTAGAAGATTATCCTTTAAAATTTGGTCCTTGGAAATTTAATGGACTACCTGGTCTTATTGTAGAAATATATGATGAGACAAAACGTTACCATTGGATTGTAAAAACTATTACTAATTGCGAAAATAAAATAATAGACTTGTTTTCATTGTTTGTTCGACTAAAGGAAATTGACCTAGTCGAATATGTAAACCTTAGATACAATAGTGCGAATAAATTATTAAACAAAGCAAGATTACCAAGGGGGAGTAGAGTTAAATCATCAAAAATCCCAAGGAATGGAATAGAAATAGAGTTTGAGTGGGAAAAGGATTGAAATGAATAATTTTTTCTTCTTTATATTTTTATTCTTTTCGATCTTCTCATTTGCTCAAACAACAATATTAGGTAAAATACAAGATGAGAATCACATAATTTCTGGAGCTTCAATAACGCTTAGGGACAGCTTGACTCAAAATATTATAGCCTATGCGTATAGTGATCAACAAGGTAAATACAGACTAGAAACCAATTTAAAAGGTAACTATATACTTCAAGCAACAGCTTTAGGCTATGAAACTAAAAGTATACTATTAAATCTTGAGGATAGCACAACTGAGATTATTGCCAATTTTACACTACAAGAAAAAGCCCTAAGTCTTGATGAGGTCATTATCCAAGCAGAAAAACCCATAAGCGTAAAAAATGATACGGTACGTTTTAAGACTAAATTTTTTGTAGACGGCACAGAAGAAACGGCTGAGGATTTGCTCAAAAAAATACCTGGTTTACAGATAGATGATGAGGGAAATATAAAAGTGGGTAATAAAGAGATAGAAAAACTCCTAGTAGATGGTGATGATCTCTTTGAAAAAGGGTATAAAATACTCTCTAAAAGTTTACCTGCTCAGCCTATAGAAGAAGTAGAAGTACTCAATGATTTTTCTAACAATAGATTGTTAAAGGGTATTGAAGAGAGTGATAAAGTTGCTATTAATTTAAAACTAGATGAGAAAGCAAAGCGCATTTGGTTTGGTTCCCTTTCTGCTGGGGTAGGAAATGATAGTTTTTATGACCTAAAGGCAAACATTGCCAATTTTGGCAAGAAAAATAAGTACTACTTTATAGCTGGTGCAAACACCGTTGGTTTTGATGCCACAGGAGATATTGACCAGCTTATTCGCCCTTTTCGCATCAATGAGCCGGGTAGTATAGGTGATGACCAGCAATTGCGCAATTTGATAAATCTTACTGCTCCCAGAAGTATTGGTTTTAAAAAAGCAAGAACCAATTTTAATAATGCAGAGCTAGGAACCCTTAATGCCATATTTAATCCTACCAAGAAATTAAAAATAAAAACCCTTGGATTTTTTAATAGTGATGAAAATGATTTTTTTAGGAGTACCACAAATACGGTAACAACAAATGGTGCAAATTTTGTGAATACAGAAGATTTTGAGCTGCGTAATGAGAAGCAAGTGTTTTTTGGCAAACTAGACCTAACATACAATATATCTAATACCAGTTTTATAGAAACTACTACTAAGTATAGCACTGGTAATTTTGATGATAGATCAGATCTAAATTTTAATGGCACTTCTACCATACAAGATTTAGCGCATCGTAATAGGCTTTTTGACCAAAAAGTAAATTATTCCAATAAATTTACAGATAAAAAAGTATTGCTTCTTACTGGGCGTTATATTAATGAAGAATCGCCACAGGACTTTAGCGTGAATCAATTCTTTTTTCAAGATTTATTTCCTGGTTTAGATACTGCAAATAATGTATTACAAGAAAGTACAAAATCACTGCATTATGCAGGCATAGATGCCCACCTACTAGATCGTAAAAAAAATGATGACCTTTTGGAAGTGCAGTTGGGCAACCAGTTTAGACAAGATCAATTAAATAGTACATTTTCTATTTTAGAAAACAACAATGTATTAGCTAATCCAGGTGGCTTTCAAAATCAATTAAATTACCATGTTAATGATCTTTATGTAAAAGGAAAATACAGAAAAGCAATAGGTGCTGTTGGTATAACAGCTAGCGCAGAAGTACATCAACTTTTCAATAACTTAGAGACAGAACAGGAAGAAGACAGTGAAGCTCCTTTTTACATAAACCCGCGCATAGGACTGGATTGGAAAGTCAATCCAAAGAATAGAATTACAAGTTCATACTCCTTTAACACAACAAATGCTAGGATTAATGATGTGTTTGGAGATTTTGTACTAACAGGTTTTAGATCGTTTAATCAGGGGACTAATAGTTTTAACCAATTAACAGGATCTTCTATTAACTTTAATTATCAATTAGGAGATTGGAGTGATCGTTTTTTTGCGAACACCTTATTTTTATATTCCAGAAATAATGACTTTTTTTCTACTAATAGTACCATAGAACAAAACTTCACTTTAGTAGAAAAAATACGCATACAAGATCGTGAGTTTATAAATGTTAATACGAAGCTGGACTATTATTTTAAATTTATCTCATCAAATTTAAAACTAGACCTAGGTTATAGTAGGAGTGAGTTTAGTAATGTTATAAATAATTCTAGTCCTAGACAAATTGTATCTTCACGTTATAACTATGGCTTAGAGCTACGCTCTGGGTTTGACGGGATATTTAATTTTCATTTAGGCACAAAATGGACAACATCCCAAATAGAAACTACAATTGACAATTCCTTTACCAACAATACAAGCTTTGTGGATTTGTCATTTGTATTCAATGAAAAAATCGATGCTCAAGTACAGTCAGAGCGTTATGAGTTTGGCAATCTACAAACAGATGATACCTTTTATTTTCTTGATTTTGAGGTACGCTATAAAGTAATTAAAAATAAGCTTAACCTAGGAGTTACAGGTAAAAATCTTTTTAATACAACACGTTTTAGAAATTTTAGCATTAGTGATATAGGAACTTCAACTACAGACTTTAGATTATTACCAAGATTTGTACTTTTAGAAGCAACATATAGATTTTAAGCTCGAGGGGTCTAAAAAAAATCATCTTCTGGAGCCGCTAGACCAGAAGTAGCCATCCCACTCTATGAAGATTTTCTAGAAACGCTTTCGCGAAAGCTTAATAAGCCTATACAGGCTGGTGAATTTGGCGCCGATATGAAAGTAGCTTTAATCAATGATGGCCCCGTCACAATTACTATTGACACAAAAGAAAAATGTTAAAAATTTGGATAATTAACTCAAATACCATTACTTGACCTCTTAAAGGAATG
>CAZDFA010000169.1:0-3768 GCA_964504555.1 uncultured Flavobacteriaceae bacterium | reverse complement strand
CGATGGCATCGTAGATTTCGTTTTCTTCAACTGTACTCACAATACAATAAGGGTTTTGAATTTTTTTTTATCCAATTTTACCAAATATATAAAATTTGACTTGTTTTTTGTGAAATTATAAAAAGCACTAACTTAGGCGAACGCTAGATTTAACAGTTGGTTACGAGCGAAAACGTTGTAGTAGCCACTCCATCAAAACACTTTTTATGAAAAAATGCGGTTCCTACCTTTTGATTGGTCTTTTTTTGATCATTTCGTGTAAAAAAGAACAAAAAGAAGAAGCTAATTCCGCTTTCGCGAAAGCGGAAACAGAAACGACAACAGAAACATCTGTTATGGCAAATACTGATTTTAAGTTTTCTCTAGCACAATGGTCGTTACATACACCATTTCAGGATGGTACATTAGATCCTATGGATTTTGCTCAGATAGCCAAAACTGAAGGGTATACTGGATTAGAATATGTAACACAGCTCTACCCACAATTAAAGGACAAAAGCAATTACAGAGAAAAGGTAATGAATTTGGCTGGCGAATTAAAAAGGCGCAGTGATGCGGCTGGAATGGAAAATGTGTTGTTGATGATTGATAATGACGGGGAACTCGCTGATCCTGATGCTAAAAAGCGCGCTGAGGCTATTGAAACCCATAAGCTATGGATGGATGCAGCGGCATTGATGGGGGCAAAAGCCATTAGAGCTAATCTTTTTGGCGAAAAAGATCCTGAAAAATGGAATGAGTACTCTGTAGGAGCTTTAAAAGAATTGGCATCTTATGGAGCAACAAAAAATGTAAGTATTCTTATTGAAAATCATGGCGGCTGGTCTAGTGATGCCAAAAAACTTATTGCTGTTATGGAAGCGGTGAATATGCCAAACTGTGGTACTCTTCCTGATTTTGGTAATTTTTGTGTAGAACGTGAAGGTGGTGCTCGCTGGGAAGCCCCTTGTATAAATGAATATGACACTTATCAAGGGATTACCGAATTGATGCCTTATGCGCAAGGAGTGAGTGCCAAATCCTATGCTTTTGATGAGACTGGAGAAGAGACGAAATTAGATTATGGCCGTTTGATAAATATTGTTAAAAAAGCAGGATATAAAGGTTATGTAGGGATAGAATATGAAGGAAACTTAGAAGACCCTAAAGAAGGCATGGAATTGACAAAAAGCTTGTTAAAAAAGCATATAAACAAATAAGAATCAGAATGAAACCGACTACATTTATTCAACTATCATTAATGATGTTTCTGGAGTTTTTTATCTGGGGTGCTTGGTTTGTAACCATGGGTACATTTCTAGGACAAGCCTTTGATGCATCTGGAGGACAATTGGCGATGGCCTATGAAACGCAATCTATCGGAGCAATTGTCGCTCCATTTATAATTGGTTTGATTGCCGATCGATATTTTGCTGCCCAAAAGATATTAGGGGTCCTGCATATTGTAGGAGCAGTATTGCTTTACTTGGCGTCATCATCGGATAGCTTTGGGACTTTTTATCCTTATATTTTAATTTATATGATCCTTTATATGCCAACATTGGCTTTGGTTAATTCTGTTGCATTTAGACAGCTAAAAGACAATAAAGTGTTTGCTTGGATTCGTGTATCAGGAACTGTTGGGTGGATAGTTGCAGGCTTAGTTATCGGATTTTTATCCTGGGAATCTCAAAACACATTACAAAATACCTTTTTGATGGCTGCGGGTGCGGCAGGACTACTTGGGCTATTAAGCTTTACATTACCTAATACCCCTCCGACTGTGGACAGAAGCGAAAAAATAAGTGTGAGAGACATTTTAGGGTTAGATGCACTGGGAATGCTCAAGGACAAAAGGTACCTTATCTTCTTTATCACGTCTATTCTTATTTGTATCCCATTGGCTTTTTATTACCAACATGCTAACCAATTCTTGAATGAAATTGGGATGGAAAAAGCTGCAGGAAAGATGACTTTTGGCCAAATGTCTGAAGTGTTCTTTATGCTCTTGTTGCCATTTTTCTTAAAACGGTATGGAATAAAAATGACCTTGCTTGTAGGAATGATTGCCTGGGTGGTACGCTATCTGTTATTTGCATATGGCGATGCTGGAGAAGGAACTTGGATGCTCATTTTTGGGATTGTTCTTCACGGAATATGTTACGACTTCTTCTTTGTTTCTGGTCAGATATACACTGATTATAAAGCAGGAGAAAAGTTTAAAAGTTCGGCGCAAGGGCTCATTACTTTAGCTACCTATGGTTTAGGTATGTTGGTAGGGTTTCGATTGGCTGGTAAGATAACTGATTTGAATGCTTTAGCAGAAGGAGGGCATGGCTGGGAAGCAATATGGACAATACCTGCAATCATTGCAGGAGGAGTCTTTTTATTCTTCTTTATAGCTTTTAAAAACGAAAAAATAGAAGTAAAAGAATAAATTGTCTGTTCCAGCGCAATCGAGAATTGCAATGAACAAAGAATTTGAATAGGTTTTGACTGGATTCAATCTTACGTTACAACAGAAAATAAACAATGAATAATAAATTACGATGGGGTGTACTTGGTGGTGGTGGCGATTCACTAATAGGCGTGTTGCACCGTGTGGCTGCCAGTATGTATGATAGTTATGCCCTTACGGGAGCGGTGTTTAGTCAAGATTTTGAGACAAATGTTGGATTTGCAAAGGAAATCGGCATTCCAACTAACCGTATCTATACCGATTTTGATATAATGGTTGCTGAAGAATTAAAGCTTCCTGAAGATCAACGTATTCAGGTATTTTCGGTCTTAACGCCTAATTTTCTGCACTTTCCGATGGCTAAAAAGCTGTTGGATTCGGGTTTTCATGTGATCTGTGAAAAACCAATGACTATGACCTATGCTGAGGCCATAGAATTGCAGGAAGCGCAGCAAAAAAGCAAAATGGTCTTTGGTCTGACGCATACCTATACTGGTTATCCAATGGTACGCCAGATGAAGCAGATGATAGCAGATGGTGTCATAGGAGATATTCAGAAAGTAGATGTCCAGTATTATCAAGGTTGGATCAACCCGATAATTCACGATAAGGCGCAACGCCAAAGTACTTGGCGACTCAATCCTGAAAAGTCTGGGATTAGCTGTTGTCTGGGAGATATTGGTGTGCACGCTTATCAAATGCTAGAATTTGTAACAGGAAAAGAAATTAAATCAATCCTAGCAGATCTCAATTATTTATATGGAGACAACCCAATGGATATTGACGGCACCGTATTATTACGTATAGGAAATCAAGTGAAAGGCGTACTCCGTTCCAGTCAGATTGCCACAGGAGAAGAAAACAATTTGACCGTTGCAGTCTATGGTAAAAAAGCAGGACTTAAATGGGAACAAGAGAATCCCAATTACCTCTATTTATTGGAAGATGGACAACCCTTACGGGTATTAAAACCGGGTCATGGGTATAATAGCGATATTTCTTTAGATGGTACTAAGTTACCTCCGGGACATCCTGAAGGTATTTTTGATGCGATGGGTAATATCTATCGTGGCGTAGCACGAGCCATACGAGGAGAACAAGTGATGGATGGCGAATATCCGGGTATGCTCGATGGTGTGCGTGGGATGAATTTTATAGAAAAAGCCGTACAGTCCCATAAAGACGGGAATGTGTGGGTTTCACTATAACTTCCACGAAAGAGGAAGTCTTATGAAGGAAAACTAATTTTTAAAATACCCCTGCGAAGGCACGGGAGGACTATGAAAACAATAAAAGGACCAGCCGTTTTTCTTGCCCAGTTTATGGATGAC
>CAZDFA010000168.1:0-3868 GCA_964504555.1 uncultured Flavobacteriaceae bacterium | reverse complement strand
TCAGTTCTCCTTATCACAAAAATTATTAAAAGACCCCAGATTTCTATGATACAACCAAATATTAAATGTTAACTATTTTAAGCAGCAATTTTGACATAAGATTGCTGCTTTTTAATTACAGCGCATACTCTGTGAATGAGTTTGTTTCTAACGTTGTTTATCACTAACATTTTTGGCTTACCTTCTTCTATTTTTCTATTATAATAAGCTTTTAGTTCTGGGTCGTTTTGTATGGTGGACATTGCACAAAGATGTAATTGTTTTTTAAGGGTTTTATTGGCCATATGATGCACGCGAGATCGTTTTTTAATACTAGTGCCAGAACTATAATCAAAAGGCACCACGCCACAGTAACAGGCTAGTTGTTTAGCATTATCATAACGCATAAACATATTAGTAAAACAGCATAAATACAATGCTGTAAGTTTGCCAATACCAACAACTGAGGTTGCTAGACTTATTTTTTTATTGAGTGTTTGATCAGAAAGGATTAGGTTTTGTATTTCTAAATCAATACGTTGAATTTCATCATTAAGAGTTTTTTTGATATGCTTTTTTGCTAGTTTAGCTAAGTTAGGTGCAAAATTATTGAGTTCGTTGGGGTATTTGACTAAATCTGTCTTGCTTTTTACAAGACGTTCTCTTATGGTTATAAGGGTTTTAATTTTGTCTAATATTTCAGGAATTGGTATATAAATTTCAAGTTCATCACAGTTTTTACGTGCATATTTAGCAATTCTAATAGCGTCTAGTTTATCGTTTTTTCCTCGTTGTAATCCTAGGCTACGTATTATTTTCAAGGACATTTCTACGCATAATTTGATTTGTTTTTTTACAAGACTAGTAATAATGAGTTTACCATAAATACCTGTATGTTCCATACAAACAAAGCATTGATTCAATTCAATTTTTTGATTTTTAAGCAACCTAAAAAAGGCTTTAATACCTTTTGGACTATTATCAAACACATAGGAAGATGTTTGATTAAATTTACTGATGATGGCTACATCGAAAGTTAATTTAGATACATCAATACCAATGAATTGAGAAAAATTTTGTTTATTCATATTTTAGAATTTTAAATGATAGCTAGCCCACAGTCTGAATATCTATCGAAACCCTAATACTAGGCCTGAGAACCTGAATTTCTATTTGATACCTGTTCAGAAGTAACCGATAAAGGATTTAATCGGGGGATAAGTCTTAAAATCTTGCGCCGCGCCTAATTCGCCTTTATCGGTTGGGTAGTTATCCACAATTATTGAGCTTAGTAACAAAGAAAAGAAAAAGAAGCAAAAAGAAAAGAAAATCAATCACTTACATTATTATCAACTTTGTTATAAATACTCTATGTGAATAACTCAGCTAATCTAAGGGCTACCGCGCGATTGTATCGCATGGTAAACAAACTCTGTATACTTTATAAAACTGTAGAACAATTAATAGCATCCAGTAATCCTATTTCTCTTTCATAAACTGTGGCACTACTACAGAAATAATCTGCTAGATTATCAAACTTGTAGTTCCTAATAATTAAATGAAACTAAGCTATTTTTTGAGAAGGAGATTTAGCTAGTTGTATCATATTAGTATTACTTTGTTGTGCCACGCCAAAGATTCGCGCGGCAGCTAAAGCTGCAATGTTATATCTGGATTTAGAGGTGAAAAAGATGTTCTAGAAGGTTCCTGCAAAACCTATACTTCCAAGGCCAATATTTAAATCCCAACTTATTCCCTTTTTTCTAGAAAGACCTTCTGTTCCTGGATAAAATTGTTTTTTATTGAGATACTTGTCAATTGCATCTACTGTAGCAACACTTATCGCCATGCTTAATACTACATCTGTGAGCCAGTGTGCACCGTTAATAATTCGAGTAACTGGCGAAATCGTACCTACTGCATATATCCCAGCTTTTACCCAAATATTGTCAAACTGTCTGGCCAAGGCATGTGCAAGCGTAAATGATAAAATGGTATGTCCCGATGGAAAGGATCTAAACCCTGCCATACCACTAAACGGCCAAAAAGCAAATTTATCATTTCCATTTTCAGGTCGAGAACGACCTACAGTAGTTTTAAGTGCCGTTTGAATAAGACCTGTAGCCACAGCTCCAGTGGTGAGTAAAATACCTGTTTTTCTGACTTTTTCATTTTTGGTAAACAAACCAAAAAGATATACAGAAGCAGTTAATCCATAAGTTACTTGTGGACTTCCAAAACGCTCTCCAAACTCTTTGATAACATTTGGAGTACCGTCTTCTTGTCTCCTAAAGAATTGGCTCGTTTCATCATCTACAAAGTAGAGTAGCGCTGTACCTCCAGCCACGGCACCAAAAGTGATCCAGTCATCACCATCCCAATGTAAAGGACGGCTATAGGCGTGTAACAAACCACCCAATCCAGCACTTCCGTCGTAAGCGGCTAGTTGCCATATGTTTTTGTTTTTCTGTTCTTCAGAGGTTAAGCGTTTTTGACTTAAAGTATTGAACGAAAAGGCTACGGAAAAAAGAATAAAAATTATTTTTTTCAAAATGAGCTGATTTTGGATTCGTAATAATCTCGAAATATATGATTATTTTCTAAATTTCGAAGCTCAGATAATAAGATATAGGTGATCATTCCCCCATCATTTAGACAGGTTTTGTTATAAATTAAGTTCCGGTTAATACTCATTTAAGCTGCTTTTTGTTGTTTAATCAAATACCACGCAAAAGATTTCTACCTGATGCGGACAGGCTGCGCGGTAGCGGGGGCATCCATACCACCATATTTGCGTTTCCAACTGTAAAAGGTGGCCGTGGTTATTCCTTTGTCTCGACAAATGTCTGTGACTCTCATTCCTGAATCATACTGCTGAAGCATAGATATTATCTGTGCTTCGGTAAATCTGCTTTTCTTCATAATCTAAAAATAATTGATTTTTAAACTGTATAAAAAACAGGGAAGCCTTCATGTGAACTATTACAACTTTATCAATTTATATTTTTTGCTTTAGCTTCACGTATCATCTGTTCATTTGAGTTTTTTATAGTAATATGATTAAAGTTTCCCTCCCCTATTTTAGATAATTTTTGAAGATTGCTCAAAGTTGAATTTGAACCAAAAATAAAAACACTTAGTTGTATATTTTGTGCTGCAAATTTTTGAACTAATTTTTTTGACTTATTACTTATTTCAAGTTCTCCATCTGTAGCTAGTATAATTCTATTATTTCCGTTTTCTTTAAAGTTATCTTTTGCTGTTTTGTATGCTAGTTTAATACCATCATTAGTATTAGTTTTTCCTTCAGATTTTAACTTTGCTATAATATCTTTAATTTTATCTTTTTCTATTGCAGATGAAGGAGGTAAAGACAATTGTGCTTTACCTGAATAAATTACTATAGATATTTCGTCTTCAGAGCGCATAAGACTTATCAAATAATTAATAGATTTTTTTAATAAAGGTAACTTATCTTCTTTTCTCATTGAACCCGAAACATCTAATAAGAAGACTAAATTATTGTGAGGAAAACCTTTAAAAGAAGTAAATTCTTGATCATTAGTAGGAGTTTCAACTTCTGCAATTGGGGTATTCTGAGATACAATAGGCTTTTTACTTAATATAATAGAATTATTTAAAGCTATTGTTTGACTCAATATATATGTAGGTCGATTAGAATCATTAAGAGCGCTCTCTACCTCTCCTTTGCCTAAAAATGCAAACTTGTTATAATCTTCAGTGAGCTCATTATAACGATAGACATATTCTTTATACTTATCAAACTGTTCATTTTCTATATATCCATCTATTTCTGAGAGTTTGTTAGACATACGTTCTAATTCATCTGGCATACGTTCATAAGGATTATAAGGACAATGACCGTGAT
>CAZDFA010000167.1:0-3915 GCA_964504555.1 uncultured Flavobacteriaceae bacterium | reverse complement strand
TCTCTGAGTAGTTTTAACCGGTCTACACTATGTATAAGACTCACATAGGGAATCATATATTTTACCTTATTGGTTTGCACATGCCCAATCATATGCCACTCAATATCTTTAGGCAATGCTTCCCATTTTTCGGTCATTTCCTGTATTTTATTTTCGCCAAAAACACGCTGCCCGCCATCATAGGCTTCCTGTATGGCTGGGTTGGGCTTTGTTTTAGAAACAGCTACAAGGGTAACGTGCTTGGGGATGCTTTCGCGAAAGCGTATACAGCTATCTTTAATACTCATTTAATCCGAATTATGCAGTAGAACTTTGTAATGAAAGTTTAAGATACAATAAAATCAAAGTGTTTGGAGGATTTTATCGGAGCACCGCTAGGGTTATATTGAAAGTACTTAATAATGTGTTGATTTTGCAGTAAATTAAACATGTAATATATTTTCTAAAGTATGATACAGGTTAGAATTCATATATGGTTATTGCACTACGCAATTTAGGTTCAATATAGGTGCTTTTTGGTTGCATCACCAAACCTTCATTGGCAACGGCTTTTAGTTCGTTTATGGTGATGGGCAGCATATTAAAACCAACTTTAAAATCACCGGAGTCAATGCAATTTTTAAGATATACCAGATCGTTTTTACCGTGCACATAAGACAGCCTATTATTGGCTCTAGGGTTGTCAATGCCCAAAATGGGTTTAAGAATGGTAGTGTATAAAATCTGGGTGTCCAGTTTACTTAACGAATCAGTAAAGCTGTATTTGTTTTTGCGTAAATAAAGGGAATAAAACTCACCATCAAGATACATGGAAAAATGATGCTTTTTTGACGGTTTGTAGGCTGCAGTTCCTCTATTTTCTATGCGAAAAGAAGAGTCTAGTTTTATAAGAAATTCTTCCTTGCTCAAACCATTGAGGTCAGTTACGAGTCTATTGAATTCGTGTATTTTAAGGTGTGATTCTGGTATGAGGTAGCTCATAAAATAATGCCTAGGATCGGCTTCCGGTAATTGTGGATAGGATTGTGACAATTGAGCCGAGGACGCCGAACGATGATGCCCATCTGCAATATAAAAATCAGGAATGCCTTCAAAAATAGCCTGGATATTAGCAATGAGGTTTTTGTCTGAAATTGGCCATAAATAATGGGTGTCCCTGTAGGTAGTGGTAAACTCATAGTCTGACCTATCCTTCATAATATCATCAAAAATAGAGCTTAGCGCTTCTTGATCAGGAAAGGTTAGTAAGACCGACTCTGAATTAAATCCTGCGATGTCAAGGTACTTCTTAAACAAGTTTTCGCGAGCAGCAATGGTGTCTTCATGTTTTTTGATGCGATTGGTTCTATAATCTGCAATAGCAGTGGCTGCTATAAGTCCACAAAAAGACTGTTTATCTCGATCTACAATTTTATACAGGTAGAATGCAGGAACATCTTCTTGAACAAAGATGCCTTCTTCTTTGAATTCTTCATAACGGTTGCGTACCAGTTGAAAACAGGCCGCGCCTGTTATTTCCTTATGGTATTTATATCCAGGATTTACTATATGTAGGAAGGAATAGGGATTGACATCTAAACGTGCTTGCCGTTCTTTTTTGGTATAGGTTTCATAGGGACGAGAAGCAACTAAACCTACCTTATCCCTTGTTGGGCGAACGGCTTTAAATGGGTAGATGGTGGGCATGGTTCTTTGAAAGTGATTTTACAACGTGGCAAAGTTACATGATACTACACTATTTATTCTATTTTGAAAAAGTGGATTTGAATTGTTAAAAGTTAAAATTTTAACAGTTAGAATTTGGTGTATTAAAAATGGGGGGTATATTGTCCTCAATAAAATAGGATTATAGATTAGGCGCTAAAGGAAAATAGTTCTTCTCAAATATACAATATAGTACTACTGTTGGTTTACCAACAGCCTAGATATGTATTGTCAAAACTACACAAAAAGGAGGAAGCCGAAAATCCTAAATATAGAGTAGGTGTATTAACTAAAGGAAATTAATTATGAAGATTACATTAAGAGGATTGCTAATATGGTTAAGTCTATTTTTAGCACTAACTGCTTGTCAAGAAGAAGATATTCTTGATGTGAATATTACGGAAACAACTGAAACAGACTTAGATCTTTCAACCCGGAAAATATCGCAACGCGAATATTCTCAAAATATGCTATTGTTAGACGATGTTTCTCGTATTATAAAAGATAAAAATGCCAATAAATCATCCAACGATAATAGCATTACCCTTTTTGAAGAACAAGCTTTATATATTGAAGCGGGTGATTAACATAGTTATACGTTTAAAGTTGATAAAGAAGAGGAATTACCTCTTCAAAATGTAACTTTTGGTTTGACTACAGATGGTACATATAAAGCATATCTAGTCACCTATGGTATTACTCAAGAGGAACTAGATGCTATTTATAATGATGTCGCACTTGTACTTAATCTTGAGGACAGGACGACTGTTCAAGATATTGATTTGGATAGTAACGACTTTTTTAATAGAAGTCCGGGCTGTTCAGTTACTGTTGTAGAAAGTTGTACAACTACTCAGGACTGCGATTTTGGTGGAGGTAATCATACTGCTGGAGATGCCTGTATAGCAAACCACAATGCCAATGACCCTATTACAGTTTGTGTTCCAATAAGTATAATTACAGCCTGTGGCCCTAATCCAGGTGATGATGGTGATGGCTCTGACGGTGGGGGAGGAGGAGGTGCCGATCCTCAAGTAGATCCTGATGATCCTATGGAAGAGACTGTACCGTGTGATAGTCTACCACCAGGTCAAGGTATTGAAGTAGGGAATGGGCAATGTATTCCTTCAGATGGCGGTTTAACTGGACCATTTATTATTGTAGAAGGTGATGAAAGTGAAGAAGGTGATGAAAGTGAAGAAGATATACTTATAGCAGATATTAACAATTTCCTTGACCCCAATCTTGACGATGATGATATTAATATTCTTAGAGATTTAGATTTGTTTAATGAATTGTTGGATTATCTCGAGGATAATATAGATCCTAACAACCCTATTACGTTTGAAGAGGCGCTTTTATTAATTACATTTGATATTGTGTTTGACTCTGATTCTTGGACGGCAGAATTTGATTGTCAAAGAAATATTGTGGCTAATGTGCATAATATAGATGCGCCAATTACTAACTTGTTTAATAATATATTTGGGGAAAACCCGAATATTGATGTTACTTTTTTTGTCAATTTAAATCTAGGAGATCTGGGAAGTACTTTTACATTTCCTAATGGAGATGCAAATATTACATTCGGAAATCCATTTATATCATCTACAGATTTGTTAATGGCAACTGTCGCAGTACACGAAATTTTTCATGCCAATTTACAGCACATATTTTTTATTAGAAATAATGATTCAGACCCTTTTAATGACTTAGTAATAGAAGATTTAATAGGCGACCCAACCTATGGACAATTAATTGATGCTTGGGCTTCTTTTCTTGTTGATGGGGGTCCAGATGAAGAGCACGAGTTCATTGCAGACTATAAAAATATGATTGCACAAACTGTTTATAATTGGGCTATACAGCCTAGCCCAGAAGGAGGAGGTTACGATCCTTTTGACACTACATTATTACCCTATTTGGAAAATCTGGCTTGGATAGGACTTCAAGGATCAAGTGCATGGGATGCTTTTAGAAATGATCCAGCTAATGCTAATCAAGTTATGGAAATTGAAAATAGTTTTGAACAAGAAACAAATCCTCATTTTGAGGAGAACACAGAAGAAAGAGGTGAGCCATGCGTATAATAATACTATTTAGTCTTTTGCTATTACAATGTGTTTCAGGACAGGATAAATCTGTTCATCAGGAACATTATAAAATTATCAATGATGCTTTGACTACACATAGAACCGAGAATGAAATAGG
>CAZDFA010000166.1:0-4106 GCA_964504555.1 uncultured Flavobacteriaceae bacterium | reverse complement strand
ATTTGCATTCCCAAGCACCAAGACGCATCGTTCCGCCCATATCGGTAATATTTTTCTGCTCTTTCATCAGATCAATTACTGGGTATGGTGTTTCTGCATTCATTTCTGTTGAGTTTGCTTTCGCGAAAGCTAATACATTCCTAGCATATTCAATAACTGCCATTTGCATGCCTAAGCATATCCCCAAAAAGGGAATGTTATTTTCACGCGCATATTCAACGGTTTTGATTTTTCCCTCAATACCGCGCTCTCCAAAACCAGGAGCTACTAATATGCCATCAAGTTTTGAAACTTCATTGGCGATCACCTCATCTGTGATATACTCACTATGAATATTTTTAACACGAACCTTTACCTCATTTTCTGCGCCTGCATGAATAAGAGATTCCAGTATCGATTTATAACTATCTTGCAACTCAACATATTTCCCGATAAGACCAATAGTTACTTTACTCTTTGGATTTTTGTGTTTCTTAAGGAAGTCATTCCATCGATCTAGTGCAGGTGGTGTAGTATCCACAATGCCCAGTTTTTTGAGCGTTATATGATCCAGACCTTCTTCTAACATAAGGTTAGGTACATCATAAATAGTCTCGGCATCAATAGATTGTATAACAGCTTCTTCTTCTACATTACAAAAACGAGCCAATTTAGCTCTAATCCCTTGATTAAGCTCATGCTCTGTACGGCATACCAAAATATCTGCCTGAATACCACTTTCCATCAAAGTTTTGACACTATGCTGAGTAGGTTTTGTTTTTAATTCACCTGCCGCAGATAAATATGGAATAAGGGTGAGGTGAATTACCAATGAATTCCCCTTACCTAGTTCCCATTTTAACTGGCGAATAGATTCAATGTAAGGCAAGGATTCAATGTCTCCTACTGTACCACCAATTTCGGTAATCACTATATCATAATCACCTCTTTTACCAAGGATTTGTATGCGTTCTTTAATCTCATTGGTAATATGTGGAATCACTTGTACAGTCTTCCCTAAAAACTCTCCACGCCGCTCTTTTTCAATAACACTTTGGTAAACTCTACCCGTAGTCACATTGTTCGCTTGAGAGGTAGGCACATTGAGAAAACGCTCGTAATGTCCTAAATCAAGGTCAGTCTCAGCACCATCATCAGTTACATAACATTCGCCATGCTCATAAGGATTAAGGGTGCCTGGATCTATATTGATATATGGGTCTAGTTTTTGAATTGTTACTCGAAAACCTCTAGCCTGTAGCAATTTAGCTAAGGAAGCTGCTATAATTCCTTTACCTAAAGAAGAAGAAACACCCCCCGTAACGAATATGTATTTTGTACTAGTCATTAGACTGCTTTCTGGGATTCAATTACGGGATGCAAAATTAGGAAATTTTAAGATGAGTTGTGAAGCAAGACGCATAAATGTTGATAAGTTCTTTAGCCACTAGTATTGGGCTATCTAACTAATACTATTAATCAAATTAATATCATCTAGAATAGTATATTGTGAATACGCGTTAGGTATATAGCAAATGATAAAATTAAACCATCTATTAAATTTTCAAGTATTTCTGATTCTATTTTTGCTTTTGGCAAGCTGCAAGCGTACCGTCCAAATTGAAGACAGTGCAAAAGAATTGCAAACTGTATATAAAGACAGCATGCTTTCTAAAACACTCAATCAATATGTTAGATTCAACTACAGTCTACCAGAATCTTATGCCGATAGTCTTCACTTTCCTTTGATTTACTTGTTACATGGTCATGGCGGTACTGAAAATGACTGGTTCGGAGAAGATGGTGGTCAAGCTGCCGATATTCTTGCTACAATGGCGAAAGACAGCATTATTCCACCTATGATTGCAGTGAGTATTGGAGCTGGAAATTCCTGGTATGTAGATAGTGTTGAGCAGATGGAGACCTTTTACTTAGAAGAGTTTATTCCCTATTTTGAGAACAAAGTAAACTTTACGAACCAAAAACAAGACAGGCATTTAGCTGGACTCTCTGCTGGAGGATTTGGCGGTACCCGATTTTCTATGAAACATCCTTCTTTATTTCAAAATGTAATCCTGCTTAGCCCAGCGGCCTATACTCCTTTACCACCTTTAAATTCATCCTCCAGAAAAGTAGCTGCTTTTGCAACTGATAGCACTTTCAGCAATTCGATATGGAAAAGCTATTCGTATAAACACTTACAAACTGATTTTTTAAAAAACAAACAGCATCCAAGATATCATATTTCTACAGGTGATGATGATGTATTTAATATTGTTCCCGTCGTTACCGATTTACAACAGTTCTTTCTAAAAAATAATATTCATAGCGAGTTGCGAATTACAGATGGCGGTCATAATTGGGATTGTTGGAATACCAATTTTAAGGATGGATTAATTAGTTTATTCAAATAAAAGAATGAGGGACATAAGACTTTTCATACTCACAGCATTTTCCATAATAGCAATTTCATGCTCAAAAGAATGGTCTGCTCCCAATTCTGAACTAAATTGGAAGAAGACATCAATTCCTGATTATAGCCATCTGGATCATTGGGCTGCTCATCCAGACAAGATTGATGAGGCAGATTATATACCTGGTCAAGATCAATTAAGTGATCAATCCCAATTACCAGCGGATGTATTTTTTATTCACCCTACAACACATACCGATGGTGGTGGTAAAATAAACTGGAATGCCGATATAAAAGATAGCTTGCTCAATCATAAAACAGAGGCTTCTACCATTCGGTTTCAAGCTAGTATTTTCAATGCTTCAAGAAAAGTATATGCTCCGCACTATAGACAAGCACATTTACAAGCGTATTACGGTAATGACAAAGCATCAGGAGAAAAGGCGTTAGACTTTGCTTATCAAGTTGTCAAAGCCGCTTTTCAATACTATTTGAAAAATTATAATAACAATAGACCTTTTATCATTGCGTCGCACAGTCAGGGTACTACTCATAGTAACCGACTGATTAAAGAGCTGATTGATACAACCGTTGTACACAAAACCTTAGTGGCTGCTTATCTCATAGGTATTTAAGGATGAATTTGCCAATATTAGTCCTTGTGAACACCCCTTAGACACAGGTTGTAGTATTTCCTGGAGAACGTATAGAAAAGATGCAGACACTACAGACTATAGAACCAATGAGCGCGTTCTTGCAACAAATCCTTTAAGTTGGAAAATAACAAAAGAGTATGTTTCAAAAAACGAAAATAAGGGAACCATACTGAGAGATTTTGATAAAATCTACCCAGAATTGGTAGATGCTCAAGTGGATAATGGGATTTTAAAAGTGAGTAAACCTATATTTCCAGGAAGTGCCTTCTTTACCACCAAAAACTACCACATCGCAGATATGAATTTCTTTTATTTCAATATTAGAGAAAATACAATTGAACAAGTGGAGGCTTTTCTTAAAGACTGAGCTTGCAAAAAAAAGAAGGTTATCGCGAGTAATTAGGCGCTTCTTTAGTAATGGTAACATCATGAGGATGACTTTCGTGAATACCACTAGCTGTAATTTTTACAAATCGACCTGATTCTTTTAGGGTATCAATATCCTTAGCGCCACAATAGCCCATACCAGCCCGCAAACCGCCAATAAACTGAAGCATACTTTCGTACAATTCTCCTTTATAAGGTACACGACCAACAATTCCTTCAGGCACTAATTTTTTAATATCATCTTCCACATCTTGAAAGTAACGGTCTTTAGAGCCTTGTTTCATAGCCTCTACAGAACCCATGCCTCGATAGGACTTAAACTTACGTCCCTCATAAATAATGGTTTCACCAGGAGATTCTTTTGTTCCTGCCAATAAGGATCCTAGCATCACACAATCTGCTCCAGCGGCAATAGCTTTTGGAATATCACCTGTATAGCGTATACCACCATCTGCAATTACAGGAACTCCAGAACCTTTTATGGCTGCAGCACATTCCAATACCGCTGAGAATTGCGGAAAACCAACACCAGCAACTACTCTTGTTGTACAAATAGATCCTGGTCCTATTCCTACTTTTATAGCATCTGCACCAGCCTCAACTAGGTATTTGGCAGCATCACCTGTTGCCACATTTCCGACTACACAATCTAAATCTGGATGTGCTTTTTT
>CAZDFA010000165.1:0-4127 GCA_964504555.1 uncultured Flavobacteriaceae bacterium | reverse complement strand
CTCCAATATCACATACCTTGTACAAACTTTTATAGAAGGTGTTTCAACTACAAAATTAATAAGCTTATCTTCAGCACGTGAATTTCCTCGCCCACATTTACCTCTCCAAAGATGATCCTATGATCACCATAGGCAACTTTATGGCCGATGGTATTAAAGGCAAAAAATACTTAAAATACAATGAAGAGATTCAAAAGGGAATCCTTATACATCGTTGGATTGACACCTATACAGACAGCCATCCCATTGTAAAGCAAAGTACAAAGCGATTGCATAAGAAGTACAGTCATTATAGTGGAGTGATCGTAGACATTCTATACGATCATTTTTTAGCTAAAAACTGGAAAAATTATCATCAAGAACCCTTAGAAAAATATATAGCTAACTTCTATCAACTACTTATAGACAATCACACATTACTTACACCACGTATACAGAAGATTATGATCCCTATGATACAAGACAACTGGCTATTAAACTATGCCACCTTAGAAGGCATAGGCACTGTATTGTATAATATGAATATTCGTACCGAACGCCGTGTACCTATGGATAAAGCAATAGATGATCTAAAGGAACATTATATTGTTTTTGAGAGAGAATTTACTAGTTTCTTTGAGAAATTATGTGAATTTATTGATTTCAAAATGAAGGAGCTATAAAAGCTAGTTACCTTATACTATATCTAATCAATTAATCCTCCTGCAAACAATTTTAATTAATCTTTTTTATCAATACATAAGATTGATCACTTATAACAGGACCTCCACCAGATCCAGCGATAAAACTTATTTGAAAATCTAATTCTGCAGTTGGATCTGTAATCTCTACAATAGCAAAAAGCTCAGTACCTGAAGTATTAGAATTAAAATTAGGAGGTGCAGCAGAGCCACGTATGCTTCCTTGTATTTCAACTCCATTAATTCTAGGAGCATAATCAATAGTATAGGCAAAATTACCAACACCACTTAAACGTATGTTGCCACTAATTTCATAAAGTCCTGTGGGTAATACAATATGCTGACCACCTACGTCATATGATGCACCTTCAATATTATTAAAGGATTCTAGACCAAAGTCAAAAATAAATCCTTTGCCTCCTATTCCAGCTATATTATCATTAAAAGGAAATTGATTATCCACTAACCTTCTGAACATTATTTCTGTTTTTGGCACTAAACGTTGCCACTGGTTTCCATCCCAGAAAACAAAACCTTCAGAAATAAAGCCTACTCCAGTGGTATTTGCAGTATTATAAGCTAGTGTACCAACTTCAAGTGCTGCCCCAGAAGGATTTACCACTGTTTTAACATCTGTCCTGTTTTGTAGTTTCACTCTAGGGATTAATATTCCATTATCTTTAGCTGTTATATCTAAAAGAGCTTGAGGATCTGTTGTACCAATTCCGACTTGCGCTTGTGTTGTTACAACAAAAAATAAAATAATAATAAATAGTAAGTTTTTCATGATATTGGAGGTTGTTATTTGGTATTTTTGTGAGAATTTAGATTCTCTCCTTTGAGGGAATGAAAATAAGTTTTCATGACACTAATCAAATCTATATCAGGAATACGGGGTACGATAGGAGGTCGGGCAGGTGATAATCTTACTCCGATTGATGCTGTAAAATTCGCAGCAGCCTATGGGCAATGGTTGAAAGAGTACAGACAGAAAAACAATTATCGAGTCGTGGTGGGTCGTGATGCACGCATTTCTGGAGCCATGGTGCAAGATCTAGTAATGAATACGCTAGTAGGAATGGGAATTCATGTAATTGATTTGGGTCTTTCTACCACACCTACAGTAGAAGTTGCCGTCCCTATGGAACGCGCCGATGGGGGTATTATCTTAACTGCTTCTCATAACCCCAAGGAATGGAATGCCTTAAAATTGCTCAATCATAAAGGAGAATTCATAAACGGAGAAGAAGGGGCTAAGATTCTTGAAATAGCAGCAGCTGAAAATATTGATTTTGCTGAAGTAGATGATCTGGGCACAATAACGCTTAACGAAGCCTATATAGATCTACATATTGACGAAGTATTGGCATTGGATTTGGTGGATGTAGATGCCATCAAAAAAGCCAAATTTACCGTCGCTGTAGATGGGGTAAACTCTACTGGTGGGATTGCCATTCCACGATTGTTAGAACGCCTAGATGTATATCCTATTGAATTGTATTGCGAGCCAACAGGTCATTTTCCACATAATCCAGAGCCACTTAAAGAACACTTAGGTGATATATGTAACTTGGTTGTTCAAAAGAACGCTGACTTGGGTATTGTGGTAGATCCCGATGTTGATCGTTTGGCCTTTATAGATGAAAAAGGTGAAATGTTTGGTGAAGAATATACGCTAGTTGCCTGCGCAGACTACGTGTTAGGAGAAACCAAGGGAAATACGGTTTCCAACTTATCATCTTCAAGAGCATTACGTGATATTACGCGAAAACATGGCGGCGAATATTATGCCAGTGCCGTAGGCGAGGTAAATGTAGTGCAGCAAATGAAAGATGTCAATGCTGTAATTGGCGGAGAAGGCAACGGCGGTATTATTTACTCAGAATCACATTATGGACGCGATAGTTTGGTAGGCGTTGCCTTATTCTTAACACATTTAGCTAAAGGGAATAAAACCGTAAGTGAGCTTAAAGCATCTTACCCACATTACTTTATGAGCAAACAAAAAATCCAACTAACTCCAGAATTGGATGTGGATGCGTTATTAGAAAAAATGGCTACTAAGTATGCCAATGAAGACGTAACAACCATAGATGGGGTAAAGGTTGACTTTGAACACCATTGGGTGCACTTACGCAAATCCAACACCGAACCTATTATTCGTATTTATACAGAAGCAAGTACGCAAGATAAGGCAGATCAGGTGGCTAATGACATGATTGCAGAAATTAAGGCTGCTGCAGGTAGGTATTTAATTTGATTATACGATTTTATCATAAGAACCGTTTCTTTAGTCCAAATAAGAAACCATAATTGTGAGAATATTTGTAGTTTTTTTTCTTGGATTTCATCTGTACTCTGTCGGTCAAGATAATCAAATAGATAATTCCGCTAAAATTGAAGAAAATTCTGACAAAGAAGTTTTAATCCCCATTAGTAAGGACCTACTATTGAATTTTTCTATTTCAGGGGGAGCAAGAAGGGGATGAGGTATTGTCTTTTAAAATAAAGCTCAAAGAAAGTCCTACCATAGTAAATGAAGGAAATATTTTTAATGCAAAAACCATAGCTCTGATAGAGTCTGCTGTAGCAGGTACGGAAGTTGTTGTTTTTGATATTCCTGGAAAGTCTAAAAAAGAGGAAGATATTATTATCTTTAAAATAAAATAGACTTGTCTTAGTCTCTTTTTCCAAAATGTTTAAAGCGATTGTGCGTCCACAAATAGTATTCGGGTTGTTCTAGTATTTGTTGCTCTAATTGTTTGACAAAAGCAGTTGTTAATTCGTTTTTGGCTAGTTTGTTAGGCTCTTCTGCTAAAAGCGTAAAAGTACCTTGATAGTAGCCACGCTTTATTTTGCGTACGCTCAAATGAAGCACAGGTAAGTTAAAATCAACAGCAATACGCTCTACACCCGTGTAAAAAGGCAAATCTTTACCTAAAAATGTGAACCATTGCTGGCTGTTAGGTTTTCTCGGAGATTGATCGGCTATAAAACCATAAGACGTTACTACGCCATCTTTGATTTGCCGATCCATTATGCGACGTATTGTCTTATTAGGAATCATATTGGTGTTCCATCGACTACGTATACGGTGTACTAGTTTGTCATAATAAGGATTTCTTATACGCTTGTATATCCCATGACCATCATTTTTAAGCCAAAACTGTAAAGCCGTAAGCCATTCATAACTGGCATAATGCCCCATAATCACTACAAAACTCTGGCCTTTTTTTTCATAATCGCTGGCTAGTTCTACATTGGTAAATTGCATACGTTTTCTCAACGATTCTTCAGTGATAGAAATAGATTTGATGACTTCTAGAAAAAGATCACAAAGGTGTTTATAAAAGGTTTCTTCTGTTTTTTTAAGTTCTGATCTAGAAAATTTAGGAAAAGCTAGACTTAAGTTTGTATGTACTGTTTTTCGCCTATAGCGTATAATAT
>CAZDFA010000164.1:0-4289 GCA_964504555.1 uncultured Flavobacteriaceae bacterium | reverse complement strand
TACAAAAACGTTTTTGGGATACAAATTCATAATATGAACAAGCACGAGCTTATAATAGCAGAAATAGCCCAGGCTCATAACGGTAGTTTTGAAAAAGCATTAGATTATATTCAGGCTTTAAAAGGTTCTGGTATCAATGCAATAAAGTTCCAGACCCATATAGCCGAGGCAGAGAGTAGTATCCATGAGCCTTTTAGAGTAAAATTCACAGATCAGGATGCTACGCGCTTTGATTACTGGAGGCGTATGGAGTTTACCAAAAAGCAGTGGAAACAAATTAAGTCGACTTGTGAAATCAATGGTTTAGAGTTTATGTCCTCTCCATTTAGCAATGCAGCTGTTGATTTGTTAGAAGAAATTGGAGTAAAACGGTATAAGATAGGATCAGGAGAAGTTACAAATTTTCTATTGCTGGAAAAGATTGCCAAAACAAAAAAGCCTGTTATTCTTTCTTCAGGAATGAGCTCATTAGAAGAGTTAGATGAAGCAGTATGTTTTTTAAAAGCAAGGGGAATCTCATATAGTATTTTGCAATGCACAACAAGCTATCCAACACCCCCAGAACGCTATGGCCTTAATGTGATCCAAACCTTAAAGGATAGGTATCAGGTTGCTATTGGTTATTCAGATCATTCTGCAGATATAGGGACTTGTACTGCTGCTGCTGCTCTAGGGGCAAGTATTCTTGAATTTCACGCCGTTTTCTCTAGAGAAGATTTTGGTCCGGATGCTACTTCGTCCATTGAGATTGAAGAAATTGGACAATTGGTAAAATCAGTGAGGCAAATTGTGCTTTCGCGAAAACACCCTATTGACAAAACTGATATTTCACCTTACACTGAATTAAAACGTATTTTTGAAAAATCCTTAGCAGTAAATAAAGATCTGGAAATAGGTCATATACTTACTTTTGATGATTTAGAAGCTAAAAAGCCCAAAGGTTATGGTATTGATGCTTCTAAATTTGAGGATATTATTGGAAAAAAGCTCAAACGTTCCTTGAGCCAATGGGATTTCTTAACCAAAAATGACATTATATGAATATAAGTCAGCTTGCAAAAGATATATATCTTAAATTCTCTACTTATGAAGGAAGTAAGCACATAGCAAGCGAATTTGCCATTTTGAAATTATTGGAATTGGTAAAGATATTTAAGGTTCAAAGTGTTTTTGAGATAGGATTGGGTATTGGGACACTACCCAGTGCTATTTTTGAACTTACAAAAGGTGAAGTAATATACACAGGTACAGAGCCCAATGATTTCTGCAAGGAAAGCCTCTCTAACAACATTCCGAAAATCTATTACCAAAAGATTACTGTACTGGATGATGTGCCTCAAAAAATGAAGAAGAACCAAAAGTATGATTTGATTATTGTAGATGGAGTGTTTACTACCATTGAGAAAATATTTCAGATATTACCTAAACGGCCTATTATAGCTGTGGAAGGTGACAGGAAAGATCAAGTAGATATTTTGAAAACCTATTTTCCCAAATCTATTAATGTACACTGTGTGAGTGCGGAAAATAACGATCCTAATGGTGTTTTTGATAGTTCTACCTGGCAAGGGGGAGTTAAAGTATTCTTTTTAAAACCTAGTTTTAAACAGTATATATACTATATTAAGAATAAATTCAAATCAAGATCTAATTACCAAAAAAGAAGAAAGTACAAAGCTAAGTATGCCTAGAAAGATTTGTGTTGTTATTACAGCAAGACCTTCGTATAGTCGGATTAAAACAGCCTTGCAGGCCATTAAAGCACACCCTAAACTTGAGTTACAGTTAGTAGTAGCCGGATCAGCTTTACTAGGACGCTATGGCAATGCGGTGGATTATATAGAAAAAGATGGGTTTAACATTGCCGAAAAAGTTTATATGGTGTTGGAAGGTGAGAATAAAACAGCAATGGCTAAGACGACAGGTTTGGGAGTGATGGAGCTTGCAACTATTTTTGATAAGTTGCGGCCAGATATGGTAGTAACTATAGCAGATCGTTTTGAAACCATAGCTACATCTATTGCTGCTTCTTATCAAAACATTCCATTAGTACACATACAAGGTGGAGAGGTTACTGGTAATATAGATGAGAAGGTGCGCCATGCTAATACCAAACTTGCAGACATTCATCTAGTAGCAAGTGAAAATGCCAAAGAGCGGGTAATTAAACTAGGAGAACACCACACAACTGTTTTTAATACAGGATGCCCTTCAATAGATATAGCTAAAACCACAATAGAAAATTCCCAACTTGATTTTGATCCCTCTCAAAAATATGGTGGAGTAGGAGCTAATATTGGAACAGGAGAATATTTGGTTGTCATGCAACACCCTGTTACCACCGAATATGATCAGGCTAAATCAGATGTACTAAAAACCCTTGAAGTTATAGATGAACTGGGTATTGATACCTATTGGTTTTGGCCAAATGTTGATGCAGGTTCTGATGGTACAAGCAATGGAATAAGAAGCTTTCGTGAAAAGAATACCCCTACGAATATTCGTTTCTTCAAAAATATGGAGCCCAATGATTTTCTAAGGCTGTTAATTAATTCTAGTTGTCTCATAGGCAATAGCAGTGTAGGTATTAGAGAGTGTTCCTATTTAGGTGTACCCGTGGTAAATATTGGGACAAGGCAACATGGGAGAGATCGGGGACCTAATGTCATTGATGTTTCATATGATAAGAATGCCATAAAAAAGGCTATTCAACAGCAGTTGGATGTAGAGGCCTACCCATCCTCATTATTATATGGTAATGGTCAAGCAGGCGAGAAGATTGCTGATATACTGGAAAATTGCCCCTTGCGCTTTCATAAAACAATAACCTATTAATGCAAATATTAGGAATTATACCTGCGAGAGGCGGCAGTAAAGGTGTTCTTGGAAAAAATAAGAAACTTCTAGGTGGTAGACCGCTAATAAGTTATACCATAATGGAAGCAAAGGCGAGTTCACTCTCAGACGTTATTCTATCTACAGATGATCCTGAAATTATGGATATAGGACGACAGTTGGGGCTTGAGGTACCTTTTCAAAGGCCAGATTATTTAGCACTAGATAATACACCCTCTGTAGAAGTTGTACAACATGCTTTAGATTTTTTAGAAGATCAGGGAAGGTCTTATGAAGCAGTATGTCTCTTGCAGCCTACAAATCCATTTAGGACAGCAGAGACTATTTCTCAAGCAATAGAAAAATACAAAGAAGGAATCTATGATGCGGTAATTTCTGTGCTACTTGTGCCTCATCAATTCAATCCCCACTGGGTATTTGAAGAAGGAGAGAATGGCCTAAAAGTGAGTACTGGAGATGAGCTGCTTATTCAGCGTAGGCAGGAATTACCCAATGCATATTATAGAGATGGAAGCATTTATATCACTGATGTACCCTTGCTACGTAGGGGTCATTTTATTGGTAAAAGGACGGGTTATGTAATTGCCGATGCATCGAGGCATGTAAATATTGATACACAGGAAGATTGGGAAAAGGCAGAGCAACTTCTTAAATCCATGTCTTATTAAAGTACTTGTCCTCATACCAGATGGAATAAGTTTGCGCAATTATGTGTATTCTTCATTTCCCGAACAGGCCAAGGCTCAGGGAATAGATATTGTATATGCAAACAATGCTCCGGTATCACTGGGTACTTTTGGATATAAACAAATAGACTGGCCAGCCATACAACTTCATTGGAAGACAGATGCATTAAAAAATGCTATAAAGCATAATGAACTCAATTATTTTTCTGCAAAGACTGGAAATTCTATTTATCACAGGTATAAGTTTAACTGGAATACGAAAGGCTGGAAAAATAAATTGAAGACAAGATTGGCTAAGAGATTAATAAAGGAGCATCCAAGCCAAGAGTACATTGATCAACTGAGAAATAAATTAAATGAGCAGGAGCAGAAAACGACGTATTTTAAACGATGGAAGGAAATTTTCCAAATAGAACAACCCAATATAGTGCTTTGTGCAAGCCAGCGTCCAATAGCAGCTGTAGCAGCCATGCAGGCAGCAAAGACTCTTAAAATACCAACGATATGTAGTATATATTCTTGGGATAACCTACCAAAAGCAACTTTGGTTGTGGAGGCAGATCACTACTGGGTATGGTCTGAGCATATGAAGCAAGAACTTCTGTACTATTATCCGTTTGTTATGGAAAGTCAAATTACAGTCACTGGAACACCGCAGTTTGAAAATCACTATAGAAAGGATAAGCTGCTTTCGCGAAAGGAGTTTTGTGAAGCCAATAACCTGCAAGCAGAATACCAATATGTGTG
>CAZDFA010000163.1:0-4335 GCA_964504555.1 uncultured Flavobacteriaceae bacterium | reverse complement strand
CCTTTTACAACATCTACGCCTATAATACAGACCTTACGTTTTTCTTCTATATCTGAATAGCTTATAAAACGACCAGCTGTAATATCCATAGGCTGCTGTTTAATAAACTCTGGATAATCTCCATAAATATTAAATGCTCCTGTTTTTTCCTTATATGTTACATTGTTTGAACCTCTAAAACCTCCCAGTTGATTTCGCGGAGAAACATATTTCAAGGCAGGCACATTATCCTTAAGCACCTGCACATCTTCTAATTTAAAGTTAAAAAAGCGCCCTTTGGGCAAACCTTTATAAGGTTTTGAAGTTCCTTGAGACCACATAAACATGGAGTTGGTAGCAAAATCTCCAAAATCTGCAGAAACTCCATTTCTAAGACCATTAGTAAGTGCCAGTAATACAACTAGAATAAAAATCCCCCAGAACACTCCAAATGCTGTAAGCATTGTCCTAAAACGGTTTGCATTTAGAGCCTCTAATATTTCGTTCCAACGATCTTTATTAAACATACTACTCGTCTCTTAATGCTTCAATAGGTTTAATATTTGCTGCTCTTCTAGCGGGTATATATCCAGCCAAAGCACCTGCAAAAATTAGAATTAGCACTGTACTTATGGCTGTATTAAAATCTACTTGGGGAAATTTTATAAAATCACTATCAATTAAAGGGCTTATTAATTCTAATAAACCAACACCTGCAAACAATCCTAGAAAACCTGATATCGCAGTAATAAAAACTGACTCCTGTAAGATCATAGCGATTATAGAGCTAGGCAAAGCGCCTAAAGCTTTACGCACACCAATCTCCTTAGTACGTTCTTTAACGATTATCAACATGATATTACTTACTCCAACAACACCTGCCACAATGGTTCCGATGCCAATAAACCAAAATACTAATCGTATGGCATCAATAAGTCCATAAATTTGTGCAGCCTTCTCCAAATTATAATTCACCCGAACAGCACTTCTATCATCCGGAGCAATACTATATCTAGACTTTAACTCTTGTTCAATACCTTCACTTACGGCAGCCGAAAGGGCTACTGCTTCATCAAAATTATCACTCATTTTAATGGTATAGGCAATGGAACGCAAATTATCTCCTGCGTTAAAAACTCGCTGAGCTGTAGAAACTGGTATAAATATACGTTGCTCTTCTCGTTGTCCACCAGGGTCGGTATAAACCCCAACTACCTTAAAATTGATACCAAATACTTTTATGGTTTCACCAACAGCTTCTTTGGTTTTAAATAAATCTGTTTTTACGCGCTGTCCAATTACAGCCACTTTTTCAACCTGCTCTATATCATTATCAGATAAAAAGCGGCCTGAAGAAAGTGAAGCATTTTCTATAAACTGTTGTCCTGGATTTGCACCTTCAATACGATAATTCCCTGATTCATTGCCATAATTTACCTGACCTCCCCAAATATTAAAAAGTCCTGTTTTATGTTCTATAGCTTCTTCAAACTTGGTGTTGAGATTGTCATAATCCCCATTATCCATCTGTATAAAACGTCCAGGATTTAGTCCTTTATATTCTTTGGTAGTGACCCCGGTCCAAATACTTAATCTATTTTCGGCATCTTGAGCAAACTGTGTTTTAACTCCTTTTTGTATACCCGTGCTAAACCCTAAAAGAATCACCAGAATGAAGATTCCCGAAGCCACAGATAATCCCGTAAGAAAAGTGCGTAGTTTGTTCTTTCCTATAGTTTCAAAAATCTCTTGCCAGCGTTCTATATCAAACATGAGCTGTCGCTTTTACTTGATTTACCAAACGGTCATCTATAATTACCCCATCCTTGAGATTTACAATACGTTTAGTCATTTCGGCGATGTCAGGTTCATGGGTTACAATAAGGATGGTTTTTCCTTCTTCATTAATACCCTGAATTAATTCCATTACTTCATAAGAAGTTTTGGTGTCTAAAGCTCCCGTTGGCTCATCTGCTAATAGTACTTTTGGCTCACTGGCCATAGCTCTAGCGATAGCCACACGTTGTTTTTGACCTCCAGATAGCTCGCTTGGTAAGTGTTCTGCCCAATCGGCGAGGCCTACCTTTTCCAGATAATGCATGGCTTTTTCGGTGCGTCTCTTTCGCTTTATGCCTTGATAATACAATGGCATTGCCACATTGTCTATAGCACTTTTATAGGTAATCAAATTAAATGACTGAAAAATAAACCCAAGAAACTTGTTACGGTATTGCGCAGCAACTTTTTCATTAAGGTTTTTGATGGGTACATTATCCAAAATATATGAACCAGTATCCGCTTCGTCAAGCATACCTAGAATATTGAGTAAGGTAGATTTTCCAGAGCCTGAAGATCCCATAATGGACACTAACTCTCCTTCTTTTACCGAAAAATTAATGCCTTTTAAAACGTGAAGCGAGTTGCTACCCATTTGGTAAGATTTATGAAGATCTTTAATAGTAATCATTGGCTCGATTAATTATACTGCAATATTAGACAACCCCTATGAAAATACTATTAAATCAATGTTAATCCCTAGTATAATAGGCATTAGGCTAACAGAACTAAGACGGTTATGCAAAACTTAATGAATAGACTAATTGCAGTAAAAAGTGTTACAGCTATGATGTTAGGGTTTTGTTAAAGGTGAGGCAACTTCTGGTTATTGCTCTTGTTGTAATTCTTTCTTCCTAGATTTCCAAATAGCAAACAAAACACCGCCAACCAAAATATAAGGTATAACCATCAAATAGACAATCCCATTATTTATGCCTCTAGCTTGGCTTTTATCGGCTTCACTTTCTAATACAGCACGACACATAGCACATTGTGCTTTTAAGGTATCTACTTCAGCGAAAGCAAATACAACAAGAATGAAAAAAATAATATGCCAGCGGTTAATTTTCATCTAGTGCACATAATAAGGCGAAATCATAATATACACAATCACACCTGTTACCGCAACATATAACCAAATAGGAAAGGTGATTTTAGCAATTTTTTTGTGTTTGTCAAAGCGTTCAGCCAAAGCTCTAACATAGGTAATCAAGACCAGAGGAATCACCCCAATAGATAGTAAAATATGAGTGATAAGTATAAAATAATACACATAACGAATTACACCCTCTCCTCCATATTTTGTAGAGGCAGAGGTCATATGGTAGGCCATATACATCATTAGAAACAGGATTGAAAGCACTATTGCAAACTTCATTAGGTTTTCATGCGTTTTTCGGTTACCATTTTTAATTTGGATGACGGCAATTATTAAAACCACTGCGGTGATTCCATTAATCGTGGCATAAATTGGCGGAAGAAACGATAGCGGCTGCACATCAAAACCCATGCGCTGAAGATTAACCCCAAAAAGTAGTGCAACTACGAGTGGTATTGCAATTGACAGTATCACAATCCACTTTTTATATCGCCGCTCTTTATCTGTTAATTCTTCCATTAATTGAGTAGTTTATTAATGTCTGCTATCAATTCATTAACCTGCGCAGGACTTTCATTAGCATTATTCTGGGCGTCCAAAAGAACAGATCCTTTATAAAAAGCTATTGGATTACCTGAGGCGTCTATTCTTGATCTCAAAAACCCATTTTGATCTACCAAAGCAAAATACCCACTATGGTAAAATTGGTTTTCAAAACCTGCTTCTTCATCTGCATTTAAGGTAAAACCTTGATTAGATAACTCAAATACATCTGTGAGCTCTGTTCCCGATAAGAAATTCCAATTAGGATGTGTAATACCATAACCAGATGCGTATTCCTGAAGTACCTCTGGCGTATCATGCGATGGATCAATTGAAAAAGAGGCAATACCAAATTTTGATTCACTTTTAAATTCCTCAGCAATATGTATCAAATTTTGATTCATAGGAATACAAATTCCTGGACAACGCGTAAAGAAAAACTCTACCACATATACCTTCCCCCTATAGCTTTGATCAGTAATAGTATCTTGATGTTGATTAATAAATTGAAAGGGAGGTACTCTGCGCTCTTTACCATTGAATGTAATATAAGCAAGCTTGTCATTCTCCCCTTTGGCAACACCGCCTACTTTATGCATGCGCCCACCTCTGGTTACATCATCATTGGCTAATCTTCTAAAGATTTTAGGTATAAAAATGATCCCAAAAATTAGAACAATAAAGGCAATGCCTATATAGGTGTTTTTTCTCATTATTACTGTGGCCTGTATTCTAACTCCGGGCTAGCATTATTATTCTTTTTGAGAGCTCTGCGGTATTCAGCTAAGAGGATTTTAATATCATCTTTAAGATACCCCATTTCTACTGGTTGAGTAAGATCATATCCAAAATTATTTTGCTTCTTAGCATCATCATTG
>CAZDFA010000162.1:0-4455 GCA_964504555.1 uncultured Flavobacteriaceae bacterium | reverse complement strand
GGGTTGCATAAACTATGGATTGCTTGACGAATATAGGAAAATACTGGATGCTTGTTTTGGATGGAATGGCTCAAGTATAAATAGCAGTCACTTTGGGATTTTATTCACAGTATTGCGGTAAGTTAATTTGTATCTTCACTTTTCAATTTTTCTAACCATAAATACCTCATATTTTATAATAGATATTATATATGCATTTTAATGCTTGTATAGTAAATGCTTATTTTAAATTAGCATTAAGAAAAGAACAAATCCATTTTTTAACTAAAAATCATGAAAGATAATAATCATTCACACGTCGCAGGAGATGCTTCGCAATGCCCATTTTTAAATGGTGAATTAACTGAGGTTGCCGCTGGTGGTGGTACTACAAATAGAGATTGGTGGCCCAATCAATTAAATCTTGGTGTATTAAGACAACAATGGGCTAAGGCCAATCCTATGGATGAAGATTTTAATTATTCAGAAGCATTCAAATCTTTAGACCTAGAAGCCGTAAAAAAAGACCTAACCCATTTAATGACAGATAGCCAAGATTGGTGGCCTGCAGATCATGGAAATTATGCTGGTTTGTTTATTAGAATGGCTTGGCACAGTGCAGGAACCTATCGTATAGGTGATGGTCGTGGTGGTGCAAATGCAGGTAATATGCGTTTTGCTCCGCTTAATAGTTGGCCAGACAATGGTAATCTAGATAAGGCCCGTATGTTATTATGGCCTATTAAAAAGAAGTATGGTAAAAAGATTTCTTGGGCTGATTTGATTATTCTTACTGGCAATGTAGCTATGGAAAACGCAGGCTTTAAAACTTTTGGTTTTGGTGGTGGAAGAATAGATATCTGGCATCCAGAAGAAGATGTTTATTGGGGTTCTGAAACAGAATGGTTAGGCAACAAGGAACGTTTTGAAAATGGCGAGCTAGAAGGTCATCTAGGAGCTGCACATATGGGACTTATTTACGTAAACCCCGAAGGGCCCAACGGCAGTCCTGATGCTTTAGGAACTGCCAAGCTTATGAAAGAAACTTTTGGCAGGATGGGTATGAATGATGAAGAAACAGTAGCACTCACTGCTGGTGGTCATACCTTTGGTAAGGCACACGGAGCCGCAAATCCAGATGAGTTTGTAGGTGCAGAGCCTCAAGGTGCTAGTATAGAACAAATGGGTCTCGGTTGGAAAAATACTTTTAATTCTGGAGTGTTAAGTGATACTATTACCAGTGGACTAGAAGGTGCCTGGACTCCTAATCCTAATAAATGGGATCATGACTTCTTTAGAGTTTTGTTGGATTATGATTGGGAATTAACCAAAAGTCCCGCAGGTGCACATCAATACACACCTACGGCAGCTTCAAATGCAGATGAAGCGACAATGGCTGGCGATTCAAGCAAACCGCAGGCACTAATGATGACCTCTGCAGATATGGCGCTTAAAGAAGATCCAGATTACTTGAAAATTTCAAAACACTTTAGAGATAATCCAGCAGAATTTGAGGATGCCTTTGCACGAGCATGGTTTAAATTGACACATCGTGATATGGGGCCAACTTCTCGTTATTTAGGAGCAGACGTGCCTTCAGAAGCACTCATCTGGCAAGATCCTATACCAACAGGAACTACCTTAAGTGATGCTGATGTTAGTGCGCTTAAAGCGAAAATTGCCGATTCAGGACTTTCTATCTCTCAATTAGTAAGTACGGCTTGGGCTAGTGCATCTACATTTAGAGGTTCAGATTACCGTGGTGGGGCAAATGGTGCCCGTATTCGTTTGGAGCCTCAGGTAGATTGGGAAGTGAACAATCCGTTACAATTAGGAAAAGTATTGGATGTTTATAGCGCTATTCAAAATGATTTTAACGGGGATGTTTCTATTGCAGACCTAATTGTACTAGGAGGAAATGTAGGGGTAGAACAAGCAGCAAAAGCAGCTAGCCATTCGGTAACTGTACCATTTACGTCAGGTAGAGGTGATGCTTCTCAAGATCAAACAGATGTTGACTCGGTAAACGCACTCAAACCAAGAGTTGATGGTTTTAGAAACTACAATACCATAACCAAAGGGCCTAGTGCCGAAGAATTATTAGTAGATCGTGCGCAATTACTAACCTTATCGGCACCAGAAATGACGGTACTTCTTGGTGGTTTGCGCGTTTTAGAAGCAAATTATGACGGTTCCCAACACGGCGTATTTACTAGTACACCAGGAAGTTTAACTAATGACTTTTTTGTTAACATCCTAGATATGGGTACTACGTGGAGTGCTACCACAGATGCACAAGATGTATTTGAAGGAAAAGATCGTAAAACTGGTACCGTGAAATGGACTGGGACTCGTGCAGATCTTATTTTTGGATCGAACTCAGAGTTAAGAGCTATCGCAGAAGTTTATGCCACAGATGACGCCAAAGGAAAATTTGTAACCGATTTTGTACAAGCTTGGACTAAAGTGATGAACTTAGATCGTTTTGATTTGGCATAATAAATCACAATTCATAAAATAAAAACAGCTCGATGCTTCGGGCTGTTTTTATTTCTACAATGTCAGGTCGCGGTGAGTTAAAAAACGTGGTTCTAAAAATCACTTATTAGTTTTTCCGTATCAACAACCTTGGCAAATTCCTCTTGCAAGCTAGCTAAAGCAGTTTGGTGAATCAAGTCTGCTGGAAAAATCTCTCCATTCAAGCCTTTGCGGTCAAAGGTGGCTGTAGCATCACTAATTAAATAGGTGTCAAAACCAAGATTGCCAGCCATTCGGGTTGTGGTTGATATACAATGATTGGTAGTCATTCCCACAATTACAAGGGTGGTAACTCCATTTTGGCGTAAGCGTTCTTCCAGATCGGTGCCAATAAAACCGCTGTTTACTTCTTTAATAATGACAGGTTCACCATCAATAGGTTTTACCTCATCTTTTATTTTAAAACCATCATGGGTTTTATGCAATCTTGAAACCGGATTTTGGGAACTGTGTATTACATGATAAACTGGTAATTGATATTGTCGCCATAATGCCAGCAGCTGAGCAGCTTTGGCTTCAGCATTTTTATTATTGCGATTACCTCCCCAATAAGCCTCGTCATCAAACCCTTTTTGAATATCTACTAATAGTAGTGCGGGTTTTTTTTCTTTTAATTTCATATATTGAATTTCAGATTTTTATATAATTCAAAACCTCTTTACTATTTTGATCACCTATCAAAATTAATGTTTTTCTTTTCTTTTTGTTTTCAACAGTTTTTCTGGTCTTAATAATTAACCTCCCTGAATAAGGATATGATCCCATACCCCATTGTTTCTTGGGAGAGAGGTATGCCGATTTTACATCGGAAAAAGCAATTCGAAAATTTCTTGGATTAATACTAAATATGTCATCATTATCTAAATCAACATTTTGATAGACATTTTCCATTTGTTTATTTATATAAGCGGATGGGTCATTTCGTTGAGAAATTTCAATGGTAGTACCAATGTCAAAAGGATTCTCAACCGCGATATAGCCATTTACTTCTATCCCCACAATATTTTTGTTAGTCACCACAACTTTGTAAATATGATTGGAGAATCCCAAAAATTCCATAGCTATAAAATCATTACCTGGATCTGAAAAATGTGAGTTCTGAGTAGGAGATATAAAAATTAGACTTGGTAATACAAGTAAAAATTTAAACTTAATAAGTAGTTGTAACATTTAAAATAGTTATAGTTTACATCTCTCTAAAACGTGCTCTAGTAGAGTCATAGTTTGAATCTAGGTCTACAGATTGACGCAAGTTAGTGGGCTCGTATGTACTCATATGCACACCATCCCAATAAGGAACGCCTATAAAATCTGCAATCTGCTTAGCATCTGCCTTGATATGCAGATAATTCTTATGATCTATGACTGTTATACGCCTAGTATCTTGTAAAACAAGATTTATCTCATAACTGTTATACGAACTGTTTTTTGTTTTTATCCGTTCTTTTATGATTTGCAATGCCTGAATATCGTCCAGTTTAATCCATTTATTCGAAGGTTTTACTTCTCTGCTACTGGCTGGTCTTTTAAAGCTCTTATAGTAGTAACCCGATTTTTTGCTAAATCCTATGAATGCAATAAAAAAAAGACCCATAGGAAGCTGTATAAAATTTCGAAATTCAAAATCCCCCGAATAATATAGAAAAATGAAAAAGCCAAATGACAAAATAAAAAATCCTATGCTAAATGTAATAAACTCCTTTGTAGGTAATATGACCAGGGTTTGCGAATCCTTTCGCTTTAGTTTAGTTTTCCTGAAATTTGAACCTCCTCGTTTGTTAGCTTTTCAAGAAATTTTATTGGCCAAGTCACTATTAAACACAGATGTATCTGGCTTTATTTCTTTTTTTTCCTTAAATAGATTGGTTAAGAACGATTTCACCTATTAAAAATAGACTTTCTTTTTCAAATAGTTAAGCATTCAACATTTTAAAGACC
>CAZDFA010000161.1:0-4499 GCA_964504555.1 uncultured Flavobacteriaceae bacterium | reverse complement strand
AATTTATATAATGAAAAGACTATTTTTTTTATTTGCAGCAATAATTTGCTTTGCTGTAATGCCATCTACTGCGCAAGATAATACAATTGGTAGTGGTGGACTTGGGGCAGCTGGCGGTAAGTCTTGTGTTAGTGGCACGGAAAATACAAACGGAGGTGGATTGTATCGAATAAAATGTGGAGATTGTAAAGGGCACTGGCTTAATAGTTGGAATAGCACAGGTCGATGTAATTAGTTGATTTACAAACTTTAAAAATCTAAAATTTGAGCAACTAGATGAAGTATACAATTTGTTCTTACATCTAGTTGCTTTATTATTTTAAGCAATATGAAATCACCTTTTTTTATTCATCAATTATTTATATTACTTTTTACATTATTACTTTTCTCTTGTTCTAAAGAAGAAACTACACCAAATAAAATTTTTGATGGTTTTGAAGAAGAACAAAATTTAAATGCTGTTGAAATTAATGGTATAGAAGAAATATTCTTTCCTTTTGCTATTGGGTTGTACAACGATTTTATCATTCTATGCGATATAGAGAATAGTCCTCATTTCTTTGTATATGAACTACCAGACTTTAAATTTATTGGTTCATTTGGAGAAGATGGTTTTGGTCCAACAGAAATAAACAATCCATTATTTATGGGACAGTTCATTGAAAAAAGTGGAAAAGCTTTTATTGGTACATTTCAAGGTTCTAATAGATCTTATAGATTGTTAGATTTTAAAAAGGCTATATCCAATAAATTGTCGAATGAAGATGTATTTACGTTTAATATTCCGAGTGATGGAGTAGAAGCACTTTATGTAGTAGAGAATAACAATATATTCTATTCAAGTGGGTTCTCTAATTTAGGTGAGTTTTCGATTTATAACGCTAAAAATGAAAAAACTAATTGGATAAAGTTTTCTAATGACTTTGATGAAGGATATATGTCCTCATTAAAACAATTAGGACTTATGGATTTATATAAAAGTGGCAATGTGAAATTAAAGCCTGATAAAAGTCTTTTAGTCAAAGCTTACACATTCCTGCCAAAGTTAAGCATCTACACTCCTGAAGGTGAATTGAAATTTTCTATTATATCTAAAGGTTTTGAAAAGCCTGAATTCAATCGTGATACCCAATTTTTTAAAGAAGGAACATATTATCAGTATGGAAATATTTTCTTGACCGATAATTTTATTTATGCACTTAATGTCAACTGCCCCATTGGAGGTGATTGTAGTTCAAGTAATGAGATACATGTTTTTAATTGGGAAGGTAATCCGATAAAAAGAATGAAGCTTAATGAATCCCTAGGTCCAGCTTCACCTTTTGCAGTTGATGAAAAATCAAAAACCATTTATGCAATTATTCCTAAGAAGGAAAATTCCTATTTTTATAAGTTCATTTATGAATAAGCTATACATATACTTAAACAGTAATAACGGTTAAAAGGCTGATTGTATTAACTTATAAATTTGATCTTTTACCTAGAATCCTCACAAACAAGGCATACACCAAAGGGATAAAATACAAGCTAATAAAAGTGCCTATTACCATCCCTCCAATAACCGTTAAGGCCAATGGTTTTTGCAACGTGCTTCCCAAACTTTGGGTGAATAAAAAAGGGAGTAAGGCTAAGATGGTGGTTAGTGAGGTCATTAAAATAGGTTTAAGACGCTTAGTACCACCCAATTTTATGGCTTCGTGTACGCTGTAACCTTCCTTACGTAAGAGGTTTATGGTATGTAGTTTTAAAATACTGTCGTTAATAATAATCCCACTCATAACTACAATACCTATAGCTGCCATAATATTAATAGTGCCTCCAAAAAGCCAGAGCAGAAGTAACGCCCCACCAATATCTATAGGAATTTCTAATAAGATAATAAGCGGTTGCCAGAGGGATTCAAACTGTGCTGCCATAATAAAATATAAAAGCAATACAGCTACTAGTATGACGATACCCAGTTCTTTGCTTAAATCCTGGATATCAAACCAGCTTCCTGATAATCTAAGATTATAAGGGCTTTTTGTAAAGCTGCTTTGAAGGTTCGTTATGTTTTGGGCAATATCATCTTCTTGTATTGCTACAGGAAAACGTACATGTTCCCCAAGACGGTCCGCAATAAGGGTTTTGTATTGTTGTGTATTTTTAATTTGTATAAGGCTACGTGCTGGGATATCTTGCCCGTTGGCATTGGTAATAAAGAGTTGGCTTAGCGCATCTTCTACTTGTGTGCTGCTATAACTTAGTTTTATAGGGATAAACCGCTGCGCGGTTTTTAAATTGTCTATGGTATTTTCACCTAAAACTGTTTTTAACTCATCAATAAGTTGTTGGTAATTTACATCATATAGGCTTAAATTTTCAAACAAAATTTGAATAACCACCGTTTCCTTAAGCGGGATATTGGTCAGCCCGTTTTGACTAGCTAAAGCACTAATAGCAGGTAGGTCAGTTAGCGGAGGTACTTGTTGTCCTTCTTTTGCGTATATCTGTGCAATGAGTTGGGCTTCATCAGATCCAAAAATATATTCAAATATGGTTTTTGGAGGAGAGAAGTTTGCTTTCGCGCCTTGTCTCCCGCCAGGCAGGAAAGCATATGATGCACCAAGACGATCTCGAATCTCTTGCTTGATTTGTGCTAAAGTTTCGGGGCTTGTAGTCTTGATATACACATCTGCTTCTGCAAAGCTTTTGGTTTGATCTTGTTGCAGTACAAATTGCTGCTCCCCGATGGTACTATAATGCGTTTCAATGTTAGGGAGATCCCCTAGTAATTGTTGTAGTCGGTTTTGATTTTCGGTTAAGGTAATATTTTCATTCCAGTCTATAGTAAGTATGGTTTCCTGTTGGTTAAGATCAGGCAACTGCGAATAGGGCATTGTTTTAAATAAGAATACAGCCAACGCAGTCCCCACCAGAGCAATACCATAAACAATCCAGGGCTGTTTGAAAAAGAAGGTGTATCCACGACCATACCAATTCTCAATGCTACTTGTTGCTGTTTTTGTTTTGAACCACTTTTCTATTTTAAAATTTCTATTGTGTAGCTGTAAGTAGAGTACGGGAATAATTAAAATAGATACCAATAGCGATGCTCCCAGACCAATACTTACCGCCAAAGCCTGGTCATAAAATAAGGCCCCAGTAATGCCACTTAAAAATAATAAAGGCACAAAAACAGAGCAGGTAGTGAGTACAGAGCTTATTAAGGGCGTGATAATTTCATTGGTTCCTTTGGCGCAAGCCTCAAAAAGGGATTGTCCCTCATCTATCTTCTGGGTAATATTGTCTATAACAATAATCGCATTGTCTATCATCATACCTACTCCTAAAATAAGACCAGAAAGAGAAATGATATTAATAGATATACCAAAAGCATATAGCAATAGCATGCTTACGATGAGTGATAGTGGTATGCTCAAGCCAATGATTAGGGGAGACTTAAAATCTTTGAGAAAAAAGAACATAATGAGTATGGCCAGGGTGCCTCCAATCCATAAACTCGACTTTAGATTGTCTATAGATAGTTTAAGGAGTTGGGTCTGATCCTGATTGGTTTTAAAAACCAGATCTGGATAGTCTGTAGATAAGGATTGCAAGAGTCCATCCAAGTCCTCCTGCAATTTATAGACTTGGGCATCTGCCTGTTTAATTATCGCCAGGGTAAGGACACGCTGGCCATCTACAAACACACTGCCTCGTTGTTTTTTGGGTTTTAGTTGGACTTGGGCAATATCTTTTAGCTGAAAAAGCCTGTCACTTGTATTGATGTAGATATTCTCAATGTCGTTTTTAGAACGTAAAGGGTTGGAGAATTTAAAATTGTATTGGTATATCCCGTTTTGTACAATAAGGTTTCCTAACTCAAAATTATTTTGCTGGATAGCGGTTGTAATCTGACTAGTTGAAACATTAAGTGCTTTTAGCGCTTGTTGGTTAGGAATAATAACCAGTTCGCCTTCTATTTGCCCACTCATATCTGCCAGGGCAATATCTGGTAGTTGTTCAATACGTTTTTTGAGCACCGTCTCGGTAAACTCGCTTAGTTGTAGAAAACGTTCGTCGCTATAACTTTCCTTAAGACCTACAGTGAGGTTTACAATAGGGATATCTGAGGCAGAAGCTTTAATAACCCGTGGTCTTTCTACATCTCTTGGTAAAAAATTAAGCGCAGCATCTACTTTTTCATTGGTTTCTATAAAGGCAAAATCTGTATTGACACCATAGTCAAAAAGGAGTTTGATATTGGCAAAACCGTCTCGGGTTTCACTAGTAATATCTTTAAGGCTGGATAACTGCAGTAATTGGTTGCGTAGGGGTCTAATTACATTAGTCTCTAATTCTCTTGCTGTATTATCTGGATAACTTACCTGCACCGTAATTTGCGGTATAGGGATGTCCGGCATTAAGGAAGTAGGAATACGAAATATGGACACCGCCCCCAAAAGCAAAAAGGCTAAGGAGGCCATAAATACCGCAACAGGACGTTTTAATAGAAA
>CAZDFA010000160.1:0-4511 GCA_964504555.1 uncultured Flavobacteriaceae bacterium | reverse complement strand
GGACGCATCCCGTTCAACTAGCTTGGAAGGAAATCGATGTACCACAATGTGGCTACTGCCAGGCCGGACAAATGATGACAGCCTCAGCACTCTTAGAATCCAACCCCAACCCCACCCAACGGGAAATCAGGGATGCGATGCACGGCAACATATGCCGTTGTGCCTCTTATAATCGTATTGAAAAGGCTGTTGCTGTTGCTGCCGAAAAGTCCTAACCAACCCTAATCAAACGTACTTTCATGAAAACTCAAGATACTTTTACCCTCAGCAGACGCAATTTTATTCGCACTTCTGCTCTCGCCAGCGGCGGACTCCTAGTAGGCGTTAGTTTTATACAATCTTGCGCACCTGATGCTAAGCCACCAATTGATATTGCCAATCTGAACTTCAATGATTTTAATGCCTTTATCAAAATAGCAGATAATGGTATGGTTACCATCTTTTCACCTAATCCCGAGATTGGTCAAGGTGTTAAAACGTCCATGCCAATGATTATAGCCGAAGAGCTGGATGTTCCCTGGGAACACGTACATGTTGCACAAGGTATTTTAGATACTAAAAATTACCAAAGACAGGTCGCTGGCGGTAGCCAGTCCATACGCTTTGGTTGGGATGCCTTGAGACAAGCAGGTGCTAGCACGCGACAAATGCTTGTCAATGCTGCCGCTGCTAAATGGGACGTAAATCCGACTACTTGTACTGCAGCCGATGGGCTGATCACTAATGCTAATGGGGATACTTTTGGCTATGGTGATGTGGTCAAAGAAGCCGCCCAATTGGAAGTGCCTAAAAATGCATCACTCAAAGAGCCTAAAGACTATAAAATTATTGGCACCGATATTCCCAATGTCGATCTGCAGAAGATCGTGACTGGCCAACCCCTTTTTGGGATGGATTATAAGATGGATGGGATGGTTTATGCTTCCGTGTTGCGTCCACCTGCATTTGGTCAGACCTTAGATACTTATGATGATAGTGAATCTCGAGGGATAAACGGTGTGCTAGATGTGATCAAATTTGGTGATAAAATAGCTGTGCTGGGGAAGAATACTTGGGCGGCGATGAAGGGTAAGAAAGCCCTAACTGCTATCTGGAAGGTAGCAGAGGATTTGGAAAGTACAGCAGATCATGACCGAATTCTCGACGGGATTCTGGACGGAAACAATTTTGATCTACGCAGAGAAGATGGGAATGTGAAGTCTGCTTTCGCGAAAGCAGACCAGGTAATAGAACGCACCTACAGCTCGCCCTTCTTACCTCATAATTGCATGGAGCCTATGAACTTTTATGCGAATGTAACGAGCGATCGCATTCACCTAGTAGGCCCTATACAAACCCCGGCAGGTACGGCTAATCGGGTGGCACAACTGCTGGAACGAGATGTAAACGATATCCATCTAGAGATGACCCGAATGGGCGGTGGTTTTGGAAGGCGACTCTATGGTGATTTTGTACTGGAAGCTGCCAAAATATCCGACCTAGCGAAGAAGCCTATAAAAGTAGTTTTCTCCCGTGAAGACGATATGGCAGCTGGGATTTACAGACCCGCGATCAAATACCGTATAGCAGCCTCCATCAAGGATAATACAATCACGGGCTATCATCTTAAGGAAGCGGCGATCAACTCCAATATGTATGGTCTCATCCCGCATTTTTTTCCGGCAGGGTGTATCGATAATTATAAGGTAGAAACTCAGAACCATAAGAGTCCCATCACTATTGGTGCCTGGCGCGCACCTTATACCAATTTTCTAGCTTTTGCCGAACAATCCTTCTTTGATGAGTTAGCAGGAATCCTAGAGCTGGATCCTGTAAAATTGCGTCTGGATCTTTTGCAAAAAGTTCAAGGTAATATTGATGAAAATATACAATATTCAGGAGAGCGCATGGAAAATACAATTAAGCTTGCTGCCGAAAAAGGGAAGTGGGGACAAGCATCTGAAGGGGTTTATCAGGGCTTTTCGGCATACTACAGTCACAATACTCATGTCGCAGAAGTGGCTGACATTAGACTAGATAATGGACAGCCAGTAGTGGAGAAAATTACCGTAGCCGTAGACTGCGGTATTGTAGTCAATCCCTTAGGAGCGATTAATCAGGTACAAGGAGGAGCTATTGATGGTGTAGGTCATGCGATGTATGGGGATTTCACTTTCGAGGAAGGAAAACCTCAAGCAACCAATTTTGATACATACCGTTTGATAAGAATGGGTGAAACCCCAAAGGTAGAGGCTCATTTTGTTACGAATGAATTATCACCTACGGGGCTTGGCGAACCCGCCTTACCACCTGCAGGGGCTGCGGTAGCTAATGCTATTAAGGCAGCTACGGGTCAGCGTTTGATGAATCAACCCTTTGATAGGTATTTAGGTAAACAACAGGATTTGATTGGTTAGAGCTTGCGTTCAGTTTCTTGGATGGACACGTCATTAATACTGGCAAAGCGCTTTGCCATGAGCCCGTTTAGGTCAAATTCCCAATTTTCATTACCATAAGCCCGAAACCAATCTCCCTGGGCATTTCTGTATTCATATTCAAAGCGCACGGCAATACGATTATCCCCGTGTGCCCAGTAAGACTTTTTGAGTTTATAGTCCAGTTCTGTCTTCCATTTGTCGCTTAGAAAAGCCTTAATTTGTTCTCGACCATTTATAAATTGTGATCGATTGCGCCACTCACTATCTACAGTGTATGCCATAGATACTTTTATGGGGTCTTTGCTGTTCCAGGCATCTTCAGCTAATTGTATTTTTTGTTTGGCTGTTGCTTCGGTAAAGGGGGGTATTGGATGTTTTTGTTCGATCATGGCAGATGGTTTTGGTATGAAATGGACTCAGGATGTTTGATATCAAGAATCAAGACTTTTTGTGTTGAAATTAAGTCGGTGGTTTGTGGTTTTCTTACAAGTGCAGAATGAGATTTGAGGAGTAGAATATTATAACTTGATTTTATCATAAAAGAAAATGTGCTTTTAGTTATTTATTAGGGGCACCGCCGATAGATATATCATACATTCGTTGTAGAAACTGTTATACTCACTTTTAAAACAATATTCCTTGATACAACGTATATGGCACGGTTACACCACTCTTAAAAATGCCGAAGCTTATGAAACCCTATTAAAAGACACCATTATGCCAGGCATTGCAGCCAGAGAAATACCTGGTTATTTGGGGATGCAAATCCTAAGAAGGGTAGTCGAAGAACGTACTGACGAGGTTGAATTTATTAGCATTATGAACTTTGATAGTTTAGATTCTATCAAAGGGTTTGTTGGAGAAGATTATGCCGTGGCCAATTTGCCAGAAAAAGCTGTTCAACTAATGAAACGCTATGACACCAGATCGCAACACTATGAAATACGTGATCAAAGGTCGTATCTATAGCAGGTTAACACTGGGGAGAGGCTATATTCTAAAGACAGCGTCACCTCTCGATAATTATTGAAACCTCCTTGCTAGGAAAGCGGTACGGTTTTAAAAGCAAATTGAACTACTTAAGCCGTAAATCCTAATGGATACTAGCGCCTTGAGTCATTTCTTCCTATGCCCAAAATAACGGAATTAATTTCATGTTTCGTAACCTGAGCAGTAGCACCGGGCTTGCCTGCTACTATACTACCTAAGGCACAGCCCAGTTGTAAGGCTTTTTCAGGCTCTTGATTGCTTAATAATCCAAAAATTAATCCTGCAAAAAATGAATCGCCAGCACCAACGGTATCTATTACTTTAGTAGGATATGAAGGGTGAAAATAGTGCATTGAGTTATAATTTAATAAGGCTCCCCGCTCACCAAGTGTAACGCAAATATCTTTTTGAAGTTGCTGAGCTAGTTTCTCAACAGCTCCAGTTATATTTTCATAATTTATATCCATCCAATTGCAAACAAGAACTACTTCTTCATAATTCATTTTTATGAAATCAGCACGATCTATTAAATCCAAAATGAGATCTTTATTGTAAAATGGAGCTCTTAGATTAAGATCAAAAAAGGAATATTGCGATATATCTATTAAATATTTTACAATTTCAAGATTAGAGTTTGACCTGCAGACTAAACTTCCAAAAACAAAAGCATCAGACTTCTTTATTGTTTCTATAGCAATAGGAGTTGCTTGTATGTGATCCCAAGCTACGTTTTTTTCAATGGTATAGGTTGGACTTCCTTTTAGGTCTAAAACTACTTGGACTCGACCTGTAGAGAAATCAACTTTTTGTATAAGTCTAGTTGGAAATTTTTGATGCTCAAGAAAAGCTAATGTTTCGCCTCCTTCCTGATCATTACCAATAGCACTGACTAATTCTGATTTGGCGCCAAGCGATTGCAACCGTATTGCCAAATTTAATGGAGCACCTCCTAATCGCTTAGTGTCTATAAAGATATCCCAAAGCACTTCTCCATAACATACAATATGCGGAATCTCATTCATCTTCAGGAATGAGTTTATGCTCCAATTCTTCATGGGAACCCTCTTTGCCTTTGGTTTCGGGCATCTCGAAGAGCGCCCACAG
>CAZDFA010000159.1:0-4512 GCA_964504555.1 uncultured Flavobacteriaceae bacterium | reverse complement strand
GCTCTACTTTATTTGGTGAAGACAATCAGTTTGATTTCTTCCCTTCCGCTGCATTTGCTTGGAACCTGCACAATGAAGATTTTGTTGGAGAAAACGTATCTACTCTAAAGATAAGAGTTGGTGCGGGTCTTGTGGGTAACTCACAAGGATTGACATTTGGTAATGCTTTTTTTAGACAAAATCGTCAATTCACTGGTTTTAATGGGGCTACTACAATTAATGGACCTGGTATCCAATTTATCGGAAATAATGAACCCGACCTGCAGTTTGAAACAACTTTCGACTTGAATCTTGGTGTAGATTTTGGTTTTAATAATGATCGCTTTAATGGATCTTTTAATATATATAGAAGAGCAACAGATGATTTATTATTACCTCAAGTAATTCCTGCTCCACAGGTTCAAGGTGTTGAAGCTGTCTTTGGTAATATTGACGAAGGCACTGTAATTAATCAAGGTGTAGAATTACAACTAGGTTATGATTTTGTTCAAACAGATGATTGGACTTTCGGAGCTAATTTTAATATTTCTTATAATGACAATGAATTACAGGATTTCACAGTAGAAACACCAAACGGCACAGAGGATGCGCCTTTAATTCAAGCCGGCCCTATTAATGGTAATGGTCTAACAAATGCTTTTGCTCAGGCCATTGGTAATAATCAACCTTTATTTTCATTCTTTACCGCACCTTTTGAAGGTCTAGACGATGATGGCAATCCAGTATTTGGTGAAGCAGGTTTTTCAGATAGAAGTGCATTACCAAGTTTAAACGGAGGTCTAAGCCTTTATGCTAGTTATAAAAATTGGAGTTTGAATACATTCTTCAATTATCAAGGAGATTTTTACGTGTATAATGCCACAGATTTGGCACTATTTTCACCAGGTAATTTTGCTCAAACCCAAAATGTACCTCAAAGCACATTAAATGCTATTTTAGGTGGTGAAAATGTAGCTGGTACCGTTGCTGTTTCTGATCGCTTTCTTGAACGTGGTGACTTTCTTAGATTGCAAAATGCTACCTTAGCATATGATTGGCCGTTAAGTGACGATAACTTTTTGGATGCTTTACGACTATCTATTACAGGACAAAACTTATTTTTAATTACAGGATACAGTGGTTTAGATCCCGAAGTATCTGTAAATACTGGATTTATTAATGCACAAGCCGTACCTACTAGAGGTATAGATTTGGCGCAGGTACCTCGACCAACAACAATTACGCTTGGTCTTAATGCAAGATTTTAATTTAAAAAAATGAAAAATGAAAAACAGATTTAAATTTAATTTTTACTACTTATTGTCAGTAGTACTGATTGGTGCAGTTTCCTGTACTGATTTAGACGTAGAAGATACAGATTCTGTAAATGCACCTGCATTTTCGGGAGTAGTTGACGCAGAATTGTTCATCGACGGATTATATAACCAGTTAAATGGTTTTATTGGAGATCAGGCAAATTTATTTGCTATGCAGGAGGTAACCACAGAAGAATTTATTATTCCTACTCGTGGTGCCGACTGGGGTGACAATGGTATTTGGGTACAATTGCACTCGCACAATTGGCCAAATGACCATGCATTCATTCGTACTGTATTTAATCAATGGAATGGCTTGCACTTTTCTGGAGCACAATTATTATCCCCTCAAACTAGCTTAACGCAAGAACAAAGAGGACAAGCAGAGTTTTTGAGAGCTTTAGGTATGTGGGTTATTCTAGATAATTTTGGCCAGATCCCTGTTCGTGATCCAGAATTACCACTTTCTGAATTTCCTATAGTACTAACAGGTCCTGATGCCGTAAATCAAATTGTTGCAGATCTTGACGCAGCTATAGCCGATTTGCCTACAGTTAGTCCTGGTTCTGGTACTATTAGAGCGGGTAAAAGTGCAGCTCGCTATTTATTAGCTAAAGTACTCTTAAACAGAAGTGTTTATGAAGGAACTTCACCTGACGCTGCAGATATGAATCGTATCGTACAATTAGTTGACGATATGGAAGCTGAAGGCTTTGCGTTACAACAAGGGTATTTTGATATATTTAGAGACCTAGAAGATAGCGAAACCCTACTATACTTTAACACCTCTGTAGGTAATAGAATATGGAATGGATTACACTATAACCAAGCAGTAGAGATTGCTGGTGGTGGCTGGAATGGTTTTGCTACCCTTGCCGAATTTTATGATTTATTTGAAGGACCAGCTAATTCTAATTTAGAAGGAGAAGGACAAGAAGAGCGTAGAGGTTTCAATAGAGTAGATGGAATTCCTTTTACTGGACGACCAGGAACTACTGAGTCTGGGGATTTCCCAGGTTTTGAAGCAGGTTCAAATATTGGAAATGGTTTCTTACTTGGACAACAATTTGAAATTGATGGTACTCCTCTAGATGATCGCCCAGGTGGGCCACTTATTTACAGAAGAGATTATACAGATAACAATGGTGCGCCTAACATTGTTAATAATGATGAGAATACTGGTATTCGTATTATCAAATACAATCCTACTTTTGGAGGCTTTACAGGTCATGAAATTTTCTTCCGTTTTGCAGATGCGCACTTAATGCGTGCTGAAGCTATGATGCGTGCTGGAAATAATGGCGCTGCTCTAACAGAAGTAAATGAATTACGTGCTATTCGTGGTGCCGCACCACTTGGAAGTTTAACAGAGCAGGATATGCTTGATGAAAGAGGTCGTGAATTATATGAAGAAATTTGGAGACGTAATGACCTTATACGTTTTGGACAATTTACTAGAGATTGGGAATTGAAAGATCCTAATTTTGTAGGTGACGATACTCGTAACCTATTCCCAATCCCTGCTAGCCAGATAGTTCTGAATCCTAATCTAGTTCAAAACCCTGGATACTAATCATTTTTTTGAATTAAGCTTAAAAAGAGGTTGACTGAAAAGTCAGCCTCTTTTTTTCTCTTCAATTTTAAAATACCCTTAGGAAAAATACATCATAATTAGATGTATCTTACACTTAATTTGTGTCAAGAAATACAACCCTAATACTATTATTATTTGTTCTTATTCTTGCTTGTAAAGAGCATAAGAGAGATCTTCATTTTATTGAAAAAGACAATGCGTTTCAATTCTCCAACAACCTCAAAAATAGTGTTGAATTAAACATTCTAAATTATTTATACTATTATAATGGAGCAGGTGTGGCTCTAGCAGATTTTAATAATGATGGTCTAAATGACGTGTTTTTTGCAGGCAACCAAACCCCAGACAAACTCTACCTAAATAAAAAACAACTTCAATTTGAGGATATAAGTGATATATCGGGAATAACCCATGATAAAAGTTGGTCTACAGGGGTAACTACGGTAGATATAAACAATGATGGTTTTCTAGATATTTACATATCAAAAGCAAGTGGTCATCTTGATCTTAAAGGCCATAACCTTCTATATATTAATCAAGGTATAAATTCCAATGGCATCCCCACTTTTAAAGAACAATCCGAAGCCTACGGGCTGGCATTTGAAGGGCTTGTTACACAAACAGCCTTTTTTGACTATGATCTGGATGGTGATCTAGACGCTTATCTAATGTATCATTCTGTTCATCCTAATTCAAATTATGGCAAGGGCTCCGCTCGATATAAACAAGATAGCATTCTAGGTGACAAACTACTACAGAATAACAATGGCTATTTTAAGGATGTAAGCAGAGAGGCTAACATTCTTCAAAATAACATAAGCTATGGTTTAGGTCTTGGAATAAGTGATATAAATAATGATGGATACCCAGATATATATATTGGTAATGATTTCTTTGAAAATGATTACCTCTATATAAATCAAAAAGATGGTACTTATAAGGAAGTTAATAACAAAGAAGGAATACTTGGTCATACCTCACACTTCTCTATGGGTAATGACATAGCAGATTTGAACAATGATGGCTTATCAGATATCCTGTCTATGGATATGTTACCGCAAAATCTAGAAACATTAAGATCCTCTGGCACTGAATATAACTATGCAATCTTTCAAAACCAATTGCGCTATGGGTACCAACCCCAATATATGCAAAACACTTTGCACTTAAATCAAGGTAATCTTAATTTAAACGAAGTAGCATTTAACTCTGGCATTGCGGCAACTGAATGGTCTTGGGCTCCTCTCATCGCTGATTATAACAATGACGGACACAAAGACATCTATATCACAAACGGCATTCTTGGGGCGACAAATGATCTGGATTTTGTCAATTTTATTTCCAATGATGAAATACAAAAACGTTTGGGCACTGGAATGCTAGAATCAGACTTAGCCTTCATTAAAAAACTTCCTCAAAAAAAGACACATAATTTTATTTATAAGAATACAGGCAATGCTCAATTCTCAGATCAATCTGACCAATGGCTCAATTCAAAACCAACTTTTAGCCATGGTGCTGCTTATGGTGATTTAGATAATGATGGTGATTTGGATTTAGTAATAAACAATATAAATTCACCAGCAACCTTGCTTGAAAATATGTCTAATGCAATATCCTCGA
>CAZDFA010000158.1:0-4523 GCA_964504555.1 uncultured Flavobacteriaceae bacterium | reverse complement strand
ATTTTTCTAAAGGTGATATGTTTCATGTTTAAATGATTAACCAAAATGTCACATTTTGGACATTCGTCACCTACATAAACAGTGATTTCGTTGACTTTAATTGGTCTAATATTAATATATTCTTGAGCATAATCACTGTGATTTTTTTCTATTTTTTGAAGTTTATTGTCAAAGGTAAAAATGGTGCTATAAGTAGGTTGTGCCTCTTTTAGAGGGATTAGTGTAAGCATTAGAATTTTTTCGCCAGGAGGCACTTGTTTAATTACTGGTCTATCCGCACTTCGTCTAAAGCCATCACCTTGAACCATTAAGAATACTTCTTTTTCTTCTTCTGTAGTATTTTGAGCATAAAGTAACCATCTCTTCTCTAATTTTTCTTCTATCAATTTTACTGCTTTATTTTCCAAAACAGTTACTTCTCCATTTTGACTCAATCCTTTTAAACCAAATAGCAAAAGTAATAGTGTACTTATACTTGTTAATTTCATGAAGTTGAAATTGCTTATTATTCTCATAACCTGGTCGAAATTCTTGTTAACAACTACGTCAATAACCAGACCACAATTTACTCAACAAATAGTATTTTTGAATAACAATTAGCCAAATGCAACTTAAGATTAGCCGACCAATTTGTTTTTTTGACCTAGAAACCACAGGAGTTGATGTGGCAAAAGATCGTGTGGTAGAAATTTCTATACTTAAAGTTTTTCCTGACGGAAAAGAATCGGTACACACCTATCTAGTAAATCCGACAATCCCAATACAAGCTGTTGTTACGGCTGTTCATGGAATTTCTGATGATGATGTAAAGGATGCACCTACCTTTAAGGAAATAGCATCAGAAATACATAATATTATAAAAGACTCTGATTTGGCAGGGTACAATTCTAATAGGTTCGATATTCCGCTTTTAGCAGAAGAACTTTTACGCGCAGGAATTGATTTTGATATGAAGAATAGAAATGCGGTTGACGTGCAAAATATTTTTCATAAAATGGAACAACGTACACTTGTTGCTGCCTATAGGTTTTATTGTGACAAAGATTTAACAAAAGCACATAGCGCCGAAGCAGATACAAGGGCTACCTATGAAGTGCTAAAATCACAACTTGATAAATATCCAGATCTTGAAAACAACATGAAGTCATTGGCAGCTTTTAGTACAAGAAGAAAAAATGCTGATTTTGCTGGCTTAATAGGTTATGATAAGGATGATGAAGAAATTTTTACATTTGGTAAATACAAAGGAATAAAGGTAACCAAGGTGTTAGATGAAGAGCCAGGGTATTTTGGTTGGATTCTAAACGCAGATTTTCCTTTGTACACTAAAAAAGTACTTACCGGTATCAAGCTACGTCGATTAAATAATAAGTTGAGTTAGCCTATGAAACTTATTTGTATAGGTAGAAATTATACAAAGCATATTGAAGAATTGCAAAATGAGCGACCTCAAGATCCTATTATATTCTTGAAGCCAGATTCTGCTATATTATTAAAACAGCATCCATTTGTTATTCCTGAATTTTCAAATGATGTGCATCATGAAGTAGAGGTTTTGATAAAGATTAAAAAATTGGGAAAATATATTGACCCTAAATTTGCACATACTTATTATGATGAAATTGGCCTAGGAATAGACTTTACGGCTAGAGATATTCAGCAAAAATGTAAGGAAAAAGGCCATCCTTGGGAAAAAGCGAAAGCTTTTGATGGGAGTGCTGTGGTAGGTTCATGGGTATCTAAAAATATGTTCTCTGATATAGATAACATAAATTTTAGCTTAGAAAAAAATGGGACTATTGTACAAAAGGGAAATACACAACATATGCTGTGGAAAATAAATGCGTTAATAAGTTACGTATCCCAATTCTTTACCCTTAAAATTGGAGATATTATCTTTACAGGAACTCCAGCAGGAGTTGGGCCAGTAGCCATAAATGATAAACTAAAAGGATTTATAGAAGAACAAGAGCTATTTAGTATAAATATAAAGTAGGAAATGTCACGATTATATAATTTAGAGAAAGTAAAGGAAATAGCTGGTGGTGATGATAGTTTTGTCAAAGTTGTTGTAGAAACCTTTTTAGCCGAAATCCCTTTAGACATAGAAGCCATGAAAATGGCAATAGATAATGATAATCATAAAATGGCTTATCAATTTGCTCATAAAATGAAACCCAATATTGACATGTTTGGGATTGACTTGCTCAAACAAATTGCAGCTATGGAAAAATGGTCCAACTCTCAAAAGCCAACTGATACAATAAGACCGCAGTTGGGTGAGATCGTTTTTACTTTATCTACAGTAATAGACGAGTTAAAACACGATTTTAGGCTCTAGATGTGGGCAGAAATTATTGCCATAGGAGATGAGATTCTTATCGGTCAAATCACCGATACCAACTCCACCTTCATAGCAAAAGCACTTACTACAATTGGCATTTCCGTGCGCCAAATCACCTCTATACAAGATACCAGAACTAATATTCTTGATGCTTTAGCTACTGCGAAAAAATCAGTAGACATTGTAATTATTACTGGAGGCCTAGGGCCTACAAAAGATGATGTTACCAGGCAGTCCCTTTGTGATTTTTTTGATGACACTTTAATCTTTAATGAAGAAGTTTTAAGCCATATTAAGGGATTATTTCAGCAATATGCAAAAAAACCTATGCTAGATGCCAATAGGTCTCAAGCAGAGGTGCCTACAAAGGCAACGCTACTAAAGAATGACTTTGGTACAGCACCAGGGATGTGGTTTGAAGAAGGTGATACTGTATTTGTTTCATTGCCTGGAGTGCCTTATGAAATGAAAAATCTGATCAATAAACAGGTGTTGCCTAAACTCGAAGCTCATTTTTGCCTTCCTTATATTTCAAATAAGACTGTTCTTACTTATGGAATGGGCGAGAGTGCAATAGCGCAAAAAATCGAGTCTTTTGAAGATGCATTGCCACAGCATTTCAAACTCGCATATTTGCCATCTCCTGGGAAGGTTCGTGTGCGTCTATCTACCAAAGGTGTGGACAAAGATCAGGTACAAAAAGAAATGCGACAAAAGCTCGATCAATTACTTCATTTGTTGGAAGGTATTGCCGTAGGCATAGAAGAAGATGGTCAGTTGGAGCAGATTATTGCCAAACTACTTCTGGAAAAAGGAGCAACCTTGTCATTGGCAGAAAGCTGTACGGGTGGGTTTATTACCAGTTTATTTACTCAACATTCGGGGGCGTCGGGATATTTTCGAGGTGGTGCAGTTACTTATGCCACAGACACTAAGGTTAGTCTTCTAAATGTTAATCAAGAAATTATAGATCAGCAATCCGTGGTAAGTGTCGCCGTGGCTGAGGCAATGGCTCGAGGTGCTCAAAAACAATTTTCTAGTCACTACGCTATTGCAACTACAGGTAATGCCGGACCAGAAAAAGGCGATTCACAAGTTGAGGTAGGTACAGTTTGCATTGCTATTGCAACACCATCTGGTGTTTTTTCAGGACAGTTTATAATGGGCAATAGTCGGGAGCGAGTTATTCGAAAAACAGCCAATAAAGCACTAGAAATGCTATGGAAACAAATTTTGAAAAACTAACTATTTGTTTTGGTGTACTCTTAGTTTTTATCTAAATTTGCACCCTGTTTTAAAATAACCCGTAGAAAAGATAGAACAATGTCTAGAGTATGTGAACTTACAGGTAAAAAAGCGATGGTTGGAAACAACGTTTCACACGCGATGAATAAAACCAAGCGCAAGTTTAATGCAAACCTAGTGAAGAAACGCTTCTACATCCCAGAAGAAGATAAGTGGATTACCTTAAAAGTATCTACAGCGGCATTAAAGAATATTAATAAGAAAGGTATTTCTGCGGTGCTTAAAGAAGCTCGTGCTAAAGGTTTTTTAACCAAGTAATTTTTTAAAGAAAGTAGCAATGGCAAAGAAAGGCAATAGAGTACAAGTAATCTTAGAATGTACAGAGCACAAAGAGTCTGGGCAACCTGGAACTTCAAGATATATTACAACTAAAAACAAGAAGAATACGCCAGATCGTATTGAGTTAAAGAAATTTAATCCAATACTTAAGCGTATGACAGTTCATAAAGAAATTAAGTAATGAGATTTCCGCCTGCGCGGAAATTTAAAAGAGACAAACATGGCAAAGAAAGCAGTAGCATCATTACAGACCGGATCTAAGCGTTTGACTAAGGCTATAAAAATGATAAAGTCTCCAAAAACAGGAGCCTATACTTTTGTAGAGTCTGTTATGGCACCAGAAAAAGTAAATGAATTTTTGGCCAAAAAATAAGTAGCCAATTTTCTAGAAATATATAAACCGCTTGGCTGTTGTGCTAGGCGGTTTTTTTGTCAAAACATTCCATTAGGATGAGACATAATCTCGGTATTTGCTGCTTCACCTGCCAAATTTCTACAATTTTAGAATCTTCTATTCTGAAAATGTCATAAATAACAAAAGTTTTTTTTAAAGCGCTTCAGATTGTGTCACTACAAAATTCCCATTGCCTATTAG
>CAZDFA010000157.1:0-4544 GCA_964504555.1 uncultured Flavobacteriaceae bacterium | reverse complement strand
AACCCCTCTTACCAGGATGAAAACCTGGCGTCCTAGCCGATAGACGAACGGGCCAAGCGCAACTATTCAAATTGCGGATGCAAAAATACAACTATTTTTAAATGGAACAAGCTCCTTTTTGGTCTTTTTTCGTTTGATTAATAGGCTTTGGCAAAGAGTACTCTGCCTTTAGAGGGTTCTCCACTAAACACGCAAGTTCCAGACTTATCTTGAGCATCTAGAGGAATGCATCTTATTGTCGCTTTGGTAAGATCTTTTATGGTTTCTTCAGTTTCTGTAGTTCCATCCCAATGCGCACTTATAAAACCGCCTTTGGTTTCCAAAACTTCCTTAAATTCATCAAAGTTATTTACAGCTGTAATATGGGTATCTCTATAGTTTTTGGCCCTTTTATATAAGTTTTCTTGAATCTCTACTAATAAATGGCCAATACGCTCTACTACTTCTTCTTTGGCTACAAACTCTTTAGTCAAGATATCTCTTCTAGCTAATTCAACAGTTCGATTTTCTAGATCTTTCGGTCCGATACCTATGCGCAGTGGCACTCCCTTAAGTTCATATTCATTAAATTTCCAGCCAGGTTTATGAGTGTCTCGATTGTCATACTTCACACTAATTCCCCGTAAGCGTAGATCAGAAACCAATTCATTTGCTACTTGTGAAATGGCATCCAGCTGCTCCTCTCCTTTATAAATAGGGACAATTACTACCTGAAAAGGCGCTAATTTAGGAGGTAATACCAGGCCCTTATCATCACTATGCGTCATGATAAGGGCACCCATAAGTCGAGTAGAAACACCCCAGGAAGTGGCCCAAACATGTTCTAATTTGCCTTCATTGCTAGTGAATTTTACATCAAATGCCTTCGCAAAATTTTGCCCAAGAAAATGGGATGTTCCGGCCTGCAAAGCCTTACCATCCTGCATCAATGCTTCTATGCAAAAGGTTTCCTCTGCTCCTGCAAAACGTTCGCTTTCTGTTTTTACACCTTTGATTACAGGTACAGCTAAAAAGTTTTCGGCAAAGGTGGCGTACACATTATTCATTAATTCAGCCTCTTGCAGGGCTTCTTTCTTAGTTGCATGGGCAGTATGGCCTTCTTGCCACAAAAACTCAGCAGTTCGCAAAAAAAGACGAGTACGCATTTCCCAACGTACTACATTTGCCCATTGATTTACGAGTATGGGTAAATCTCTATAGGATTGAATCCATCCTTTGTAGGTATTCCAAATTATGGCTTCGCTGGTTGGTCGAACCACCAATTCTTCCTCAAGTTTGGCTTTAGGATCTACTCGTAATTTTCCTTCTCGATCAGGATCGTTTTCTAGACGATAATGAGTGACAACAGCACATTCTTTGGCAAATCCTTCAGCATTTTTTTCTTCGGCTTCAAATAAACTTTTTGGCACGAAAAGCGGGAAATAGGCATTTTGATGCCCTGTTTCTTTGAACATAGTGTCCAATTCTGCCTGCATTTTTTCCCAAATAGCAAATCCATAGGGTTTTATGACCATGCAACCCCTCACCGCCGAGTTTTCAGCTAAATCTGCTTTTACTACAAGTTCATTATACCATTTGGAATAATCTTCACTACGTTTTGTTAAGTTCTTACCCATAAAGGTTACTTTGGCACAACTATTGTGTGTTTATTGGTGATTTAATGAATGAACAAAACTAGTTATTTTTACGACCAACGACAATAATTGAGAAAGATATGAAACGTAATTACCACCTCCCTTTGTCCTTAAAATATTTGAGCCTGGCTTTAGGTTCTGTATTTATTCTTGCTTCCTGCGGAAGTACTCAGAACTTCTATGATGAAGATGGAATATATAGCAATCCAAATAGTACTGCTGTAGTTGATACACAGACTGATGAAGAATCTAAAAATGCGGGGTCTTACTTCAAAAATTATTTTGAACAAGAAGCTGCAGCTTTGGTAGATCCAGAGTCGGGAGATCTTATTTTTACAGATGTTGATTCCTATACTTCAGAAGGAGCCTATAGCGATGAAATTTATGATGAAGAAGTTGAAGGTTCTTTTGATAATACTGGACGAGCCGCTTGGGGAGATGAAACAGATCAGACTATTGTAAATGTTTATAATGGTGGATTTGGTTTTGGTGGATTTGGTTGTTTCTCTTGTTTTAACCGTTTTGGATTTGGTTTTGGTGGATTTGGTTTCAACAGATTTGGATTTGGTGGTTTTGGTTTTAGTCCATTTGGATTTGGTTTCAACAGATTTGGTTTTGGATTTGGTGGTTTTGGATTTGGTGGTTTTGGTTTCGGTTTCGGAGGTTTTGGATTTCCATATTATGGAGGCTTTTTTGGCAACGGATTCTCCAATAACGGTGCCTTTGTAGGAAACTTTAACAGAAGTAGAAATTCCCTAGGAGGTCGTGCAGTAACAACTCGTGGTCGTCAAGCCGCTCGCATTGTTTCAGGTGCGCGTCAAAGCTTAAGAAATAGAAGTAGGATAGCAAATAACTCAAGGAGTAGGTCAACCTTTTCACGAAGTAGAGGAACTGTGCGTCCGCGCACAACTGGCGCTAATAGTATAAGAAATGGTAGAAATAGAGGTATAGCCAGATCTAATAGCCAGTCTAGGGGTATAGCCCGCCCTAATGGAACTAGACCAAGAGGTAATGCACGTCCATCTACATCACGAACTAGACCTCAAGGTAGTAGAGTCAACCCTAGTAGATCAAGACCTTCTACATCAAGAACGAGACCTTCAGGTTCTTCAAGATCTAGATCTTTTTCAAGAGGATCATCTTCTTCAAGATCAGGGTCATTCTCTAGAGGTTCGTCTTCTCGATCAAGAGGAGGTAGTTTCTCAAGAGGAAGCAGTAGAGGCGGAGGGGGCTTTAGCCGCGGTGGCTCAAGAGGAAGAGGAAGATAAAAATTGCAGGAATTGGCAATAAAAAAAATAGATGAAAAGAAATTTAATAACACTGGCAGCACTTTTGGTTGCCAGTTTTTTTTATGGACAGGGTATTGAAGATGCCTTGCGTTACAGTAAAGTACAAACAACAGGTACGGCTAGATTTGCCTCTTTAGGAGGTGCCTTTGGAGCATTGGGAGGTGATCTTAGTGCAATAGGAATTAACCCGGCGAGTGGAGCTGTTTTTAAGAGTACTACAGCCGGATTGACACTAGGGATTGATAATGTATCCAATAACACTACTTTTTTTGGATCATCAACTAATACAGATGAAGCAGATTTAAACCTTAATCAAGGGGGAGCAGTTTTTGTATTCAATGGCAATCCAGAGTCTGATTCAAAATGGAAAAAGTTTACGATAGGTATAAATTATGACCAAACAGCCAATTTTGATGATAATTACATAGCTCGCGGCACAGGCAATAGATCAATATCTCAATTTTTTCTAGATGCAGCAGATGGTATACCTCTAGATTTGCTCCAGCTTCAAGAAGGGGAGAGTATTGCCGATTTGTATCAATTTTTGGGTGAAACTGAAGGCGTAGCTGCTCAAAATGCTTTTCTAGGTTTTCAGTCTTTTATAATAGATCCTGTTAATTTTGATGATGGGAATACCATAGATTTCGTTTCTAATATTGCAGGAAATAGTTTTGATCAAGAGCTTAATTTTGCATCTCGAGGGTTTAATGGTAAAGTTGCATTTAATATAGCTGGACAGTATGGAGAGAACTTTTTCATTGGTGCTAACTTTAATTCACACTTTTTTAATTATAATCAATCTACCGTATTTTTTGAAAACAATAGCAACCCAAACAGTTTAGTACAATCTGTGCGGTTTGAAAATGAATTACGCACTCAAGGAACTGGTTTTTCTGCCCAGATTGGTGCCATTTATAAGGCTGGGAAATATGTTAGATTGGGGCTTACTTATGACTCACCTACTATTTTTCAGATTTTTGAAGAATCTAGCCAGCGTATACAAACAATCAGTGAAGATGAAGATGGTGTTTTTAATACTGCTGTAGATCCTAACTCGATTAACATTTTTGAGGATTTTACCTTGCAGACTCCCAGTAGGTTGGCTGCAAGTGCCGCTATTTTATTTGGTAAACGTGGTTTGCTGAATATAGATTATGCGTATACCGATTATAATAATATACGATTTCGACCAAGAAGTATTGACTTTTTTGACGCACAAAATCAAGAAATTGAGACGCTATTAAATGGTGCTTCAACCTATAGAATAGGAGGAGAGTATCGTGTAAATAATGAATGGAGTTTGCGTGGAGGATGGCGTTTTGAGCAGAGTCCTTTTTCTAATGATCAAACTGTTGAAGATGGCACTGGATTTTCGGCAGGTTTTGGATATAGTTGGGGATATTTTAAGTTGGACTTTGCCTATGATTATTTTATTCAGGAAAGACAACAACAACTTTTTAGTACTGGAATCTCTACGCCTGCTACTATAGATGCCGAACGCTCTAGTTTTATTACCAGCATTACTTTTGTGTTGAATTAAAAATAGTCTTATCAAAATAAAAAAGAGGCAATTCAAATTAGTGAATTGCCTCTTCAATTCAACTGTTTATGAGCGAGCAGT
>CAZDFA010000156.1:0-4644 GCA_964504555.1 uncultured Flavobacteriaceae bacterium | reverse complement strand
TGAAGACTTCCCCTTTTTCACACAGAGCTTAAATTAACAAAATGTTTTCCAAAGGGGCTAACCCCTTTGGAAGTTTCTTTTTTTGTCCATTGAAATATGTTTTTTAGAAAGTTCAATGTGTTTGTTAGTTGTTGCAGCAACTAATTTAGGAAACACAAACCCAATAACTACCAGGGCTAGGGTTTTCAGAAACGATACCCAGAGCTTGTCGAGGGGGATAGGCGAGTATTGGCAATGAATTATACACGCCTTAGTTAGCTGCTGGCCTGTTCAATAATATATTCTTCTAATCAGATTTACTTTTTTCAAAGAGAACTAATTATTGCATCTGAAATTGTAGGAAGTTTTTGAATCTTTACACCATCCAGAATAATTTTCTTTATCACAAATTGGAATATTAGTCTGATTGAAATTGGCATCAATTTTAATACAAGATAAATTAGGGTTTTCAGACGCCCATAAAGTACTAATATTGGCATTATTTCCGTTATTGATGTTTAATTGTGTTAAATTGTTTTTATAGCATAGAACCTTTTTTAGTTTTTTGTTCTGGCTAAGGTCTAACTCCACGAGCTTATTACCGCGACAACCTAAGTTAATTAAGTTTTTGTTATTTGATACGTTTAGAATTTTGATCTCATTATCATAGCAATACAATGTTTCGAGTTTTTTGTTTTTTGAAACATCTAATGCGCTTAATTTGTTTTTATAGCAGTTTAGAGTTTGGAGATTAGTGAAATATTGAATACCGTCCAGAGACTGTATATCTTTTGAGCTAACATCCAAGAATTCTAAATTTTCAATTTCAATAAATTGAATTTTGCCATCATTATTTAAATCAGCATTACTATCAGCTTTTCTATCACCATCAGTATCTACACATTGAGTAGTTAATAAAGCATTTAGAAAATTTGCGTCCGTAATTTTTAAAGTTTTTGATTTACAAGAGGAAAGTATAATTGATACTATAACAAGAATTAATAATTTATTCATACTTGGTTATAATTTTAATGTTAATTATTTAATTTTTCTACGATAGTTTTTTTCAAAATTTCAATGGCCTTTTTTAAAGTTTCACTTGCTTAATATAGGTATTACCTGTTCTTGCATAGGTAAAACGACTATTTCTTTTAATAGTAATTTCATTATTTCTCAAATGACACACAATTTTTGTACTATGCGTACTTGCATGGGTTACCACTTAGCTTTGCAAGTATACACCAAACTGAAAATCTGCGAGGATTTATAGAAACGATGCCCTGTGCTTGTAAAGATTAGGCGAATACTAGCAATTACGAATAGCCATTCTTGTAAGCTGTTTTTATATTAATGGTTGCCAAATATTATCTGTCGGTTTCTTTCCTGTTAAAACCTCAAGAATATTAATTATAAAATCATTTTCTTTTTCTCCGCTATCCTCAATCATTTTTTCAAAGGTCATTGTTCCTAATGACAAAAGATGAGTTATATTGATTCTCCAAACTTTATCCTCACGATAGAAGTGAAAGAAAAAAGGCGTTTTTTGCTCGTTAACAATAAATTCTGCTTTTGAGAAATCACCATTTGTGACTACATCTCCTAATTCAGCATTTACAACACCATTTTTACCAACCATTCCATTATCAATTGCGTAAATAAATAAATCTCTACCATTGAAATTGAGTAATTCCTTTTTAGTTGTTCTATGCCTCACAGTTAGCACAGTAAGCTTGTCTATTATCCCCATAGAATCAACATCCAATGAGTCGGCCGTTTTTACTTTATCCAATATAGTAGAATAGTAATTCATGGTTCGACTGTCAACAAAAGCAGCTGCTAATTTTCCTTTATCGGCAAGGATTGCATTTTTGTAATTCTCAAATGATTTTAAAACCAATTCTTTATCTGATTGTGAGTAGCTGTTAATTGATAAAAAAATCAGGAATATTAGTATAGTTAATTTCTTCATATTCTTTTATTCCAATGGCTTTATATACTGTGGTATTTTGATAATCTCGTATAGTCCCTAGCGTTATAACTGCTATCCAAAGATCCAGATTTTGCTAGTAAAATATAGCTATTTTGGTCGGTTCCAGCCGAAAAGTCTTTCCAAATATACCCAAATCATAGAAATTTCAGATGAGCAAGAACCGAGCAATTACTTATAGCCATTTATGATTTGGCGTGGATGACTTTCTTTACAGACCAAATCCGAATTATAAAAAACACTAAAACAGGCATATGCTCAGCTAACAATTGGATCTTTGACAACAACTTTATATTTTGAAACTGTGCTCAATGAATTACCTTTGCAGTAGTCGATAAAAATAAATAAGCATGCGATTTGCATTTAGTATAATTATTTGTTTATCAAGTGTTTTACTGCTAGCACAACAAGACAATTATAAATTGGTATGGAGTGATGAATTTGATGGCCAAGGAGCTATAGACAGTACCAAATGGCACCATCAAACACAATTGCCCAATGGCGTTAGCTGGTTTAACGGTGAAATACAACACTATACCAATAGACTCACAAACTCCTATGTAAGTGATGGTACCCTCAAGATAGTTTCCAAAAAAGAGGATTTTACAGATCAAGGAGTAACCCGCACTCATACATCTGCACGTCTCAATTCTAAATTTGCGTTTACCTACGGTTATCTTCAAATTAGAGCCAAACTACCTTCAGGAACAGGTACTTGGCCTGCCCTTTGGATGTTAGGTCAGCATATTAAGGAATTAGGTGGATATTGGGAACCCACTCATGGTGCAATGAACTGGCCCAATTGTGGTGAAATTGATATTATGGAACATTGGGGGAGAAATCAAAACTTTGTACAAAGCGCGATACATAATTTGGCGAGTTATGGTGACACTGTCAACAAAGGAGGGCAACAAATTAAAACTGCTAGTACAGATTTTCACATATATGATGTCTTGTGGACATCAAACCGTATAAGTTTTAGCATAGATGGTAAAGAGCATTATGTCTATGAACCTAAAATTAAGAATATGCAAACCTGGCCCTTTGACACCAATCAATATCTCTTATTAAATGTAGCTTTATTACCAGAAATTTCACCTTCATTTACACAAAGTATTATGGAGATTGATTATGTACGCATATATCAAGACCCAGATATGAAGTAACAAAGGACATACTAATTAGACCTAAAACAATCTGGGTTTTATCGAATTATTCCAGTGTTTCTCCAAGAATACGTGTAATTAGTGATGGCCGTAAAAGGTGGATTAATTATTTGCTTTCCTCTCAATCATCAGACAGGACGCCAAAAGATATATAGTCATACCACACTTTGGATTTTTATTCATATTTAATCACGGCACCATCTTTCATTACAAAATTTACCATTCGCATAGCGGAAATATCTTTTGTAGGATTGCCTTTAACAGCTATCAGATCGGCTAGAAATTTAGCTTTTACCCGACCCAATTCACCCAAATGAAAAATAGCGGCATTGCTACTCGTTGCAGCGCGCAATGCATCTATAGGTTTCATACCATAGTCTACCATAAGTTCTAGTTCCCGATAGTTTTCGCCATGAGCATATACCCCAACATCACCTCCAAAAGCTATTGTAACTCCAACCTGCAGCGCTAGGGAAAAACTCTTTCGTTTTTGTATAATACGTGCTGGCTCTTTATCTACACCCTTATTCCAGCCATTATATCGTGTAATGGCATCACCAGCGGCTAGGGTAGGGCAAAGGGCTACGTTTTTAGCCTTCATAAGTTTAAAAATTTCTAAAGTACCTCCATCACCATGTTCTATAGTTTCTACGCCTGCTTGTATAGCACGACGCATACCTTCTGGGGTACTGGCGTGCGCCACAGCATAAGTACCAGCACTAGTTGCTGTTCGTACAATAGCATTTAATTCTTCTTGTAAAAATGTGGCTTGAGAAGGGGCTCCTGTTTGCCAGCGATAGTCGGCATATATTTTTATAAAATCAGCCCCACCTCCCAATTGCCTGCGTGCTGTTGCAATACAGTCTGGGACACCACTAGCAGTTTCTGCACCCAATGGCACCGTAACGCCTTCGTGAAATCCTTTCGGGCCATAGGCACCTGTAGCAACAATAGCTGGTCCTGCAACCAACAATCGTGGCCCAGGTATAAGACCATCTTCTATAGTCTTTTTTAAATAGACATCGGTATAACCAGCACCTTCAGATCCCAGATCACGCATCGTCGTCACCCCAGCAAGTAACGAATTACGCGCATGGATACTGCCGCGAATGGCTCTTTCAGCATATGATTCCTTTAGTACTTGATCATTCCAATTGGTTTCATTATACGGGTGAAGTAGGAGGTGAGAGTGACCCTCAATAAGTCCCGGCATAAGTGTTGTCCCCGCTAAATCTATAGTTTGTTTAGTTTTAGGTACATTACCATCATTGGGTCCTGCATAACGGATTGTATTTCCTTCAACCACAACAACCCAGTTGTGATGCAATGTTTCTCCATCAAATACAGTATCGGCTTGTAATAAGGTTTGTGCAATTGCAGTGCTGAGTGTAAGTGAAAGGACTAGGAATATGTTTTTTTTCATTTAAATAGTCTTATTGGTTTTCATTTTGAGGATGTAAATCTGACTATACATAACCTCAAACACCTGTAATTAAATAGCATATAAACTTT
>CAZDFA010000155.1:0-4662 GCA_964504555.1 uncultured Flavobacteriaceae bacterium | reverse complement strand
ATGTTGGTGAAAATGGAGAAACAGCTATATTCTTCGGTTTGTCAGGAACTGGGAAGACTACCCTTTCGGCAGATCCTAACAGAAAACTCATTGGTGATGATGAACACGGTTGGACACCAGATAATATGGTTTTTAATTTTGAAGGAGGCTGTTATGCTAAAGTTATTAACCTGTCTCAGGAAAATGAACCTGATATTTACAATGCCATCAAGTCTGGAGCAATTCTGGAGAATGTTATCTTAAATAAAACTGGTACGGTTGATTTTGAGAACACCTCAATTACACAAAATACCAGAGTAAGTTATCCAATTCATCATATTGCTAATATTCAAAAACCATCTTTAGCAACTAATCCTAAACATATTTTCTTTTTAACTGCTGATGCTTTTGGCGTTTTGCCTCCACTTTCTAAACTCACTCCAGGGCAGGCGGCCTATCATTTTATAAGTGGCTATACTGCTAAAGTAGCAGGTACCGAAGCTGGGGTAACAGAGCCTCTTCCTTCCTTTTCAGCCTGTTTTGGCGCGCCGTTTATGCCTTTGCATCCTACTGCTTATGCAGAAATGCTCAGTAAAAAAATGAAAGAAAGTGGGGTGCAAGTATGGTTGGTTAACACAGGATGGACAGGCGGCCCTTACGGTATTGGCTCTCGAATGAAATTAAAATATACTAGAGCTATGATAAATGCCGTTTTAGAAAATAGATTGCCAAAGGAAATTAACCACGATCAGTATCATATTCATTCTGTTTTTGGATTAGCTCAACCAAGAGAAATACCAGGAGTACCATCAGAAGTTTTAAATTCCAGAAAAACCTGGAATAATGACAAAGGTTATTACGAAACCGCGCATAAGCTGGCTCAATCCTTTAAAGACAACTTTAAGCAGTTTGAGTCATATGCCAATGAGGAGATATTGGCTGGTCAACCGCCTATGGGTTAGACTAAAACTATGATTAAATATTTAGCAGGCGTCTTGCTTTTATGCTGTCTTACTTCGGGCTTTGCCCAAGGTGAGAAATGGAGTGTGGAGGTACATTTTCCTATCACATTAGACAATAACTTTGTAGGATCAAATTTTAATGGTGTATTGGGCATTGGCTCGAGTTATCGCTTCGTTCAGACTGGATCAATTAATGTTGGAGCCGGTCTTTATTTGGGATTGCTTACAGATCCAAGAAATAGAGAATTTGGTGCAGATTTTAGTGCAAACGCTTTTTATATACAACCTAATGGTATCGTTGAATTACAGTTAGATCAGTTAGGAGATTTTAGACCATCATTAGGAGTGGGTTTGTCTGTGTTCACTTTTAGCAGCCAACAGTCTATTAGTGACTTTGAGTTGAATAATGTGCCAGAAACTCAAGTAGGCTTTAATATAAGTACTGGTTTAGCTTACTTTATATCTACTCGCTTTTTTATACAAGCGATTTATGATTTCACAGCCCTTGCACCAGATGATGATGTGCCAGACAACGATTTTAACAGTAATGTAAACTTGCTTAATGTAGGAGTGGGGTATCGCTTTGGGCGTTAGTTTGGTTTAGGGATTTCTTCTTTTTTCCGTTTGTTGACTAAATAAACGCCTGTAATAATAATTAGGGATGCACCTAATTGTAGTAAATTAAATTTTTCTCCATCAATAAGCCCCCAAATTACAGAAACGACAGGCATTAAATAAGTTACTGAAGAAGAGAAAACAGGGTCGCTTATCTGTACTAATTTATTAAACATCACTTTTGCTGCAGCTGTACCAAAAAGAGATAAAATAAGTACGTAAAAAAGAGAGAGTTTTACCTCATTACTGCTTATGTTTTCTAGAGTAAAAAAGTCGGTGGTTAATAGAATTGCTAGTGCCGGTATTATCAAGAAAATAAAATTGCCAACGGCAATCCCAATTGCTGAGATGCCTTGCATATATTTTTTAATAATATTTACATTAATGGCGTACATCGATGCAGCTATAATAACAAGCAAAGCATACCAATAATTTTGATCAGGATTTATGCTGGCACCTATAAGAATTAGAAAACTTGCACCAACCAGACCTATTAAAACGCCCAAGAGTTGACGTTTTATAAAGCTAGTACCAAAAAATAACAACCCAATGCAAAGAGCCAGTAAGGGAACACTTGAATTTAATATCGCTGCAATAGCACTGTCAATTTCAGTTTCAGCATAAGCAAATAAAAAGGCTGGAAAGAATGTCCCTAGTAATGCTGAAATAAATAACCACTTCCATTCTGGGCGTTTTATTTTGCGCAATGCTTTAGTGCCAATAAGCAATAAGAAAAAACTAGTAAATAATATACGAATGGAGCCTAATTGTAGCGGACTCAATCCTAACAGTCCTTTTTTAATAAGAATAAAGGAACTACCCCAAATAACAGCAAGAACTATAAGGTAAACCCACTTCAAACTTTTGGCTGGCATTGAGCTCTTTTTTATGCCCGCAAAGGTCTATATAATTATTCAAATTAATAGATAAAAAAGTAATTGAAAGTTACTTTGAAATACTATTGCCAATAAATAGTTTCCATGAGCCTTTTGATGTCATTTTTTAGATAAACAGCTGCTGGATAAATACTATCATAGTTAGGCTTGGCATTAAAATAGATTGAGCCCGTAATAAAGTGGCGTAGACTGTCAGTGACATAAAACTGCGATTGTGATGCTGCATTACCACTAACATCATAAAACATACCATACACCTGCTGCTGTTGATTGACATATTTTTCCTCCAAAATATTATCTGCTTTCACTACATGTTCGTAGGTGATTTTTTGTGCATCTTTGAGCAGTTTATTTATGTCATTTTTTACAGGTCTGTAGGTTAGATATACGGTTCCATTCATTTGAGGATAGTCAATTTCAATAGCGCAATTGTTTCCCTTATTTATATTGCTAATAGTATTGATATCAAAACTATAAGGACAGTTAGTTGCGGCATTTTGATATTTTGCCTCTGGATATTCAAGACGTAATTGCGCCTTGGGTTTTGGCAAAACATCTTCTTTACAAGAGTTTGCAAAACAAATTAAAAATAGACAAAGAAATGATTTGTAAGTGTTCACTTAAATAGCGTAAATTTTACTTGTTTGATACGTTTTTTGTCAATAGCTTCTATGGTAAACGTATAATGATTAAACTTTATTACTTCTTTTTTTCGAGGAAAACCACCGGACAATTCTAGAATAAAACCAGCAATAGTTTCTGCTTCGCCCTTTTTGTTTTCAAAATCTTCCTCGTCATTAGGTTTTACAATACGATAAAAATCTTTTAAGGAAGTTTTTCCGTCAAAAATATAATTGGTCTCATCTATTTTTGAGTAAATGATATCTTCATCGTCAAACTCATCACTAATATCTCCAACAATTTCCTCAATAATGTCTTCGAGTGTGATTATTCCACTTGTACCACCATATTCATCAACCACTATAGCTAGGTGTATTTTTTTTGCTTTAAACTCGGCAAGGAGATCGTCGAGTTTTTTATTTTCAGGTATGAAGTAAGGAGCTCTTAGTAGGTTATTCCATTCAAATTTTTTGGCACTTAAGTGAGGCAATAAATCTTTGACATACAATATTCCTGAAATAGTATCTATGCTATCCTCATACACGGGTATTCTGGAGTAGCCATTTTTAAGAATATCAGGTAGGATTGTACTAAAGCTATCTGTTTTTCTGAGCGCAAAAACATCCATTCTTGGGCGCATAACTTGTTTGGTATCTGTATTGCCAAAGGAAACGATGCCTTGCAGTATTTTTTGTTCTTCTTTGGAGGTGTCTTCTTCACTAGCCAGTTCAAGTGCTTGGGATAGTTGATCTACATTAAAGTTAGATTTTCTAACACCAAGTTTATCCTGAACCCAAGAAGTAACCGCTTGCAGAGGCCAGGTTATTGGAGTGAAAAATCTATCCAACAATTGCAAAGGTACTACCATAAAACTAGCAAACTTTAGAGTGTTTCTACTGGCATATATTTTAGGTAGAATTTCCCCAAATAAAAGTATTATAAAGGTGATTACTACTACTTCCAAAATAAATCGAAGATCAATACCCCAAACTAATGTTTTTAGATTTCCAAAGAACAGATCTCCTAAACTTGCAAATAGTAATACAATGGCAATATTTATAGTATTATTAGCTACAAGTATGGTAGCCAATAACTTTTTTGGTTTGTCCAGTAATGCGCTAATGCGTTTTTGTGAAGACTGATTCTTTTCCTCATCGTCATTATTTAAATCTGTGGCGCTTAGAGAAAAGAAGGCTACTTCGGAACCACTTATCAACGCAGAACATAATAAAAGTAATAGTAAAACAATGCAGCTAACTAGGGCGGTTCCTGAGATTAGAAATGAAATAAAGAGTAAGGGTTCAGGGTCAGGATCCAATATTAATTACAATTTCATTAAAACGGAAGATCATCTTCCTCAGGTGTAGATGTTGGAGCTTGAGGTGCTACATTAGGCGCTCCAGCAGTTTGTGTTTGTTGTTGCGGTACAGGTGTAGATTGAAGATGAGGTTGCCCTTCTCCTTTAGGTGTCAAAAAAGTAAAGTCTTGACAATGTACCTCAGTACTGTAACGCTCACGGCCTTGATCATCAGTCCATTTTCTGGTTTTTAACCGTCCCTCAATATATACTTTATCTCCTTTTTTAAGGT
>CAZDFA010000154.1:0-4834 GCA_964504555.1 uncultured Flavobacteriaceae bacterium | reverse complement strand
ATACGCCAAACAGTATAGTGGAGTAGGTTTGGATAGTTTTATGAAACGAATCACCTTTCAAAAGATCAGTAAAGACGGTATTATGGCTATTGGACCAGCTATTGAAAAAATGGCACTTGCCGAAGGCTTGACCGGTCATAAAAATGCGGTGAGTTTGCGATTAAAATCATTACAATAGTGAAGGAATTTGACATAAACACATTGGTGCGACCCAATATTGCTGCGATGAAGCCTTATACTTCAGCTCGTGATGAGTTTAAAGAGGTAGGTGCAGATATGGTTTTTCTTGATGCCAATGAGAATCCATTTGAAAATGGAGTTAATCGATATCCAGATCCTCAACAACGAGATCTAAAATCGTTAATAGCACGACAGCACGGTCGTCTCAATGAGAATATTTTGGTTGGTAATGGGAGTGATGAAGTGCTTGACCTAATCTATCGTGCATTCTGCAGACCAGGTGTTGACAATGTAATTACACTGCCGCCAACTTATGGTATGTACAAGGTGTTAGCGGCTACCAATGATATTGAAAATAGAGAGGTACTGCTTACCGATCAGTTTCAGCCCAATGTTGCAGGTATTCAAGCTGCCGTTGACGCCAAGACCAAGATCGTCTTTCTTTGTTCACCCAATAATCCTACAGGAAATCTTATTGATAAATCAGCAATTAATGAGCTGCTGGAGTCTTTTCAAGGGCTAGTTGTTATTGATGAAGCCTATATTGACTTTTGCTTGGAACACTCTAGGGTTGATGGAATAGAAGCATTTCCAAATCTAATTGTAACCAAAACTGCATCCAAAGCCTGTGGTATGGCTGGAGTTAGGCTTGGGTTGGCTTTCGCGTCAAGCGATATTATAACTATACTCAATAAAATAAAGCCACCATATAATGTGAATACACTTAGCTTAGAAAAGGCCTACAATCGTTTTGCTAATTTGGGTAGTGTTGCTCTAGAAGTAGATGCTATATTAGATGCTCGAACTAGGCTAATGAGCGCATTGCGGGTGATTCCTTATGTTAAACAGGTATACCCTTCTGATGCCAATTTTGTTTTGTGTCGCGTTGATGATGCCGAAAGGCGCTATACCCAACTTATCCAAAAAGGCATTGTCGTACGCAATAGAAGTTCACAACCGTTATGTGAAAATACCCTTAGATTTACTGTAGGCTCAACAGAAGAAATCAATACATTAATTGAAGCACTAAATATAATAGCATAATGACCAAACGTGTATTATTCATCGATAGGGATGGCACCATCATTAAGGAAACAGCAGATGAGCAAATAGATGCTTTTGAGAAAATGATTTTCTACCCAAAAGTGTTCACCTTTCTTGGTAAAATAGCCAAAGAGCTGGATTTTGAGTTAGTGATGATAACCAATCAAGATGGCCTAGGTACTGAACAATTCCCAGAAGACACGTTCTGGCCAGTTCACAATTTTATCCTAGAATCATTTCAAAATGAAGGCGTTGTTTTTAAAGAAGTCTTTATTGACAAGAGCTTTCCACATGAAAACAAAGATACTAGAAAGCCAAGCACAGGCCTGTTGACACAATACTTTTCAGATGACTATGATTTGGCCAATTCTTTTGTTATCGGTGACCGCCTTACCGATATAGAACTGGCAAAAAATCTAGGAGCTAAAGGTGTTTTCATTAATGATAATACTAATCTAGGCGCAGGGGAAACCTCTGTTTCTGACGCCGAACTGAACAAATACATTGACTTGGAAAGCAATGATTGGGAAAAAATCTATGAATTTTTAAAGCTGAAGGATAGAACTGCGACGCTTACGCGAAAAACGAATGAGACAGACATTCTAATAACACTAAACCTTGACGGTACTGGTAATGCTCAAATAAATACTGGGATTGCCTTTTTTGATCATATGCTAGATCAGTTAACACGACACGGGCAAATGGATTTGGATATTCGTGTTAAAGGTGATTTAGAAGTAGATGAGCATCATACCATAGAAGATACTGCAATAGCACTAGGTGAAGTTTTCGCTAAGGCCTTAGGATCTAAATTAGGTATAGAACGCTACGGTTTTTGCTTACCCATGGATGATTGCTTAGCTCAGGTAGCTATTGACTTTGGAGGACGTAATTGGTTAGTATGGGATGCCGTATTTAACCGTGAGATGATAGGCAAAATGCCATCAGAAATGTTCTATCACTTTTTTAAATCATTTAGTGATGGAGCTAAAGCCAATTTAAATATCAAAGCAGATGGCACTAATGAACATCATAAAATTGAAGCTATTTTTAAAGCTTTTTCTAAAGCCATCAAAATGGCAATAAAACGAGATCCAGAGCGTATGATTTTACCATCTACAAAAGGGGTTTTATAAAGGCAAGAAAATGAATAATATGTCAATTTTCTTTTCTCTAATTTCTAATTTGTTATGAAAATAGCAATTATAAACTACGGTGCGGGTAACATACAAAGTATCAAATTTGCCATTCAGCGGCAAGGCTATGAGGCTACCTTGACAAATGACCCTAACCAAATACAATTAGCAGACAAAGTCATTTTTCCAGGCGTTGGTGAAGCGAGTAGTGCTATGCAAAAATTAAAGGCTTCTGGTTTAGATACATTAATACCAAAACTAAGGCAACCTGTTCTTGGAATTTGCTTAGGTATGCAATTGATGTGTGCCTTTTCTGAAGAAGGACAAACTCAAGGGTTAGGTATTTTTGACGTAAAAGTAAAGCGCTTTAATAATAAAAATAAAGTCCCTCAAATACAATGGAATACGATACGTAATCTAAAGTCATTATTAAATAAAAATGTGATTGAAAACAGCTTTATATACATGGTGCATAGTTATTATGCACCTGTGACTAAAGATACTATTGCTGTCTCAGATTATGGAGGGGAGTATACTGCAGCTTTTGCGAAATCAAATTTTTATGCAACTCAATTTCATCCAGAAAAAAGTGGTAAAGTAGGAGAGCAGATATTGAATAATTTTTTGGAACTATGAGAATTATCCCTGCAATAGATATCATTGATGGCAAGTGTGTTCGTCTTAGCAAAGGCGACTATAGCACTAAGAAGGTTTATAATGAAAGCCCATTGGAGGTTGCTAAGCAATTTGAGGCGCATGGGATACAATACCTACATGTAGTTGATCTGGATGGCGCAAAAAGTAAGCACATTGTAAATTATGCAATATTGGAGCAATTATCATCCAAAACCAACCTTAAAATTGATTTTGGCGGTGGTTTAAAAACAAATAAAGATTTGCATATTGCCTTTGAGAGTGGTGCACACCAGATTACTGGAGGGAGTATAGCAATAAAAGATAGAGAACTGTTTTTACAATGGCTAGATCAGTATGGCTTAGAAAAAATTATCTTGGGTGCAGATGCAAAAGATAGAAAGATAGCCATATCAGGTTGGCAAGAAGCTGCAGAAGATGATGTTATTGATTTTATTAAAGGTTATGACAAAGAAGGTATAAGGTATGTGATTTCTACAGATATAGCCAAAGATGGTATGCTAGAAGGTCCAAGTTTTGCCCTTTATAAGGAGATATTAGCATCTTGCAATGTAAAATTAATAGCTTCTGGTGGAATTTCTAAGTTTGAGGAGCTACCAAAGCTTAACGCCTTGGGTTGTGAAGGAGTAATTATTGGGAAGGCTATTTATGAATATCGAATCTCTTTAAAAGAGATAGAAGATTATATATTAAATGGATAATTAATAACAAGATTTCCGCTTTCGTAGAAATACAAGAAATATGAACTGGATAGCAGATTTTAAAGAAAATGCCATTTATCGCCTTCGCGAAAACCAACGAATGATTCATATTGCCTGCGATAAATTGGTGAAATTCACTGGGAGTGAAACAGATAAGTTAATTTGGAAGAAACCAGTCTCAATGGGCAATAGTCTTGGCAATCAACTATTGCATATATGTGGCAATATGACTCAATATGGAATTGCTAGTTTGGGAGAAACAGAAGACACTCGTAATAGGGATGATGAATTTGAAACACAGTCAGGATTTTCATTGACAGATTTGTTGGAAAAACTAGATGTAACCATTGAAGCTGTTATTGCAACTATTGAACAAGCAACAGAAGAACAATTATTAGAAAAACGAAATGTGCAAGGCTTTAATTTTTCTGGTTTAGGTTGTGTAATGCACCTAGTAGAACATGCGAGCTATCATACAGGACAAATTGTCTTTTGGGTAAAACAACTCAGCAATAGTGATTTAGGGTTTTATGATGGGCTGGATCTAACAGTTACGAACGACGAGTGACTAGTAACGAACTGCCTACAATACTATTATGAAACAAGATTTAAAGAAGAGGACACAAGTATTTAGTATTAATTGTATACAAATGTGCAAGAATATTCCTAAGTCTCGAGAATTGGACTCATTAGTTAGACAATTAATTAGGTCTTCAAGTTCAGTTGGAGCTAATTATCGAGCTGCAAATCGTGCTAAAAGTGATAGAGATTTTATACATAAGTTGAAAATAGTGGAAGAAGAAGCTGATGAAAGCATTTTTTTTGGATGGAAGTTCTTTCTCAAGTTCAAAACACAAATCTTGATGAAATGAAAGAACTAGTTCTTGAAGCGAACGAATTACTAGCAATAACCGTTGCTTCAATCAAAACAGTAAGAAAACGTATTAATAAATAATGACTCATTCGTCGCTCGAAATTCTTAATTCGTAATTCGAATATGATAACAAAACGCATCATACCTTGTTTAGATATCAAAAACGGCAGAACCGTTAAGGGCACTAATTTTGTCAATTTAAGAGATGCAGGAGATCCTGTTGAATTGGCAAAAATCTATTCAGA
>CAZDFA010000153.1:0-4892 GCA_964504555.1 uncultured Flavobacteriaceae bacterium | reverse complement strand
CAATAGAATATACGAAAATTAATTCACTTTAGGACTACTTGCGGATATACAAATACCATAATATATCTCTTCAATATCTACCCAACCAGAATTGATATTAAATTGAGGTAATACGTTTGATTGACTTGATTGTATATATTCTTTCAGATTATTCCAATAACAACTCAAGAAATGCACATAAGATGCTGGAGGCCAGTGATCATGATCTAAGTCATTCCCTCTATAAACAATCTATAACTCTTTAATGAAGATCAGAATTATGATTTCTCTTTGGACGAGTTGAAAAAATTTGCCAACAAAAACCCAACTAGCGCCGGAAGTAGCCAGCCCAAGGTGATCTTTCCTAAGGGCAATTTTGTTATAATGGGTTGTACGCTTTCGCTAAAACCTATAGCCGACAAAAAATCTGGTAAGCTAAACACAATAGTTATGACAATAACAACAACAAAAACTGTTCTGGAGGCATAGCGTTCAGGTAAATTATTAAGTAGAATAAGAACAATCGTAATGGGGTAAATAAACATCAATACGGGTATTGCCACTTCCACAATATAATGCACATCCAACTGCCCTACTATAACACCTATAATACAACTAACAACAGCTGTGATGATATATGCTCTTTTGGAATCATTAAATAGTCCCTTGAAAAAATCTGCTGTTCCCGTAATAATACCAACTGCCGTTGTAAAACAAGCTAAAGCAACAAGTATCCCTAATGCTTTTCTTCCCCAATCGCCTAGGGTAACAAAACTAAGCTGCCCTAACAAATCTGTTCTATTTTCAATTTGAAGAACGCCACTTTTTGCTGCTCCCAAAGCAATTAAACCACTATAAACTAGGAAAAAACCAATCCCCGCAATCAATCCAGCTTTGCCAATCATATTACGCCTTTCGGCATTTGAATTTGTTTTAAACCCGCAAGAAATGACAAGCACACCACCTACCAAGACACCTCCAATAGCATCAAAAGTTTGATACCCTTCTTGTAAACCACTGGTAAAATTATTTGTGAAAGAAGATGCTGCATACGAGACATCATTACCTAATAATCCTATGCCAATAATGGCTCCAAGTAGGATTACTATAGCTGGAGTAAGAAATTTACCGACAAGATCCACCACCTTTGCACGGTTGAGAACTACCACCAATACAAGTACAAAGTATATACTACTTAAAGACCAAGAAGAAAGATTAAAATAAGGCTCTATGGCCATCTCATAAGTTACAGATGCTGTTCTAGGTGCCGGTAACGCAATAGAAATAATGTAAACTACTATACTATATATCAACCCAAAGCGTGGTGAAATTTTAGACCCAAAATCTGCCATTGTCCCCTGCAGTCTTGCATGAGCTTGTATCGCCAAAATAGGAATTACAACTGCCGAAATAAGAAACCCAATGGTAACCCAAGACCAACCCCGCCCTGCCTGAAAGCCTAGATAGGGTGGAAAAATAAGATTTCCCGCTCCAAAAAAGAGTGAAAAAAGGGCAAACCCAGTTATCCAAGTAGTTCTTGAAATACGCATAAATAATTAGATTTTACTTTAGCCACACTATAGCTTTTACATTTTTGGTCAAGATAAGTTAGATGGAGGTTATCTTCAAAATATCAAAGCAATTTAGTGCGATTTTAGTAATTCTTGGTGAGTCTAAATACAAGATTTACTTGCAATCGTACCTTGATTTCAGAAATACTGTGATTTTTACTAAAATTTAATTATTTGATTATTAATATTTTATGTAAAAAAACATAATCGGTTGTGCGTTTTATCGATATATATTGGCGTTTTATCGATATATTCATATCTTGTCATCTCTTAAATCTCATGATTTTTATGAAAGCTGAACCTACTACCAAAGCTCGCAAAAACCCATTTGCATTTATTGCTTGTAAATTGTTTGGATGCACCTACCGCATTACAAGAAGATACGAGTCTAATATCAAAGAATTTGAATGCGCACATTGCAAAAAACAATTTACCTTAGATGGTTATGGTAATTATACGCCACTTACACCCAAACTTAGGCGCGTCAATGAGGTTTATGAAAACTTCTATTTGAGAAGAGTTGCCCGTTAATCTTTTGTTGACTTAAAAGCATTCCAGCCACGTGCAGTAAGGGGTATTTTTGTATTAGCCCTTGTAATTAAATGTATTCCTTCATTTTTATGAGTAATATGACCTATTACCGTGAGATTGGGATTAGCTTTTATTTTAGGATAATCTCCTTGACTTACTGTGAATAGGAGCTCATAATCTTCTCCTCCACTCAAAGCAATAGTTGTACTATCTAAATTAAATTCTTCACAGGTACTTATTACTTGAGGATCTAAAGGGATTTTATCTTCATATAAATTACACCCAACTTCTGAATTTTTGCAGAGATGCATAATTTCTGAAGACAAACCATCACTTACATCAATCATTGCAGTAGGAACAACTTCCAACTTATCTAAAAGTTCAATGATATCTTTACGAGCTTCGGGCTTTAACTGACGCTCTATGATATACGAATACGGCTCTAAATCCGGTTGATTGCGAACATTGACTTGATACACCGACTTTTCACGCTCCAACACTTGAAGTCCCATATAGGCCCCACCAATATCTCCGCTAATAATAAGCAGATCATTTTCTTGTGCCTCTGATCGCTGCACAATCTTATCGGCAGCATGCCCAATAACACTTATACTTATTATTAATCCTGTCTGTGATGAAGTAGTATCTCCACCAACTAAATCTACTTTATAGACGTTACAGGCTGTTTGAATACCCGCGTACAACTCTTCTAAAGCTTCCAGTGGAAATCTATTGGAAACAGCAATGGAAACAGTTATCTGTGATGGATGTGCGTTCATTGCATAGATGTCAGAAAGATTTACCATAACTGCCTTATAGCCTAGATGCTTTAATGGCACATAACTCAAATCAAAATGTACACCTTCTATTAGTAAATCTGTTGATATAAGTACTTTTTCATCTTTATAATTCAAAATAGCCGCATCGTCCCCTATCCCCTTAATTGTAGATGACTGTTGTATAGAAAAATGTTTGGTGAGATGGTCTATTAGGCCAAATTCTCCAAGTTCTTCCAAAGAGGTACGACTTTGATCTTTATTTTCTAGCATAGCGCAAAATTAAAAAGATAAGTAAAGTAGAGACGAATAATTCCGGTAAAACCAATTCTTTTATTTCACTCTGCCCTCATTTTGCTTTACAAATGCCTCCCATCCAGAATAGTGTTTTCCTTGTTCAAACTTTCCTCTGTTATAAAAATGACACACTGCTGCTGCAAGACCGTCAGTACTATCAAAATTTTTAGGTAATTCTTTTATTTTAAGTAAGGACTGAAGCATTTTGGCCACTTGTTCTTTGGATGCATTTCCATTACCAGTAATAGCCATTTTTATTTTTTTAGGCAGGTATTCTGTAATAGGTATTTCTCTAGAAAGACCTGCGGCCATAGCAACTCCTTGCGCTCTGCCTAATTTGAGCATACTCTGTACATTTTTCCCATAAAATGGTGCTTCTATAGCAATTTCATCTGGATGGTAGGCATCAATTAACTGAATAGTGCGTTCAAAAATCAACTTTAGCTTTACATAGGGGTCTTTGTACTTGCCAAGCAATAGTTCATTAAGTTGTAAAAATTCCATAGCGTTGCCTATAACTTTGATCAAGCCAAAACCCATAATGGTCGTTCCTGGGTCAATACCTAATATGATCTTTTCAGTTTTTGGCACTAGAAAACCGCTTTTTTAGTACTTTGTACTCTCATATGATCTCCAAATCATACAAATCTACACATTTATTAGTGCGCTGTACTAAAGGCATTATCCTTCTTGGTATTGGATATTGGTTATATAGCCATTTTAATGCAGTCCTATTTGAAAATCCTGCAAAAGAGATATATTCAATTTTAACTGCTAATTTAAGTAATATTGCAATATTAGTTTTATATACCGTTTTCAACTGGTTAATAGAATGCATAAAGTGGCATAGCCTTATTAAAAACGTCAAGACTGAGCCTATTGGTAGCACATTCTACGAAAGCATAAAACAAGTTTTTACCGCGCACACAGTAAGTGTAATCACTCCAGCAAAATTAGGTGCCTACGGCGCCAAAGCTTTGTACTTTGCATCAAATAAGCGAAAAGGTGTTATAGCTTTGCACTTTTTTGGCAGTGCTTCACAAATGATTCCAACTACTATTTTTGGAATTATTGGATTACTTACTGTAGGCAATTCACTTATTTCAGCTTCACTACGCTGGCCTTTTATTGCATTAATTGTGATTCTATGCCTCATTGCCATTTGTCTATCAACGTTCAGAAACAAAATTGAGGAGCACTACAAAATACCTCTTGATATATCTAAGAATATTGCGTTTCGGGTAATTGCGCTATCATTTGGGCGCTATCTCATTTTTTCACATCAATTGTATTTTCTGTTGTATTTGGCAAAATCTGATATAGGGTACTTCAACACAATGTTACTTATTGGCATTTACTATTTATTTAACTCGCTGCTACCTGTTTTCCAATTGCTAGACGTTGCTATAAAAAGTAGTGTGGCTTTACTCGTTTTTGGCTCTCTAAACATTTCAGCAAGCACACTGGTAATCATCCCAGTAATTATGTGGTTATTTAATGCCATATTACCTGTACTTGCTGGTATCCTATTTGTTTTGAAGTGGAAACCCTTAAAAAAAAATAAGTTAGCTCCTCTAACATCATGATTGTTCTTTTTGGAATATCCATTGTAGTTACGCTATGCTATGCTATACTGATTGCAAAACTCAATATGGGGCTTAAGAGCCTTAAATTATTCACTCCAATGCCTGCGGCAGCCACAATAAAACTTTCTATCATAGTCCCTTTTAGAAATGAG
>CAZDFA010000152.1:0-5032 GCA_964504555.1 uncultured Flavobacteriaceae bacterium | reverse complement strand
TTTTATGCCTTCCAAAACTTCTCATAATCTTATCTTTTTACATATTCCAAAGAACGGGGGAACAACATTACACAGTATTCTAAATAGAAAGTATAGCAAACATGAGATTTTTGATATTAAAGTGATTAACAATACTCGTCTTAATACTAAGGAATTTATCGATTTATCCCAAGAACAACGTAAACAAATACATCTCTTAAAAGGTCATATGTTATTTGGGTTAGATAAATATTTATATGGCCCTACCCATTATATCACATTCTTACGTAAACCTGAAGATCGAATTGTTTCTTTTTACAATTATGTTCTTAAGAGACCACAGCACAGGTTATATTCAAAAATAAGTAACATGTCCTTGTATGATTTTGTTTCAAGTACCACAGAGGGAGATGTACATAATGCACAAGTACGATGGATAAGTGGCTTGGAGCATGAGACTCCTGAAAATATGTTGGATATGGCCCTTAAGAATATTGATAACTATTTTTCTTTCGTTGGCCTTTTGGAAGAATACAATACCTCTTTAATACTATTAAGTAAGCTATATAAATGGGGTATACCATATTATAAATATGGTAACCGTGGCACAAGTCAAGGGATAATAATCGATCAAAAGACACGTGATGCCATAAATGAAAGGAATAAATCTGATTCTGAATTATATCGTATCATAGAGGAGCGGTTTAAGACTCAAGTAAAATCCCTTGGAGCCTTAAGATTTATTAAGCATAAACAATTGGATTTAGCAAATTGGTTTTATATTGATAAAACTGGAAAAAAAATTAGCCGAAAAATGGGACTTTTTAAGAAATAATAATGAGATTTCTATATTGATGTCAATTCAACTTTTTTAACTTTTTTTTTAATCTTTTAATAAGATTTCCAGAGGTGTTTTTTTTCTGATTTTTTGGAGTTTCAGTTATTCTATTTTGAAGTATTTCAATTACTGCTTTATCCTTAAAATTTGTATTATTTAATACAATCTGCACATCTCTGCGAGTACGTTTTATTTTGTCTGCTCTATCTGTTGAACTCCACAGACTTCCTCCGTGCACCCTGTAAACAGCCATCTCCTGATCCAACTTCTTTATTTTATGAGCCCCTATAACAGTCATATATAGCGTCCAGTCTCCTAGACTAACTTGATCGTACCAATTTGGTATTTCAAATTTATTCCTAAGCATAACTGAAGGTGTATGTATAAAATTGCCAAGTGCCAAATCCTTAATTGAAGTAATTTCAGGCACACTTCGAGTAACAGTATCTCCCTTTAGAATCCTATCTTCCTCTGCGTAGATTTTTACATTATGAAAGCATATCGCGTAATCTGGATTCTTATCTAAAAAATCAACTTGCTTTTGGAGTTTTAAAGGGTCTATCCAATAATCATCACCTTCGCAAAATGCTATATATTCACCACTAGAAGCTTTTAGGTTTTCAATAAGGTTAAAACGACCTGTTGCCCTACCATCTATCTTTATTACATCTTTTCTATTGCGGAGATGAAGTTTTATTCGCTCGGGATATTTGAGTGCATAATCTTTACAAATTTCTCTGGTGCCATCAGCACTTTCATCTTCGCCTAAAATGATTTCAAAATCAAAACTTGTCTGCTGCATTAAGATACCATCTAGACAGGGCTTAATGTAGTTTACCTGATTGTAAGTTTGAACGCAAACACTTACTTTCATGGCTGTCATCCTTTTAAAAATTGTTCTAGAGCAGTACCTTTTAGATCTTGCTCAATATAAGCTATTATTTCTTCTGGTAAATTCTGCCACATTTCATCATTTTTTTTTGTCTTGAACACCGAATAGGCATTCATATTATTACGCTGCTTACTTTGATTGATAAATTCATCAGTTTGCAGTACGTAGTCTAAACCCGAAAAGTCAAATAATTCTTTGGCTGCCTTAACTGTGTTTTTTAACAGATAATCATAAGTAATTAGTTTAACTCGTTGAGTATTTTGATGTGCGAGTTTCATATAGAGCAGGGCTGCCTCTTTCCACTTGGCAAAACCATTATATTCTTCTTCTCTATTTTCATTTTTACTAGGTGCTTGAAACCACTCCTTCTCAAAATCCCAACCCAAATGAGTTTTAAATTCTTTAGGTGCATTTTTCCAACTATAGATTACCGCCATTGGGTTGCGAATAAGTAAAATTAATTTAAGATCAGGAGATTGATTGACTAAATTTTCTAAAATATGATGATATCGCACTTCCTTATAACAGGTAGCTTTTGGTATACCTGCCTTACCAAATGACGGAACCGTGCCATCTGCTATTGCTTCTTTTTGGTTAATAAATCCATCGGTTGAAGCTAGTATTTTTTCAAAAAATTCATCTATATCTTTTTTCTCTGATGAGGTGGTTAGGTAACTCTTAAATGCATAAGAAAAAAGTGGTTGATATCTGAATTGAACTTCTGGATGAGAATTAAAAATATTGCCTAACCAGGTAGAACCGCTTCTTGGCACACTATGAATAGCAATTTTGATCATTAGTCTAAGTTGTAGTCCAAAAGCATTTTTCTAAGGGAGGTTACATCATTGTTCATCAATACATCAATAATTGACAACCCGCTTATAAATCCTCCTTTCCTATTTACCTGAGGATATACAGCTAAATTATTTTTTATAAACCACAGTTCTATATTATTTATTGAAAAATTTTCTTTGGTATATAGTGTTTTCCCTCCCGAAGGATTAATGTATTTTTTAGATTGCTCCTTAAAGCATATAGCTTGCAAGCGCTTTTCCCGAGATAATCCATGTGTTTCGGAATAGTCTTTTGAACTTATTTTAAATTGGACAGGAATTTCCAGATAGGTCGCACACTCTTCTATACTAAAGATTGTCAAATCTGCAATGGTAGTCACCTCATCATGATCTAAAACTCGCTTAATAAGTTCATAAACCGCTTCAAAGCATATGGCCTTATTATATTCTTGCCATATCGTTTTAAGAAATTTTTTTTTCCAAGAAAAGTATAGATGACCATTTACGAAAGTATCCTTAATCGCCTTATGAGAACTCATTTTAGTTAAAGGAACAGTAAATTTATAATTTCTATTGTTTACTATAACCGCATTGCTATTAATATAACCTTGCTTAATAAAATTAACGTCATCATAAAAAACAAAGGTATCTACTGCCTGTATTAGCTGAAAGTAACCCAAATACGGAAAGAAATAAGGTTGCATGACGGCAATACTCATAAACTTCTTGTAATAAGATCACATATTTTCCTTACAGTATTCAAATCGAGCGACTCAAATAAGGGTAAACACAATATTCTTGAGGCAACATTTCTAGAAACTGGGCATTTCATATTCTTGATATAAGGTAAGGTATCCAAACTTGGGTAGAAGTATCGTCTTGGATAAATGTTGTGCTTATTTAAGGTTTCAACTGCCCGTAGCAGTGTTACTTCATTTTTAAATAATATTGGGAAATAACTTGCATTCCAGTCTGTTCCTTCTCTAATTTTTAGGAGGTCAAGCTTATTTTCAAGATGGGAAGTATATACGGCAACTGCCTCTTCCCTTTTTCTTATGTTCTTCTGAATATATGGCAGAACGGCAAGACCCATAGCTGCTTGTAGTTCACTCATCTTAGCATTAATGCCCAAACCTTGAAACGCTTCTTTGCCCTTATGACCAAAATTATGATGATAAAACAACTTATTTAAAGTAGTTGAATCGTCACAGAATACTGCACCGCCTTCACCTGTCTGAAACAATTTAGTAGCGTGAAAACTACAAGTACTAATATCACCGTAATGAAAAATACTCTTCCCATTATATTGAACTCCAAAACAATGAGCAGCATCATAAATAACTTTTAAATTATGCTTTTGGGCAATGGTAGTAATAGCATCAATGTTACAAGGATTTCCAAAAACATGGGTGGCCAAAATAGCCTCAGTTTTTGGTGTTATGGATTCTTCAATTTTGGTCTCATCTATAGTCAAATGTTCTTTGTCTATATCAACAAAAACAGGGGCGCATCCTTCCCATACGATACATGATATAGTTGCAACATAGCTAAAAGGCGTTGTAATTATTTCCCCTTTCAACCCAAGTGCTTTAATTCCTATCTGCAATGGCAAAGTACCATTGGTCATTGCAATCAATGATGGCGAATCAAGAAATTCTTTAATTTTAGTTTCCAATTCTTGAACCAACTCTCCGCGATTGGTTATCCAACCTTTTTCCCATGCCCTGCGTAATATGTCTTGATAAACAGTTTTTGGTGGCAAGAAGGTTTTGGTTACAGGAATCATTGATGAAACTAAAGTGTTTTTAAATCTTATACTTTTTCGTCTGTTTTGTTCAAATGAGGGAAACTAGAACTCTTGGGCTGTTTGTTTAAAAAAGAACACAATTTTATATAATCCTTCTCATTTGAAACATCAATATGAATAAAGTTATCCTTATTTTTAAAAAAATGCAAGATATCTTCATTATGTCTTCTATAGTTTAAAATCATCATATCTTTGTTATATAGATCATCTTCAGGTGTTTTCCAAACAGATTGAAAAACTTCCCAAACAAATCCTTTGTACCTATAGCTAGCATTCTTTAAATCTTCTAAACTTGGAGTACTATTTGTAGAGCTAAATAACTTTGTATGAAATGAGGAAATAGAATGATACCATGTTTCCTGCTCTCTGGTAGATAAGATAAACTTAGCATTAGGAAAATGTTGTGTTAGAATTAACCAGGTAAAAGGCCAGGAAAATGGAGCATCCTGAAAGGCATCTGCAGTTTTGCAGTATCTGATTATATTATTAAAGTCACCTTTTGCATAATCATTAACCAGTATTTCAGCCGATGCCTGATCACCCATTTTATATCCAAAACCTTGAAGAAGCTTTTCGAGACTTGTTGTACCTGTTTTATTTCTACCGATACAAAATATTTTTTCTTTTTGTTTCCAATTAGATTTAAGCATTCCCCAATCTTATGTATTTCAAATTTAATGCGTTTATATTCTTCTATATGATCTCTTATAAAGGTTTACTAT
>CAZDFA010000151.1:0-5083 GCA_964504555.1 uncultured Flavobacteriaceae bacterium | reverse complement strand
TTGTGGTGTAAGATTTCACAATCAGATGCTATTTTTAAAACTTCGGAAACAAAATTATGACCAGTCCGAGGAGAATATGAATTAAGAAAGATAATTTTCTTTTTATTTATCATAATTTAGGGAAATTTAAAGTCTTTGAAAAGCTATTTACTTTTTAACAATAATCCAAGTGATAATCAAATTTTCAGGAAAGCTTTGGCTAGTTCTTTCGAAGCTATAAACCTTCCTTCTGCATTCACATGAGCATTATCATAAAATAGCTTGCTGTCATTTAGCAACTTAGAATGATTGATCCATTCTAAATCCGTGTTTATCGTAAGGACATTTTTATTGGCTACAGGTGGTTGATACAGAATAAGCTCTATCTGGTGATCATCGCATAAGGCCTTTAGTTTGTTAAAAAAGGGATTATTAATCTGAATATGTGTTTCTTTTTCAGATATTGTATTTACCCCTCCAGAGTTAGGGTAGACATAATTGCCATATCTATCAAAACGGTTTCGTTTCTGAGGTTGCAATATTGCTTGCAATGATGGGAAAAACAAAACGCTATTATATTGACTAATCCCCCAAATAGGCAAATACCTGCTCATTGCCAGCCCTTGTGCTTTCTTGCCAGAAAAAGAAGCATAGTATGTACGCACATAAGGTTTGGATATCCAGGGTAAAAATCTATAATCATTCCCACTAAGCTTGGGGTTTTCATTTTCCAGATCACCTTCACTAATACTAAGCACTACCTTTCTTGTAGTTTTTCCTAGGTTCAAAAAATGGGATAACATCAAATAATGACTACTCAATGAACTATCATCCATGCTTAGATTGATACCGCTTAACCTTGTGATTGTGTCTATTTGTATGGAATTCAATGTGGTCAGTCCAGTACTAGAACCTAAAATAATATAATCAAAATCGTCCTGCTCAACCTGTGATACCAGATAGGAAGGTTTATAGTATGCACTCTTGCGATGCACCCATAGACTAAGTGCACTTGCCACATTAAGTACAATCAAAATGAACAGGATATATTTAAGTGTGTGTAGTATAAATTTTTGCATTAGAATTGAAAATAGATAAAGGTTTCTGGGTTTTGAAATGCACCTAAAAAACTAATGAGAATGATTGTCACAAAAGCAGTCCATAAGTTTAAATGAACTTCTTGTTTCCCCCTAATGTATGCAAGCCCTTCCATACCCAGTAGGTACAGAATGCCAAAACCGCAGGTCACGGCGTACAATACATACTTATTGGATTGTGTAAAAAGAGAAACATCAAATGTGACATTTCCAAACATGTGAAGAATATATTCATGGGCAAGTGTCACAGTATCTGCCCTGAAATAAATCCAGGCTAGTGTAACAAGCACAAACGTGCCTAACATTCGCCAACTATCTGTCCATACAATATGCCGCGTATGCACATCGGCACGATTGCGTTTTAAGAGCAGTAAAGGGATAAAAAACAAGGCATGGATTCCTCCCCAGATAATAAACGTCCAATTGGCTCCATGCCAAAACCCACTGACAAAAAAAATAATAGTTACGTTACGTATTTGCTGCACTCGGGATCCTCTTGATCCACCTAAAGGAATATAGACATAATCTCTGAACCAAGTTGAGAGGGAAATGTGCCAGCGTCGCCAGAAATCACCAATATTTTTAGCAAAGTAGGGAAACTTAAAATTAGTCATCAGATCAAAACCAAAAAGACGAGCCGTACCTATAGCAATATCTGAATAGCCAGAGAAATCACCATAGATTTGAAAGGCAAAAAGAAATGCCCCAAGGCCTAGTTCTAACGAACTATATCCTGAGGGGTTATCAAAAATGGTATTGACAAAAAAGGCACAATTATCGGCAATCACTACCTTTTTAAATAGACCCCAAACAATGAGATACATCCCAGAAACAGCTTGATCATAATCAAAATCACGTTTCTTAGAGAACTGAGGTAATAAGCGTGTTGCTCGTTCTATGGGTCCAGCAACCAGTTGTGGAAAGAACGCTACATAACTGGCGAATGCTAATAGATTAGGTGTTGGTTCAAGCTTCTCTCGATATACATCTACCGTATAGCTCAGAGTTTGAAAAGTATAGAACGAGATTCCCACAGGTAGAATCAATTTTAAAGTAGACATCTCCATTGTTACCCCTAAAGCTTCCCAAGCAATCACCCAACTTTCTACAAAAAAGTTGTAATACTTAAATACCCCTAGCAAACCTAAATTTACTAGCAGGCTTACTAGCAGCCAACCCTTGCGTCGGGTGTTACTTTTGGCTTTTCTTAGTTGTAATCCAACAGCGTAATCAATAAGTGTACTGAACACAATTAATCCCAAAAAACGGTAATCCCACCAACCATAGAATACATAACTAGCCACAAGAACTAGGGCATTCTGTATTTGTAAATGTTTTTTGAATACAAACCAGTACAGCAAGAAGCATACTGGCAAGAAAATTAGATATTCCAGAGAATTGAACAGCATTAGAATTGTGGTTGTATTAGTTTTTTAGCCAATATTCTGGAAAAATCTCGGGCTCCATCAAGATTAAGATGACCACAATTAAAAAAATACTCGGGTTTATCATCATAAATCCCAATATAATCATGAAGGTTTTCTACCCTGTTTTTGAGTTGCTGTATTCCTGCATCCCGTCCTTGCACCTTATTACAATATGGTGCCGTAAAGTAATGTATTTCTTTGTCTTGACTACCAATAATAGCTTCAAGTGCTTGAATTTCTGTATTGACCTCTTTAAATTTTTCAGGAAAAGATGTTGCTATAGCCTCACCTACCCCAATTTTAGGAGCAAAACCAACATTCAAATCTGTTTTTGGTTTTTTATTAATTACACTACTAATAAACTCACGAAAGCCAATAACCTGATCATATTTCATGAATCGATAGAATGAAATATTACTTTCTGTCCAATGAACCCCAACAGCGTTAAGCTCTTTTTTTACTGTAGGCTCATGAATAAACGGCATAAGTCGTGCTTTAAAATTCTGTGATAGCCCTTGACTATTATAATTATAATCTAATTGTAGAAATGCCTTTTCAAACGTAACATTTCTGGTTTCCATCAGCCGCATAAGGATTACCATATCACCTATACTCCCACCAGAGATTCCAAAATTAATACATGATTTTCCAGTAATGCGCTCAATTACCGCACAGTCAACGTGATTTTCTGTTCGAGAACTTCCTAAAAAAATCAAATCATAATGGGATTCTCCAAGCTGCAGAATCTTCTGTATTTTAGATCGGGGCGCACTGTTTTTAAAGGTATATGAATAGAGTTTATCAAGAATAATCATAACGATCAAAACCGAAAGAATAAGTAAGCCAATATGTTTTGCAAATCGTGCCATCAAAACTGAAAATAAATAAACTCCTGATGATCAGAATATACCCCTAGAGTAAGCAGTAATAGAATTATGCCAATAATTTTAACCCACTTAAACCTACCAAAAAAAGGATGTTCTTGTGTCCTGTGAAACCATTCGATAAGTACCAATAAGCCAATAATCCCTAACATTTCAATAGTATATCGTTCAATATTGAGATATGTTATATTAAACCGTATAGAACTAAAGAGTTGTTTCAGATAAAGGAGTGCATCGGCAAAGGAATCGGCTCTAAAAAATATCCAAGCTAGTGTTACAAAGAAAAACGTACTTCCCATCTGAAGTATTTCTTTAAATGACGGGACTATTCTATTTAAAGCAACCTGATCCAAATTTTTTCTATTTCTATTGAATATTAAGAGAGGTATAAAAAGTAATGAATGAATGGCTCCCCATATAATAAATGTCCAATTGGCTCCATGCCAAAAACCACTTACAATAAAAATAATAGCTACATTGCGTAATTGCTGTAGTTGACTGCCTCGCGAACCTCCTAATGGGATATATAGATAATCCCTAAACCAGGTTGATAAAGAGATATGCCATCGCCTCCAAAATTCGGCAATATCTCTAGAAAAATAAGGTAGATTAAAGTTACGCATGAGATCAAAACCAAAAAGACGAGCGGTGCCTACAGCTATATCTGAGTAGCCAGAAAAATCCCCATAAATCTGAAAGGCAAAATATATTGCGCCAAGAATAAGTGTTAAGCTATTTTGATCCTGGTAGTTATCAAATATAGCATTGACATAAGTTGCACAATTATCGGCTATTACAACTTTCTTAAACAGCCCCCAGATAATCAAATGAATACCCGATACTGCTTGCTCGTAGTCAAAAATTCGCTTACGCGAAAACTGAGGTAATAAATGTGTTGCTCGTTCTATAGGACCAGCTACAAGCTGTGGAAAAAAGGCTACGTAACTTGCAAAGCCTATGATATCTCTGGTAGGTGCAAGTTCCTTTCGATAGACATCTATAGTATAACTTAGTGTTTGAAAGGTATAAAAGGATATTCCTACCGGAAGTATGAGCTTAAGTGTTGATGCTTGCATTTCTACCCCCAACCTCTGCCAAGCATCTATCCAACTTCCAATAAAAAAATTGTAATACTTAAATATCCCCAGCGTACCTAGATTAACCACTAAACTTAATACAAACCACCATTTACGATGTTTTTGATCTTTAGCTTTTTCTATTTGTAATCCTACACTATAATCAACTAAGGTACTTATAACAATCAATCCAAGAAATCGATAATCCCACCAGCCATAAAATATATAACTAGCCAGTAGTATAAAGGCATTTTGTACCTGTAAATGCTTTTTAAATACGAACCAATATAGCAAGAAGCAAAGCGGTAAAAAAATGAGATATTCAATAGAATTGAATAGCATAGTACTATGATCTTAAGGCCTGAACCCAATCCACCATACGTTTGGTTGTTTCTTCAGGAGGATGGAGGGCTATTTTTTCAAACCACATTTGAGCTCCTTTTATAATGGCTTCAGGAGCTTTTATAGCGGTTTTTATACTCTCCTGTATACTCTCCTTGTTATCTAACCAAAATACAGCAGGTTTGTCGGGCATTGATTGAAAATGAATGTATTTGTAAATCGTATTAATATCCTTTACTGCAGTGTCACTACCCTCCGGATTATAATTGAGATACGCG
>CAZDFA010000150.1:0-5120 GCA_964504555.1 uncultured Flavobacteriaceae bacterium | reverse complement strand
ATCACCCATACCAAGGATACGATCGGCCATACGAGAAGGATAGAACACATCAATAGCTTCCATCTTTTCACCAGTACCAATAAACTTAATGGGCTTATTAACTACAGATTTAATGGAAATAGCCGCACCACCACGAGTATCCCCGTCTAACTTGGTGAGAATAACACCATCAAAATTGAGAATATCATTAAAGGCTTTGGCGGTATTTACTGCATCCTGCCCAGTCATAGAATCTACTACAAAGAGTGTTTCTTGAGGCGTAATGGCTTTGTGAATGTTTTCAATTTCGGTCATCATAGCCTCATCTACTGCCAAACGACCAGCGGTATCTACAATAACAACATTATGATTATTTGCTTTCGCGAAAGCGATGCCAGCGGCTGCTATAGCTACTGGATCTTGATTGCCGCGATCGCTGTATACCGGAACCCCAATGCTATCTCCTACTACATGCAACTGATCAATTGCTGCAGGACGATACACATCACAAGCCACTAATAATGGATTTTTTGCCTTTTTGGATTTTAGGTATTTGGCCAGCTTGCCAGAAAAGGTAGTCTTACCTGAACCTTGCAAGCCCGACATTAAAATTACACTTGGCGATGCAGAAAGATTAATTCCCGCAGCATCACCGCCCATTAGCTCAGTTAGTTCGTCTTTTACAATCTTAACGAGTAATTGACCCGGTTGCAGCGTAGTTAATACCTGCTGTCCTAATGCTTTTTCTTTTACCCTATTGGTAAAATCCTTAGCAATTTTAAAATTGACATCAGCATCAATAAGTGCACGACGCACTTCCTTAAGTGTTTCTGCAACATTTACTTCGGTAATGCTTCCGTGTCCTTTGAGGACGTGAAGCGCTTTATCTAACTTATCACTTAAATTATCAAACATAGGTGTAAACTGAAAGAAACAAATTTATACAATAAAAGAGTTTTTAGAAACTCTTGTAAGCATAAAAAAAGCGGGTCATAAACCCGCTTTTTATTTTGTGCAAATGCCTTACTTCTTGAACTTGGCATATTTGTTTTTGAACTTGTCAATACGACCAGCGGTATCTACAAGTTTTGCTTTACCAGTATAGTAAGGATGTGATGTTCTTGAGATCTCCAATTTTACTAATGGATATTCTACACCATCTACTTCTATAGTTTCTTTAGTGTCTGCAGTAGACTTAGTTAAAAATACATCATCATTAGACATATCTTTAAAAGCTACTAATCTATAATTTTCAGGATGGATACCTTGTTTCATTTTCTTTGTTTTTAAACAATCCCGTTTTTCGAGCTGCAAATTTAGGTATATTTTGCTTTTTGACAATGGCTTTGGGCTAAAATATAATAGACAACTTGGATATTCAATTTTTATAATGCGCTTCGTAACGTTTTAATATATTTGTTTACTAACCTTGCGTAACCAACAAAATTTAAATTATGGAGCAAAAAGCAACATCTGCAAAGTCGATAATGATCAACTTTGGCTTAGTACTGGGTATAATTTCGGTTTTTATTGGAGTTGTTAATTATGTGACTGGAACCTATCTTGATCGAAACTGGATTACTGGGACAATCGGATTCCTTGCCTCAGTTTTAATTTACGTTTGGGGTATTAATACATTTAAGAAAGGAAATGGCGGATATTTGAAGTTAACCCAAGCTCTAAAAATAGGAATGGGTATAGCATTAATAGCAGGTATTATTGGTGCAATATGGCAACTTGTGTTGATGACTGTTTTAGTGCCTGATTTTGTTGATCAAGTAGTGAATTTACAGATAGAAGCCGCTTTAGAATCAGGACGTGCAACAGAAGCTCAGTTGGATCAAAGTCGCGGTATTATGAGAAAATTATCTGGTCCAGCAATATATGTTCCAATCGTCATAATTATTACTTTATTTTTTGGATTTATTATTTCACTAATTGCAGGTTTAATAATGAAAAAGGAAAACCCTTATGAAGACGCTTAATTAAAAATATATGCAACTATCCGTTGTAATCCCACTGCTTAATGAAGCAGAATCTTTAAAAGAATTATATCATTGGCTTTCAGACGTTCTGAAAGCCAATGGCTTTTCTTATGAATTGCTTTTTATAGACGATGGTAGCACGGATGATTCTTGGGAAACACTTCAAGAACTTGCTAATGATGATAAGGCAGTTAAGGCGATACGCTTTCAACGCAATTATGGCAAGTCTCAAGCATTGCATGCTGGCTTTAAACAAGCACAAGGTGATGTTGTTATCACTATGGATGCCGATTTACAAGACAATCCTGAAGAAATCCCAGAATTATACCGCTTGATTACAGAAGAAGGCTATCAACTAGTGTCTGGTTGGAAAAAGAAGCGTTATGACTCGGTAGTAATGAAAAACCTGCCTAGCAAGTTATTTAACTTTGCTGCGCGTAAAACCAGTGGGGTAAAACTTCATGACTTTAACTGCGGGCTTAAAGCTTATAAACAGGAAGTCATTAAGAATATTGATGTGTATGGTGAAATGCATCGTTATATCCCTGTTTTGGCTAAAAATGAAGGTTTTACAAGAATTGGTGAAAAGGTAGTACAACATCAGGCTAGAAAATATGGTGTAACAAAATTTGGTATGGAACGATTTATAAACGGTTTTTTAGATCTCATCACGCTTTGGTTCTTATCTAAGTTTGGAAAACGGCCTATGCACCTTTTTGGTGCTATTGGCGTGCTCATGTTTATTATTGGTTTTGGCTTTGCCGCTTATCTAGGTATCGACAAGCTGTTTATCAATAAAGCAGGGCGTCTTATTACCTCCAGGCCGCAATTTTATATTTCACTAGTAAGCATGTTAATGGGTGTTATTTTGTTTGTAGCAGGTTTTCTTGGCGAACTTATTTTACGATCCAAGCGGGATGAAGAGCGGTATGTGATAAAAGAGGAATTGGGTTAGCTATTCACGAATATTAAAAACAAGTTCTTACAAAAAAGTTGACACAATTCTGGCATTAGGATTGTCAAGATTCCATTCTAGATTTTTTATTAATCGCAAACGTGTATTACCAGACTTCTGGATTTGGCATTTGTTAAGACAATTAATGCGCTTTATAGTTAATTCAAAATTACCTATATTGAGAGCATAAACTACAATCAAAAGGGATATGCGTTTACTTAGAATCACATTTAGCTCTATTCTAATTCTCCTTCTTGCAAATACAAATTTGTTAGGTCAAAAAGGAAAAGCAGTTTATACTGAAGACATCCTCAAAGGCACTAAAGTCTTAGGTACTCAATCTTTCAAATTGGTTGGTAATTCCAGTATTCATTTGGCTGAAATAAATAAAAAAGGTTCAAGTCTTGTGACGGTAAAACCATTTTATGTAGGTGAAGATGGCGAGGTGAAGCTTTTGCGTACGTTTACTAAAAATAAAGATGCTGAGATTGTAGGCGCTTATAGTAATGATGCGGTTATTAGCTTAAGCGTTTTCAATGAATATGGATCAGAATTAGCGATAACAAGTATTGACTTGAATACAAATGAAGTCTCATTTTCCAAAAAGGCAACTCTAAAAGAAACAGATTTTGTTATAAGTCGTGATGATGGTTTGGTCATTCTAGACTATAACAAGTCCAAGAAAAGTATTCATGTATTGAGCTGTATGGCAGATAATAAAATTGCGGTTAAAAGCTATGCAACGAGTCAAAGACATGAAAGAGCGGGTTTAAAATATCTCAATTCTGAAATAGCAGATATTGTAGACTTACAAGAATATTCTAAATACGGTTCCATTAACACTAGTAAAATTTATGATCAAAAAGATGACGGAATTCTCGTACTGACTGGAAGTACGAGAAGAGGAATATCGCACTACAGATTATTTGAAGATTCGCTAAAAACTAAAATTTTAATGAATATTATTCCTTATCAAAGTGTCGATTACAAACGTGTCAATGCTAATTATATGAAAGGCAATTTTTATGTAATTAAAACTACTGCAGATAAGAAGGTATTCTCCTTTGATATTTATAATGCTACAAGCAATGAACTTATTAAGTCTATTTCTCGACAGGATTTATTGGATATAGGCATCAAAGAAGACAAGTTGGATCAAGTCATTCGTAAATCTGGAAAGAATAATTTTAGCCCATCAGTAGCCTTGCTGGAGACGGTAGAGGGGAATGTGAATGTAAAGATTAGCGCTCAAAATCAAACCATTTATAGTTACTATAATGATTTGTGGTGGCATAATTGGCACTTCCAGCAATTTCAACAGTTTAATCAATTCAACCAACTTCAAAATTTCAAAGGCCCCTTTACCCCTTCTCCAGATTGGTATGAACAAAGTTTTGACCTAATGGGTCTGTCTGAAGACACTCCGCAAATACGCTTTCTTTTGAAAAAAGACTATTCCATAGCCCTAAAAACAGAAAAGAGTATTTTAAAAAGAAAAAATTACGAAAGCATTCGCGACCAATATAAAACCTATGAAAAAACTACGCGGCATGCAACGGGCGCATTCTTAGACAATGAAGCTAGGTACATTTTTTACAATAAACCTGAAAAAAAGTTAATAATAGATAAGCAAGCGCTCTAATAAATTTAATTATACTGGGCAAAACAGATTAACGCTGTCTTTTCTCCAATACGTGAGCAATATCCTTCAGGCCAAATCCCTTGGCATTAAGCAAAATAAGATAGTGAAACAACAAGTCAGCACTCTCATTTAAGAATAGTTCATCATTGCTATCCTTTGCTTCAATAACGGTTTCAACAGCCTCCTCTCCTACTTTTTGAGCTATTTTATTTATACCCTTTTCAAAAAGGGACTTCACATAGCTCGTATCGTCATCTGCCGATTCTTTTCGCTTAACTATTATATTTTCCAAAACAGATAAAAAACCATAATTGCTTTCATTATCCTCTGCCCAACACGTATCATCTCCCTTGTGGCAAGTTGGGCCCTGTGGTTCTACCTGTACTAACAGGGCATCTTGATCACAGTCTATCTTCATACTTATAAAAGAAAGGTAATTCTTGCTGGTTTCTCCTTTAGTCCACAAACGCTGTTTGGATCTACTATAAAAAGTAACTTTTCCTAACTCAGTTGTTTTTTCAACTGCGGCTTCATTCATATAGCCCAACATCAATACATT
>CAZDFA010000149.1:0-5141 GCA_964504555.1 uncultured Flavobacteriaceae bacterium | reverse complement strand
TTAATGGCTTTATTGATATAGTACAATGCCTTTTGATAATCTAACTTTTTAGCATAATAATCTGTGATTGCAATCCACCCACTATCCAGCAATGGATCCTCTTTTATGGTCTTATTGTAATAAGTTAGTGCCAATTCATCCTTATCTAATTTTTCATAACATTTGCCCAATCTTAAATAGGCGTATGACGTAGGATCTTCAAGCTCTAAGCTTATCTGATAATTCTCGACTGCTTCAGTGTACTTTCCTAGTTTCTCAAGCACCTTACCTTTTTCTAGATAGGCACCAACAAACCGATCATCACTGATAATGGCAAAATCAAATGCCGCTAGGGCTTTTTTATAATCTTTTAGATCAAAATATTGTTTCCCTATTTGATGCCAAGCGACCTCACAATATGGATGTTGATTCAAAAACAAATTGAGGTAATCTATAGCCTCTTGATGCTGATTGAGAAAATCAAAACAATAGATCACATTGTAAAGTGCACTGTAATCTCGTTCATCAAGCTCAAGGCACTTCATAAAATTGAACTTCGCATTAGCAAAATCATCTAAAAACAGATATTCCATACCAATAAGAGAATGAACATCTCCCGGGTCATTAGTGAGCTCCAAAGCCATTTCTAATAAGGAAATTGCCTTTTTATGATCGTCCTGCTTACTGTAAATGTTAGCCTTTTGAATATAAACTTCTTCATTATTAGGATCATATTCATGCAATTCAGTAAGTAATTCATTGGCAGGCTCAAACTTATTCTCAAAAATGAGAATTTCAGCTTTATATAATTTCAGATTTACAGCGGTGGGGTGTTGTTCTAGGCCTAATTTAATAGCCTTTCTGGCAAGAGCCATTTTGCCATTTTCTATGTAGTGGTTTGCAATATTTTCAAATTCATCAGCATCGAAGAAAAGGACATCATTGGTTTGAAGCATATTTTCAAATTTATGAAGTGATATGTTTTCTTCTTCGTGATTATAATCCATACACCAGATTTAGAATTGTATCATTATAAAAATAGCAATGTCTAAGTATTCTATACTTTTTGGGCCTATTAGTTGTCAACAGAATAATGAACAACTAAAATCATACCGTAATGCTACCTGTATGAACTCCAAATGTCTCAACTTAGACGATTCATCCCAAAGAATTTACAGTTAAGGGTTCTTTTTTCGCATATGCGAAAGTAGGCACATACTTTTACACCATAATTAAAACAAAAATTAAAAACATCATATTATGAAATCAATAATCTCACTAATCGTAATTTTTTTAACAGCAATTACCATTGCTCAAACTGAAGGGACAACCATTACTATCAAAGTAGAAAACGTATTAAGTAATAAAGGAAAAGTGGGTCTTGGTCTATATAATGAAGTTACCTTTATGAAAGCACTACCATTAGAAAATCATTTTGAGAAAATAGAAAATGGTGTGGCTGTATTCACTATCAAAAATGTGCAACCAGGCAATTATGGCATTATGTGTTTTCATGATGAAAATGACAATGACAAAATGGATTTTGAATCTTCTGGAATGCCTAAAGAAAATTATGGTGTATCCAATAACGAAGTCAGTTTTGGACCTCCATTATGGGAAAACGCTAGATTTGAGGTAGGCAAGGAAGATCTGGAATTAGTAATAAGAATGTAGTTATTCACTCATTCGAAGAAGGCCACTCACTTGAGTGGCCTTTTTGTTTTAATTTGCTATCTATTAATAGATTTTATTGATAGTTATATGTATCTTTATAAGCTATCATCTAATATCATGACCATTACACAATTGCGCTACGTGCTTGCTGTAGCCGAACATAGAAACTTCACAAAAGCTGCAGAAAAGACATTTGTTACCCAACCCACATTGAGTATGCAAATACAGAAGCTTGAAGAACAACTGGACATACTTATTTTTGATCGTTCTAAAAAACCCATAGCGCTAACTGAGGTAGGTCAAAAAATTGTGACCCAAGCTAAAAATATTGTGAGCGAGTCAAATCGCATAAATGATATTGTAGATCAGCAAAAAGGCTTTATAGGCGGTGAATTCAAATTAGGAGTAATCCCAACTGTTATGCCCACTTTACTCCCTATGTTCCTAAAGAGTTTTGTGAACAAATACCCCAAGGTCAAACTCAAAATTGAAGAACGTAATACGCAAGCCATAATTGATCGACTAAAGGATGGACATTTAGATGCTGCTATTGCAGCTACCCCTTTAAAAACAGAATTTCTTGTAGAACGGCCATTATATTATGAACCCTTTGTTGCTTACATACCTGAAAATCATAGACTAGACAAACAAAAACTCCTAAGCGTCGAAGATCTGGATATTAATGATTTGTTATTACTAAAAGATGGTCATTGTTTTAGAGACGGAGTGATTAATCTATGCAACTCTTCTCGTGATTATGATGATGAATTATTTACTTTAGAAAGTGGCAGTTTTGAAACTATGATAAAACTTGCTGATGAAGGTTTAGGAATGACCTTGCTCCCTTATCTCCACACCTTAGATCTAGAAGAAACTGCTAATACTCATTTGAAGCACTTTAGTCCACCTTCACCCGCTAGGGAGGTAAGCATGATTTATCATAAAAGTGAATTAAAAATGCAGATTATTGATGCTTTACGCACAACAATTGCTAGAGTAATAAAAGGTGCGATTACTTTTCAAAATGTAGACATTATTAGCCCACGGCCTACGAAATAGGTTGTAAAAATCAAGGACTTAAGTAAACCATACATTGATTCAAATTTGGATGCTGTAATATTAAAGACTTAATCCAAATTCTTAATTCTTCAACTTCATAAGGAAGCAAACGCTGTACAGCTTTTTGAAGCTCCTTGCTAAATAACATACTGTCAAAGCTTACTTTATTTAGTATTGTCTTGGTGTATTCAAACATTGCTCTTGCCATAAATCTAAAATTGAATTTTGGTAATATTTAAGAGTACAAGTTTTCTATAGGTATTTAGTTTTTAATTAACTATTTAGAAAAATACAAAACTTAGTTCAATTTTACAGAACATTCCTTACAATATTCAAATAAATTTAACAGGAATAGTGTTTTTATCTTAATTTAACATAAAAACCTAGTTTCCATCCAAAAGATCTCCTAAACCTCCTAAAATAGAGCCTTCACCTCTAGATTTACCGCTTGCACGTGGTGCTAATGCCAGAACCCGATTTGCAAGCCTACTAAAAGGTAACGATTGTATATAAACTGTTCCTGGACCAGTAAGTGTAGCAAAAAACAGTCCCTCACCACCAAAAATGGTGTTTTTTATACCACCAACAAACTCAATATCATAATGAACTGAATGATCAAAGCCAATAATACATCCTGTGTCTACTTTTAGTTTTTCTCCCGTCGCCAGCTCTTTAACTAAAGCAGTACCACCTGCGTGAACAAAGGCAATGCCATCTCCTTCTAACTTTTGCATAATAAATCCTTCTCCTCCAAAAAGGCCTCTGCCTAACTTTTTAGAAAATTCAATCCCAACAGACACGCCTTTAGCTGCACATAAAAATGCATCTTTTTGACAAATAAATTTGCCCCCATTATTAACCAAATCTATCGGAATAATCTTGCCAGGATACGGCGAAGCAAAGCTTACTTTTTTCTTGCCCACAACCTCGTTGTAAAATGCAGTCATAAATAAGCTCTCCCCTGTTAACAGACGTTTCCCTGCTCCAAAAATTTTACCTATTATGGAATCATCTTTTTGAGAACCATCTCCAAATACAGTCTCCATGCGTATGCCTTCTTCCATCATCATAAAACTTCCTGCCTCGGCAATTACACCTTCTTCTGGGTCTAATTCTATTTCTACATATTGCATTTCTTCCCCACAAATGCGATAATCAATTTCATGAGCTGTCATTGTATTAATTTTAAAGCGAGTTGATTGTTCTATAGGTATTCAAAAAGGTTTTGGTGTTACGACTATGTTCAGGAATAATTGGGGTTTATGCCAAAATATTATAGTTGCACTCCAAATCCGAAGCTCAAGCGAAGTCCATCCTCACTATTAAAAGCGCCAAACTGACCCGAAATAACATCTACCGCGTTGATCCAGAAACCTCCACCATAGTCATTATGCCACTGCCCACTCTCTTCATTTGACACCCAAACACGACCTACATCAAACCCGCTATAGACACCAAATTGCAAAGGAACTAATCCCGTTTTAAAACGCTTAAAGCTATATCGTAAATCTGCGCTACCTACAAATGCAGATTCTCCAGTAAAACGTTCATTTCTAAACCCTCTAAGGCCATTATTCGCCCCTAAAGTAGCGGCTTGAAAAAAGTCAAAATCCTCTAAAATAGTTCCCGTATTAAAATGTGCCCTTGCCGAAGTTTTTAGCACCAGTTTATTATTTCGCGTAAGCGCATTATAAAATGTAAGTTGTGGTTTAAGGTATGCAAATGCCCTATCGCTTGAATTTGTATTGAGCTTACCTCCTACACTTAGCCCAAAAATCATCCCACGTGCTGGATTGGCAGGATTGTCTGTGCTCGTATAACTATAATCAACTTCTGTTCCTACAAAAAATTGACTGTCAAATATATCAGGATTTGTTGTTTCTAATAATGCCCTAATCCCGGGAATATTAACAAATCGATTGGTAGTATTTTCTATCTGAATACTCTCAAAAATAGCTTTAGCTGTAAAGACACTTCCGTAGCGATTATCATTGATAAAAGCTGTTTCCAAAGCTATGTTGCGATTGCGCACCCGATTAAAATCCAAATCCAATTCATCTTCACTTTCTAAACCTAAATCGGTTATGGATTCAATAGCTTCTGGGGTCGCTTCAAAGTCAATGGTATTATTGCCAATACCAAAAAAGTTACGCACAAAACCATCTGAGGTATAACGACCATTCACGGCAAAATCCCAATTACCAAAAACCTTAGTAAAACTACCTTTATAACTCAAATCTAATCCCGAAGATGCTGTAAAAAATGCGGCTTTAAACAGGTGTTTGCTCGCAAAAGGTTCATCTTTAAAACCCTTGACTACATAGCTGTTTTGAAAGCCTAATTGGATTCCATCGTCAGGATTAAAACCAATACTTGGCAGTAGGGTATTTTGTCTTTTTAATGTTCTATTAAAATCATAGGTATTATAG
>CAZDFA010000148.1:0-5155 GCA_964504555.1 uncultured Flavobacteriaceae bacterium | reverse complement strand
TTTAGCTATCCTGAAGCTATTCGATATTTGGCAAAAAAGTATAATATTGAAATTGAAGAAACAGAGCAAACCGATGAACAAAAGGAGCAGGCCAGCTTACGCGAAAGTTTGTATCTTGTTAGTGAATTTGCTCGAGATTATTTTCATCAAACACTTCTTCACGCCGAAGAAGGTAAAGCCATAGGCCAAACCTATTTTAAAGAGCGTGGTTTCACAGAAGAGACCATCAAAAAGTTTCAGTTGGGCTATAATCCAGATCAATGGGAAGCCTTTACCGGAGAGGCTATTCGTAAAGGATATCAATTGGAGTTTCTAGAAAAAACAGGTCTTACTATTGTAAAAGAAGACAAGAAGTTTGACCGATTTAGAGGAAGGATGATTTTTCCCATTCACTCTATGAGTGGTAGGGTGCTAGGTTTTGGAGGGCGTATTCTCACCAATGATAAAAAAGCGGCAAAATATCTTAACTCTCCAGAAAGTGATATTTACCATAAGAGTAAAGTTTTATATGGTATTTATTACGCTAAGCAGCGTATAGTCAAAGAAGACAATTGCTATTTAGTCGAAGGGTATACTGATGTAATTCAGATGGCGCAGATAGGGATAGAAAACGTTGTTTCTTCTTCTGGCACAGCACTAACACCAGAGCAAATACGTCTTATAAGTAGACTAACTAAAAACATTACCGTACTCTTTGATGGTGATGCTGCTGGTCAGAGAGCCGCTTTACGTGGAATTGATCTCATTCTAGAGCAGGGAATGAATGTAAAGGTCTGTGCTTTCCCAGAGGGAGAAGACCCTGATAGCTTTTCGCGTAAGCATAACCAAGAGGAAATTCTCAAGTTTTTTAAGGAAAACTCAAAAGATTTTATTCAATACAAAGCCAATCTTTTAATTGCCGAAGCTGCCGGAGATCCTGTGAAAAAAGCGGGCTTAGTAAGGGACATGGTACAGAGCATCGCCAAAATACCAGACACTATAAAACGGGAGATCTATATACAAGAGTGCGCCAGAATCATGCAAATATCTGAAGCGGTTTTGTATAGCACATTGGCTCAGATAATTAATAAAGAGCGAAGAGATCACCAGAAAAAAAGCAAGCTACAAGATCAAAAGCCGAGTCTTACGTTAGATGAGAGCGTGCCGGCAAAGAAAATAGATGTGCTCTATGAATTGGAACGTAAGCTTATTGCTGTTCTGCTTCTTTATGGTACTGAAGAAGAGGAGTTTGAAGATCTTATTTTAAAGGAAAACGATGAAAGTGAGTTGGTTTTGGAACCTGTAAAACAGCAAATCAGAGTATTTGAAAAAGTGTATCTAGACTTGCAAGATGATGAGATTGAATTTACCAATAATCAATTCCGAGTCTTATATGCTAAACTTATAGAAGGGCTTAGCCAAGAAAAAGATTTTAAAATTGAAAGCTTTATTCAAACGTTGACAACAGAAGAAGTGACGGAAGTATCATCAATAGTCTTCGAAGACGAACGCTACCTCTTACACAAATGGGATAGTAGGGATGTTTTTGTAAAACAAAAAGATCAAAGCATTGCGCAATTAGTTTCTGAAATAATATTAACCCTACGCAAGCAGCTCATTGGACAGAAAATAAAAGCACTTTCTGAAGAAACTAAAACGCAACAAGAAAACCAATCTCATTTAAGAGATATTATTGACTATCAATCGCTCAATACCTTATTGGGAAATAAATTGGGCAGAGTACTTTCGTAAATAGGTTTAAACGTTCGAAGATTGCAGTATACGGGCATGCTTTATGAGTTCGGCTAGATTTTGGGCATCCAATTTTTTGAGTAAGCGCATTTTGTAGGTGCTGACTGTTTTCTCATTAATAGCAAGATCTGTTGCAATTTCTTTGTTTCGTTTTCCTTTAGACAAGAGATTGAGAACCTCGATTTCTCGGCTTGAAAGTCTCTTATATTTCATAGCCAAACCACGTGTTTCATTACCTTCATTGACAAGTCTACGACTTAGACTATCATTAAGGTAAATGCCACCTCGTTGTACTTGATTGGCTGCATTTAATAGACGTTCTATAGGGGCTGTTTTAGCTACATAACCAGCAGCACCATATTTTATAGCACTAAGGGCATACATTTCCTCAGGATGACAACTCAACACCAATATTTTAATGTGTGGAAACTCTCGCTTAATAGACTTTATAGCTGTTATGCTATTGAGATTGGGAATGTCTATTTCAAGAATAAGAATATCAACGTCTGATTTTGTAAGAACGTTGAGTAATTCATTACCATCAATTGCATACCCAACAATTTCGTATTTGCCTTCAGCATTTAAGATTGAAGTGATCCCCTTGCGTGTAATAGGATGATGATCTGCTATAAGAACTTTATCCATTTAAACAATGTTGTAATTTATAAATATAATTTTTTTAATTGTAGTGGACATTGGAGCAATGTACAAATAATACTACAGCAATAATGTAAAATAGGATTTTTATCGATAAAAATCCTATTTTATTAGATTAATAGGGATTTTGCATACAGGAATTGGGTTCATTTTGTGCAAATTGACACGGTGCAATTTGGTGTACAATTTAAATACTCGTTGTTCTTCACCTGTAAAATCTTCAGCGGTTTTATTGGCGTCTGCCTGGTGCATAGCCCATTCAAGCTGATCATAGGTAGCTCCAATTTGATCTTCATCAGTGCGGTCATCACCCCAAAGACCATCGGTAGGTTTGGCTTTTTGAATGCTGACAGGAACTTCTAGCGCCTTACCAAGGTCATATACTTGAGATTTCATTAAGTCTGCAATAGGACTTAAATCTACTCCGCCATCTCCATATTTGGTAAAAAACCCAACTCCAAAATCTTCTACTTTATTTCCTGTCCCTGCTACTAAATATTTATGCAGACCGGCAAAATAATAAAGCGTTGTCATGCGAAGTCTAGCTCTTGTATTGGCTAAACTTAGATTAAGTTGTTCACTCAGGATAACTTCTGGCAAACTTTTTTTTAAGTCTTCAAATACAGCGGTAAGATTAACTTCAACATTACTAACTTTTGGAAACCGTCCTTTTAATTGTTCAATATGCTCTTTTGCACGTGTCACTTGACTTGGTGCTTGGTGAATAGGCATTTCTACGCATAAAACGTCTAGTCCAGTTTTTGCACAAAGGCTTGAGGTGATCGCACTATCTATACCACCACTTATACCAATAACAAATCCTTTTATGTTGGCACTAGAAGCATACTCTTTTAACCAAGAAACAATATGATCTATAACTTTATCTGTTTGCATGCGTTATTCTTTTAGGATTGGAACTCGTATTTTTGATAGCTCATTAAAGGCTCAAAAAAAAATTAGAAATTTTCATCAGGGTTTAATTGCTAAAACTTGAAGAAATTAACGATCAAATTTACAAGTAAAGCTAGACAACGTCAAAATGAAAACTCATTTTAGTTATATAAATTATTGGAGTAGTATTAGTAGCACTGGCATCAATAGAATCATTTTGATTGGGGTCATTCTATGTTTATGTTCCTGTGAAAAGGATAAACAACTTGCTGCTGAAATAGATTCAATACCAATTACTATTAAAGTAGATCGTTTTGATCAAAAATTTGCAAAGGCAGATACGTCCAATTGGAAGAAATTGAAAGCAGATTATCCCTATTTTTTTCCAGAACAATATGATGATGCATTTTGGTTGTCAAAATTGACGGATACTATCCAACAAGAAATTAATCAGGAGGTACATCAGGTTTTTCCTAATGATGATTATTTAAATGAAGAATTGACTTCTCTTTTTAAACATATAAATTATTACTATCCACCTACAGCTATTCCTAAAGTATATACCATAACGTCAGAGCGAGATTACAAAAACAGAGTTATATATACTGATAGTCTTTTATTATTGGCTCTTGACAATTATCTGGGGCCCTCACATCATTTCTACTATGATATTGCTGTCTATCAAGCCAAGAACTTGAAAAAAGAAAATATAGTGGTAGATGTTGCTTTAGATTTTTCCCAAAAACAAATTGCACCTCCTCATAGTTTTACATTTATGGAAGCTATGATTTATGAAGGTAAGAAACGATATCTTTCAGAACAATTGTTGTCTCTAAAGCCGACTAGTTTAATTTTAGGATATACGGAGGATGAGTATGCATTTGCAAAAGAAAATGAAGTGAACGTTTGGGAGTATTTTGTGAGTAAAGAATTGCTTTTTAGCACAGATAGAAAACTATTAAGTCGTTTCTTGAGACCAGCTCCATTTTCTAAGTTTTATTTGGAATTAGATAATGAAACACCTGGTCAATTAGGTGTTTATATTGGGTACAAAATAGTTTCGGCTTATATGCAAAATACCAATATCCCACTTAAGACCATGCTTGCACAAACGGCAGAGACTATATTTAACAATGCAAAATACAAACCGTAAAATGGCCAAAACCAATACTAGTCAAATTAAAATTGATGTAGAATTAGATGAAAATCGTATTCCAGAAACCATGCAATGGTCAGCCAAAGACGGTGGTGTAGACAATGAATCGACTAAGGCAATGATGCTTTCTTTATGGGACGGTAATAACCAGGAGGCAGTGCGTATTGATCTTTGGACTAAGGATATGCCTGTAGACCAAATGCAAGTATTTTTTCATCAAACCCTAATGGGAATGACAGATACTTTTATGAGAGCAACTGGAGACGAAAAAATGGGCGCTACGATGCGAGACTTTTGCGATTATTTTGCCGAAAAACTCAACCTCAATTCATAGTTTGCTGTAATGTTTATCACAGTACTTCCGTCTATTGAAAAATGAAGTTAATTTTTGTGTATAATGCCGACTCTGGTATAGTTAATAATGTAATTGACATTGCGCATAAAATTATAAAACCAGAAACCTATGCCTGCTCTCTTTGCCAATTGACACATGGTAGCTTTCGCGAAAAGCGACTCTGGACAACCTTCAAAAATCAGTCTACGGTTCCTTTAGATTTTTACCATAAGGACGAATTTAAAAAAACGTTCAAATCTAAATTTTTAACAAATTTCCAGTATCCAATTGTGTTAATGGCAAAAAAGGAATCCTTAGAAATTTTTATGAGTACAGATGAAGTAAATGCTTTTAATAATTTAGAACCCTTTATAGAAACCATTAAC
>CAZDFA010000147.1:0-5160 GCA_964504555.1 uncultured Flavobacteriaceae bacterium | reverse complement strand
AGACTAGTAATAGCTAGCATTACAGCTAATGGACATTAAACGGATATACAATTAATAAAACAAGATGTTTCTTCATTGAATAAATTTTTAGGAAAAGTTATAATAATTTAATAAGCTACATTACTTACAATCTCCAAACCATAACCAATCATACCTACACGTTTACTTTGCTGAGAATTGGTAATTAATTTAATACGTGAAATCCCAAGATCGTGTAGAATTTGAGCTCCTATACCAAAATCTTTGGCGTCCATAGCAATGTTTGGGGCTTTAATCACGCCTTCTTTTTGAAGATCTTTTAGCTCTTGCAATCTCCCTAAGAAGTTACTGCCCATTTGTTGTTGATTAATAAAAACTATAGCTCCTTTTCCTTCCTTTTCAATGAGCTCAAACATATCATCTAGTTTCTTATCGGCATCACGGGTAAGTGTCCCTAAAATATCATTATTGACTTGTGTAGAATTAACTCGTACCAAAACGGCCTCATTTGGTGTCCATTCACCTTTGGTTAACGTTAGATGTACTTGGTCATTTGTAGTTTGTTTATAGGCTCTAAGACGGTAATCACCATAACGTGTTTGCATCACAAAGTCTTCTTTCTTTTCAATAAGACTGTCATGATCCATGCGATAAGCAACGAGATCTTCAATTGATACAAGTTTAAGATCAAATTTATCGGCAACTTCCTTAAGTTGAGGTAACCTAGCCATGCTCCCATCTTTATTGAGAATCTCAACTAGAATGCCTGCAGGTTGCAGATCAGCCAAGCGTGCAAAATCTATAGCAGCTTCGGTATGACCAGTGCGACGCAATACACCTCCTTCTTTTGCTTTAAGCGGAAAAATATGACCAGGTCTACCTAGATCGCTGGCTTTTGTATGCGGATTAACTAGAGATTGTATAGTCTTTGCTCGATCGTGAACTGAAATACCTGTTGTGCAACCATGACCTATTAAATCAACAGAAACCGTAAATTGTGTATGATGTAAAACTGTATTGTTTTCCACCATCATATTGAGGTTTAATTCATCACAGCGTTCTTCTGTTAGTGGTGCACAAATAAGACCACGACCGTGGGTTGCCATAAAATTGATCATTTCTGGAGTAACCATTTCTGCAGCAGCAATAAAATCCCCTTCATTCTCGCGATTTTCATCATCTACAACAATGATGACTTTTCCTTTTTTGATGTCTTCAATAGCGTCTTTTACAGAGTCTAATTGTACCTTGGTGCGAAGCGTTGTTTGCATAATTTTTTTGTATTATACAAAGATAGGGAAGTTGGGTCTACCCATTAATTTCGGATTCCGTGTTTTGAAATATATTACCTAATCATCTGTAATTCTTCTTTCATTCGCCTTTTAAAGTAGAAATGCGTAAAAAGATAACCTAAAGAGCCTACTATGAGAAACAATATTACCAAACCACTACTTTGTTCTTTATCTATTGTTTTATAAAAATTGGTCTACTATCTACTAATTTTTGATTCTGAGTAGTCAATTTTTCAGAAAAGTTACCTATTTCTTAATTTTCGATTGGCTTTTCTTTCTAAAAAGTTTTTCAAAAAACAATCTAATAGGATCAAAGTCAATTAACCCCTGATCTGTCGTGGCTCTATAGGTAAGATAAACGCCTAGAGGAAGCATTACAAAACTACTTAACCAGGTTGCTATAAAAGGTCTTAAGATGTTATCTTCCGCACTATTTTTTGCAAAAATCCCTATAAAATGATATGCCAAAAAGATTACTACGCCAGTCACGATAGGCAATCCTAAACCGCCTTTACGAATTATAGCTCCCAAAGGTGCACCCACAAAAAACAATATGATACAACTAAAGGCTAGTACGTATTTCTCATGGATAGAAATTTCAAACTTGTTTAGTTCTTTGATTCTTCGCCATTTAGACTTTTCTTTGTTTTCAATAGAGCTTAGGGAATTGGTGATATTAGATTTAGCAAGTTCCATAATTTGTACCCGCTCTTTCAATTCATAATTGTCAACTAGATTGGGTTTTAGAATAGTATCCTTCGTATTGGATGTAAAGGTGAGTTTGATCGGCTCAAAATTTGCTCGATTTATAAAATCTGCTCCAGTACGCTTTACACTTTCATTAAATTTTTGAGACTTTACAGAAAGACTAGAATCTAATTCGCTAATCGTCATCATTCTATAGTTGTTATCGATGTCTTTGCTATCAAAATCAACATCATCAAGAGCGCTGAGATCTATATTCAGGGTATAGGTGTCAAAACTACTTTTTACAAAGGGTTCTCGTCTTTTTTTCTTAACACTTGACTTAATCTCATCATAGTAGTTGCCATTAATTAGTTTTAAAGACAATACAGGTTCATCTATAGAACTTATGAATTCTCCTTTTTCGGCTTTAATGACTGTATAATTACCTATTCGGGAATTGTCTTTTTTATGTATGATAACATCCCGCAAAAAGCGATCCCGCTCTCCATACTTCTCTGTGGCTTTAATATTAATATCATTGCCTATGGCGTTAAATTGTCCTTCAACTATAGCCAAAGCTGGCTTGGCTTTGGCAATATTTCTGCGCAGGTTTAAAAATTCTATCTGCGCCGAAGGAATCATATAATTAGCAAAGAAAAAGGTGACAAAAGCAAGACCTATTATAAAAAAAATAAGGCTTTTCATAGCTCGCTGCAGTGAAATGCCTGTAGACTTCATTGCTGCAAACTCATAGTTTTCGGCAAAGTTGCCAAAAGTCATAATACTAGTGAGTAAAACAGTAAGTGGCAATGCAAAAGCCACTTGTATAGGAGCTACAAGGGCAATAAACTTTGCAATTATGCTAAAATCAAGACCTTTACCAGCGAGTTCTTTAATATGTAACCAAATGCTTTGCAGCATAAAGATGAACACCAATATAACAAAGATGCTCAAGAAGGTTTTTACATAAGTAGTAAGGATATAACGATCCAGTATTTTCATAAAATCACAACTTCCTGATGCAGCGCTCTAAATATTTATCTTACAGCTTATTGATGTAATAATCGCTGTACTTACTTTGGTCAAAAGTAAAGGTGTTTTTTGCCAGCGGCTGATTGGTTTTAAACGAATTTACCGTTATCGTTATTTTGGTACTGTTGTTTTGGGTAATAATTAACTTATAAACGTGCTTGGTCTGTTTGTCTACACCCAAATGTGCATATTTAATTTCACTATTAGAATCAATAGGCGTAAGTTTTACAAACTGAATGGTGCGTCCTTGTACTTTTTGTACAATATCCATCTTATAGGTATAACCCTCGTTAAAAAACGAAAGCATTTTAGATGGAGTTATAGCATTTTCATCTTGATCGCTAACGGGGCTTATAGTTACTTCTTCGTCTTCAGGTACAATAGTATAAATATTGCTACCATCATTGAGTTGCGTTGTTCCAATTAAATTGAGTTTATACAAATCACCAGCTAAGACAACATCACCACGCGTTTCTTGATTTACGTCCTCAGCATCATTAGATAAGGCATATTTAAAGTCTATAAAAATATTGTCATAGCTTTTTACTTTGATATTTACATCATTAAGTAAGCCTTTGGCGGTTTGCGCTTGCGCAGAAACAATAACACCAAGCATTAATAGTGCAAATACTATACTTTTTTTAAAGTTAAACAGTTCCTTCATTGTTTAAATGGTTTTCGAGACTAGTCATATCTGAAAAAAGTACTTGTCGGGCTTTACTTCCTTCAAACGGCCCTACAATACCTGCTGCTTCCAATTGATCTATTATACGACCTGCTCTATTATATCCTAGTTTGAGTTTTCGTTGTAAAAGGGAGGCACTTCCTTGCTGTGCTGTGACCAGTACCTCTGCGGCCTCTCTAAATAACGCATCTCTGTCACTAGCATCTATATCAAGACTTGTGCCACTTTCTTCACCTATATATTCTGGCAGTAGATGCGCATCTGGATATGCTTTTTGCCCTCCTATATAATCTACAATACGTTCAACCTCTGGAGTATCAACAAATGCACATTGTATACGAGTAAGCTCATTACCTTGTGTATAGAGCATATCTCCACGACCAATGAGTTGATCTGCTCCAGGGCTATCTAAAATGGTACGACTATCTATTTTTGAGGTTACTCTAAAAGCGATACGAGCAGGAAAATTAGCTTTAATAATCCCAGTGATCACATTTACCGAAGGTCGCTGCGTCGCAATAATTAGATGAATACCAATAGCACGAGCCAACTGTGCCAAACGTGCAATCGGGGTTTCTACCTCTTTTCCTGCCGTCATAATCAAATCTGCAAACTCATCTACTACAAGTACAATATATGGCAGATATTTGTGCCCATTATTCGGGTTAAGCTTTCTTGCTTTGAATTTGGTATTGTACTCCTTGATATTACGCACCATTGCATCTTTAAGAAGGTCATAACGGGCATCCATTTCAATACACATAGAGTTAAGCGTATTAATCACTTTAGAATTGTCGGTAATAATAGCTTCTTCTGTGTCCGGTAGTTTGGCCAGATAATGGCGTTCTATTTTATTAAAAAGAGTGAGTTCTACTTTTTTAGGGTCAACCAATACGAATTTTACTTCTGCTGGATGTTTTTTATAGAGTAGAGATGTCAGTATGGCATTAAGTCCAACAGATTTACCTTGTCCTGTAGCACCAGCCATGAGTAGGTGAGGCATTTTAGCTAGATCAACTACAAAGGTTTCATTAGAAATAGTCTTACCTAGTGTTAGTGGAAGTTCCATTTCAGCCTTTTGGAATTTGGATGAAGCAACCGCCGTATGCATACTCACAATACGCGGATTTTTATTTGGCACTTCAATACCTATCGTTCCTTTACCCGGTATAGGAGCTATAATACGTATGCCCAATGCGCTTAATGATAGGGCAATATCATCTTCCAGATTTTTGATCTTTGAAATCCGAATTCCAGCTTCTGGTACAATCTCATATAGTGTAACCGTAGGACCTACAGTGGCCTTGATGTTGGCAATACCAATTTTGTAGTTGTTTAAGGTTTCTACAATACGGTTTTTGTTTTCTTCAAGCTCTTCTTGATTTATGGTAATGCCGACACCACCAGTATAATCTTTTAGCAAATCAATAGGAGGAAACTTATAATTACCCAATTCTAAGGTTGGATCAAATTCACCAAAATCTT
>CAZDFA010000146.1:0-5203 GCA_964504555.1 uncultured Flavobacteriaceae bacterium | reverse complement strand
ATAGACTAGTAATAGCTAGCATTACAGCTAATGGACATTAAACGGATATACAAAAAAGTGCTATTACTTCCAGAGCAGTCATTAAAGCTCTTAACTAATTTAATTAGGGATTTAGAATTATATCTTATGTTATTGTAATTTGTAGAGTTTATAGTTGAACAATTTAAAAAGGTTTTTAACTGTTGTTTGTATTGCTCATTTGTACTTATCTTTCCGTTTCTGGTATATAAGTCTTTGTTTATGAGTTGTTCAGAATTAGAGTTATCTACACTTAAAAAAGCTTCCTATTTCCAAAGCCTGTATGTAGATATAAGGATGCCTTTCCATCTATTAGTTTTTTTAAATACAAAGTTTCTGTTTCAAATTCTGGATTTCTAAAGTTACTTAATCTCATTGTTTCAGAACGAGATTTGTCTATTGGAACCGTAAATCTCTGATATACAATATTTTGAACAAAACCAAATTCTTTTGCATTTTCTATAGAAATTGTCTCAGCGTCCGCATTTTCTGTAGCTTTATAATCAAATCTATTAGGATTAGTAGTCCGAGCTATATTTTCAATGAAACCTGTAATTTTTTTACCAGTATTATCAATATAATAACCAGATTCCCATTTTATTTGAGCTTGACTAGAATATATGAATAGTAATAAGAGAATAGATGTAATTATTTTCCTCATAATTGATTTCTTAGTTGAGGGCAGAGTAATAAAATTTGACTATAACGCCAAAACCCCTTTTTTAGTCATTACAGGAAGGGCTACTTCATTGTGCACAGAGATGCTATTTGCTGGAAATTCCCAACGCTTTTCATACATAGTGCTGCCTTTAAAATAGGTTACAGAAAAAAAGTTATTTAGGCGAAGTACGCTATTTTCCATAAACTCAATTTTGGCATAGCCTTTTGCAGGTAGCACATCAATTTTATGACGCATATGGGAGGTCATATCTTTTGTATCATAACCTTGGGCTATAATCAGTATTAATTCAAGAGGTTCTAAACCATCATTTATGATATAGATATTCCAATCGTCAGTGTGGTATTGCTCATTGTTTTCTAAAACCGCAGCAACATAGACATCGTTTACTTCTGGTATTTGAATATCTTTTCGCATAGTTCAATTGCAACGTTTGGAAAAAGCGATTAATAAACTAGCAGACTATTAAAAAGAGGACTTAAATTGCTCCAAAAAACGCATATCGTTTTCGCTCAGTAGGCGAATATCTGAGATTTGGTGTAGGAGCAGTGCAATACGGTCTATGCCCATACCAAAAGCAAAGCCACTGTTTTCTTTGGAGTCTATACCACAATTTTCAAGAACATTAGGGTCCACCATGCCACACCCCATAATTTCTAACCAGCCTGTTCCTTTGGTCATTTTATAATCGGTTTCTGTTTCTAATCCCCAGTATACATCTACTTCGGCACTAGGCTCGGTAAACGGAAAATAAGATGGGCGTAAACGAATTTTGGATTTGCCAAAAAGTTCCGTTGTAAAGTACTGTAGGGTTTGCTTGAGATCTGCAAAAGAGACGTCTTTGTCTATGTACAAACCTTCTACTTGATGGAAAAAGCAGTGTGAACGTGCACTTATGGCTTCATTGCGATATACCCGCCCAGGCGAAATAGTACGAATGGGAGGCTCATTATTTTCCATATACCGTACTTGTACTGATGAGGTATGCGTACGTAGTAAAATGTCTGGATTAGTCTGTATAAAAAAGGTATCCTGCATATCTCTGGCAGGATGATATTCAGGCAAGTTAAGCGCGGTAAAATTGTGCCAATCGTCTTCAATTTCGGGGCCTTCAGAAACATTAAATCCTATTCTAGAAAAAATATCAATAATCTGATTTTTTACGATAGAAATAGGATGGCGCGCGCCAATAGAAATGGGCGCTCCGGGACGTGTTAAGTCATTAGTGGTTGCTTCATCAACTTGATCTTCAAGCGCGGCTTTGAGGTCATTAACCTTATCAAGGGCGGCGGTCTTTAATTTATTGATTACCTGACCGTATTCTTTTTTGGCTTCGTTGGGGACATTTCGAAACTCTTTCATGTATTCGTTCACCAAGCCATTGCGGCCAGAAAACTTAATTCTAAAAGCTTCTACCTCGTCTAGCGTTGCTGCGGTAAAGGCATCAACTTCTTCGATCAGGGCTTTAATTTTATCTAACATGATACAAGTTTAGAAGGGGATAAAGGTAATGATTCTAATGATTAAATTATCGGATTACGGTGGTTCACTATTTCACGAAAGTGCATTGAATAAACTACTAATTAATAATTTGTTTTTCTACAAAGTATTGAACAATAGCTTCTTTCATTAATAATGATTGCTCACCGGCTTTTAGTGAAGGTAGAGGTTTGAGCACTTGATAGTGCGGCCAACCATCAGGATCATTGTAGTCAAAACGGTAATAGCCGAAGGGTTCTAAAAGTCGGCAAATAGCTATATGCATTAGATTGAGCTTCTCATCCTTTTTAAATTTTCTGTCAAAGGCACCGAATTCTTGAAGACCAATCAAGTAAATAATGGCATCCAAATCTAATGTGTCTCCATCGGCGAAGCGCCTAGAGCAGAGGGTTACCACTTCTTGCCATTGTTGCTTTAATAGTTCGTCCTTTACCAAAATAATTTATTAAAGGTCAAAAATACTATTTGGTATGCAGATGACCTATTTTGAATGTGCTAGAAAATGCAATAGTATCGTTAATAATTAGTAGTGCGGTTTTAGGAGTGTCTGAGAAATATCCTATCATTGTAATAACTAATCAAAAAAAGCATGAACGCAATTGATATTGTTTTTGGTCTTATTCTCATTTTTGGTCTTATTCAGGGATTACGTAAAGGGCTTTTTGTAGAGCTAGCCTCACTAGTAGCATTGGTAGCGGGCGTTTATGGCGCGGTTCATTTTTCATATTTTGTTGGTAATTGGTTAGCAGATCGCTGGTCTTGGAATGAACAAACCATTAAACTGTCAGCATTTGCGATTACATTTATTATAATTGTCGTTTTGGTAACTTTGGCAGGAAAGGCTCTGACTAAAATTGCTGATTTTGCTATGTTGGGTATCGTCAATAAAATTCTTGGAGGACTCTTGTCACTTATTAAATATGCCTTTATTCTAAGTGCAGTAATCCTTTTTTTAGATGCGGCAAATAGGCGTATTGGGTTTGTAGATGAAGACACTATTGAATCTTCCATACTCTATAAGCCTATTCAACAATTAGCGCCTATTGTTCTACCAGCCATACTAAATACTGGGAAGGTAGAAGATACCTTCAACTCTGAAACATAGGTATAAATGGAAAGTTTAAACGATATCTTTTACTGTTGCTTTTAAAAAATCCAAAGCATCGTCAAAGTTGCCATATACCCGCTCTTGCGGAATGAGATCAGGTATAATATCAATACGTTCTAGCATATATCTAGGCTGTTTTTGCAGCCCTACAATGCACAGCTTTACACCACTTAGAGATAATTGCAAAATACTATCTTCCATAGCATATACACCAGATTGATCTACATAGGGTACTTTATCCATCCTTAGGATAACGTGAGATGCTGTTTTTGGAATCTGTGCAACTAGCTGTTGAAATTCGCTAGTGTAACCGAAAAATAACGGTCCATTTAAATGCTTAATAAACACTTCTTTCTTAAGCGTTGTAGGGAAGCTAGTTTCATCTCTCCACAATACTTCATTTTCGGCCGAAGCCTTAAGATCAAGTACCTTGGATTGATCTGCTGTAAAATCTCCCATTTTCTTCATAAAGAATAGAGAAGACAAAATAAGTCCAATCCCGACAGCATTGATCAAATTCCAGAATACCGAAAGACCTAAAACAATGAGCATAATTAGCACCTCTGAGCTTAATTTAAGACCTAGAATACTAATGTCTTTTGGTAAATTGGGAATAGCTTTTAATCCTTTGTAATCCATTACGCCAATACCTACCGTAATAAGGATGCCTGCTAGAACGGCAGCCGGAATTTTAGAAGCCACCGGACCGAGAGCTAGGAGAATAAATAGCAATAAGATGCCAGCAATCATTCCCGATAGGCGCGTTTTACCACCAGAGTGAATATTGATTACAGTTCTAATGGTAGCACCTGCACCCGGTATTCCACCAAAGAGTGAGGCAATTGTATTTCCAATACCTTGTCCTACCAATTCTTTATTGGGTTTGTGTTTTGTTTTAGTCATATTATCGGCAACTATAGAAGTAAGCAAAGAGTCTATAGCTCCCAAAAATGCTAAGGATATAGCTGTAAAAATGTAAGGCGTTACAGATGCCAGACTAAAGGAGGTAAATATCTCGCTATTAAACTTTGGAAATCCAGCCGGTATTTCTTCTATTGGTAGGTAGTCTAATTTTAAGAAAAATGCTACTGCTGAGACTACAAACAAGGCAACTAATGTACTGGGAATGGTTTTGGTAATACGTTTAAAACCATAAATAATAAAAATTGTTGCTAGGACTAATATTACTTCTAGCCATTTAATTTTTTTTATTGCGTAGGGAAGTATTTTAATGGTTCCTGATACACCTTTTGCATAATTTTTGGCCAGCGTCACGGCTTCAGCCCGTAAGGTGTCTGGCCCTGCATTTTTAACGCGTTGGGTTGTTTTTTCAAAATCCTGTAAAACTGTAAAGTCTTCACCAACCTCGTCGTGTAGCGTTTTTTGAAGCAATACTTCTTGAGCTTGCGGGATAAAACGATCTATAAGCGCTTGATCTTCGCCAGCATTATAGCCTAAAAATGGTTGGATTTGAGTAAAGAGGATCATAACTCCAATAGCTGTCATAAAACCAGAGACCACAGGATATGGAATGTATTTAATGTACTTTCCTATTCCCATAATACCAAGTCCAATCTGAAAAAGGCCGGCAAGGAGAAAAATTGTTAGTATAGCTGGCAGTGCCTTTTGAATGTCACCATCAAAGCTGGCAACCATAGCTGCAACTATACCTATAGTTACCGCAGTCATTGGTGCTGTGGGTCCAGATACTTGCGTAGAAGTTCCGCCAAAAAGTGCTGCAAAAAATGCAATAAATATAGCGCCATAGAGTCCAGCACTAGGGCCTAAACCAGAGGATACCCCAAATGCCAAGGCAAGAGGTAGTGCAACAATTCCAGCAGTAATACCTCCAAAGGCATCGCCTTTAAAGTGTTTGAAGAAGTCTTTCACAATTGATA
>CAZDFA010000145.1:0-5219 GCA_964504555.1 uncultured Flavobacteriaceae bacterium | reverse complement strand
TATAAATAAACTGTTTTGAAAATGCTTATTATTACATTTGTGTTGTAAATAAGAGATTTTATGGCTTTCGATACTGTTATTCCTACCTCAAAACGTATAGAGCGTTTGCGTTATGAAAACCCTTGGTGGGTTACGGGTGCTGTACAAGAGGTATATCAAAATATGTCGCGCCGCTTGTATTTTGATTTGTTTTATCCCTTTGTAAAAGAAACTGCCGTAAAAAGAGCTGTTGTACTTATGGGGCCACGTCGCGTAGGTAAAACCGTAATGCTCTATCATAGCATACACGCACTGCTAGCAGAAGGCGTGCCAAGAAAAAACATCTTTTTTATAGGTATAGACAATCCCATTTATATGCATCTAGGCTTAGAAGAAGTGGTACTACTAGCCCAAGAAGCCGTGCAGCTAGATAGTCTAGAAGGTTGTTTTGTATTTCTGGATGAGATACAGTATTTAAAAGACTGGGAACGCCACCTTAAAGTACTGGTAGATAGCTACCCTAAAACCAAGTTTGTAGTTTCTGGTTCTGCTGCTGCGGCATTACGCTTACAAAGCACAGAAAGTGGTGCTGGCAGATTTACAGATTTTATGTTGCCACCGCTTACCTTTCACGAGTATATTCACCTTAAAGGTTTGCAAGACCTGGTGCAGCAAAAAACAATAAAGTATAATGAAAAGGACATCCCTTTTTATACCTCACATAATATCAAAGCACTTAACAAGGCTTTTTTTCATTATCTAAACTACGGCGGCTACCCAGAAGTTGTACTTTCAGAACACATACAAAGCGATATGGGGCGTTATGTAAAAAGTGATATTGTAGATAAAGTGCTATTGCGAGATTTACCAAGCTTATATGGTATAAAAGACGTGCAAGAACTCAATAACTTTTTTACCTACATTGCTTATAACTCTGGTAATGAGTTTTCTTATGAGCGGCTTGCAAAAGACAGTGGCATCACTAAAGAGTTATTAAAAAAATATTTAGAATATCTAGAAGCTGCTTTTTTAATTAAAGTTATTCATAAAGTAAATGAAACCGCAAAGAAGTTAAAACGGGTCACTAGTTTTAAAGTGTATCTTACTAATTCATCTTTACGTACCGCCCTATTTTCTCCTATTATAGAAACAGATAATGAAACAGGTAATATGGTAGAAACGGCTATTTTTTCACAATGGATGCATAGAGAGCATCTCGATTTAAAATATGCACGCTGGAAAATGGGACGTAAAGAGGGTGAAGTAGATATTGTTTTGCTCGATAACAAATTCTTTAAACCACAATGGTGTGTAGAAGTAAAGTGGAGCAATCGTTATATAGAAAAAACCCAAGAGTTAAAAAGCCTTCGTTTTTTCTGTAAACAAAATAATTTTACTGCAACGCTGGTAACCACTATAGATATGATGGCTAATAAAACGATAGATGACTTACACATTACCTTTGTGCCTGCCGCTGTGTATGCCTATAACATAGGTGTAAATACCATAGAACTAAAATCTAACTGGAACTAATGCTTAACGAAAACACCATAGAACAATCCTTTATTGACCAATTAATCAGTCAAGGTTACACCTATTATAACGGTACAGATATTTCACCTATTAGTAATAATCCTCAACGTGAAAATTTTAGTTCTGTCATATTAGAAAATCACTTTAAAGATTCGTTAAAAAAACTAAACCCTACGCTTCCAGAATCTGCACGAGTTGAAGCCTACCAAAAGGTAATTAATCTGGGTACAGAAGATATAATGGAAAACAATGAGCGTTTCCATACATTACTAACCAATGGCGTAACCGTAGAATATACCAAAGACGGCAGAACAAAAGGAATTAATGTAAAATTACTAGATGTTGAACAAGTCGAGAATAATAGTTTTTGGGTAGTTAATCAACTGGTCGTTAAAGAAAACAACAACGAAAAACGGTTTGATGTTGTTATCTATATCAATGGTTTACCATTAGTGTTTATAGAGCTTAAAAGTGCAACAAGTGAAAAAGCAACCTTACGCAGAGCCTACGACCAAATACAGAATTATAAAAAAGCAGTACCTAGCATTTTTTATTACAATGCTATTTGTGTTATTTCAGATGGTATAGATGCTGGCACATCAAGTGTATCAGCCCCATTTTCTCGTTACTTGTCTTGGAAAGCACCTAAGCCCTCTAGCTCCCTAAAGGGAGAACCTGTACTTTCTCAATCTAGCTCCCTAAAGGGAGAACCTGTACTTTCCAAACCTTCGGTTTTGAATTCTTCGAATAAAGCAATGTATCCAGTTTTAAAAGAAAGAGCAGAACAGATGCGAGCAATCCCAACAAAAGCAGAAGCCTTTTTATGGGAAAAACTAAGAGCTAAAAAATTAGGTGTAAAATTCAGACAACAACACATTATCGACCAATATATTGCTGATTTTGTCTGTTTAAAAGAAGGATTGATTATAGAAGTAGATGGTGAAATTCATAGTCAGCAAAAAGAAGCAGACCAGATAAGAACCGGAGTTTTAGAGTCTTTGGGTTACAAAGTTATACGCTTCTCCAATGAAGAAATATTAAACGATATTGAAAATGTATTGAGTCAAATTAAGAATAAAATTGGAGCTAAACCCACACCCTTTAGGGATGGGGCAAGGGGTTTAGCGGCTACTGAATTGCAAATTCTAGCTGAGTATATGCTCAACAAAAAAACATTGGTTGAGCTAATACGTTACTGCACTGTTTTTGAAAAAGAAGAAAAGAAAGACGAGAAAACAGGAATCATATCTCAAGTAAATATCAAAAAAGTTGGTGCTTATCATCAATATTATGCAGTACAAAAAGCAGTTGCACAAACCTTACGTGCAACAAACTCTAAAGATGGCGATAGAAAAGTTGGTGTAGTTTGGCATACGCAAGGTTCAGGTAAATCTTTGTCTATGGTTTTTTATAGTGGACAAATTATTACACATCCGCAAATGGAAAACCCTACCATTGTAATGCTTACAGACCGTAATGATTTAGACGACCAACTATTTGGTACGTTTGGTAATTGCGTTGGTTTATTACGGCAAACACCAGTACAAGCAGATAGTAGAGAGCATATAAAAGAATTATTAAAAGTTTCAGGAGGTGGTGTGATATTCACAACAATTCAAAAATTTGCACCAGCAGAAGGCAATGTTTACGAAACCTTATCCGACCGAACGAATATTGTTGTCGTAGCAGATGAAGCACACAGAAGTCAATATGGTTTTTCTGGTCGTGTGGTAGAAACAGATGATGGTTCAGAAATAAGATACGGAAATGCCAAGTATTTGCGTGATGCTTTACCAAAAGCCTCTTACATTGGTTTTACAGGAACACCAATTGAAAAAGAAGATAAATCTACACCTGCCGTTTTTGGAGATTATATTGATGTTTATGATATAAAACAGGCGGTAGATGATGGAGCAACTGTTCCTATCAGCTATGAATCTCGTTTGATAAAAATCAAACTAGACGAACAAAAAGCTAAAGAACTTGATGATGAAATCAATTCAATAGAAGGTGCAACTGAAGAACAAATAGAAAAAGCCAAAAAGAAAACAGCGACTATTGATTCCGTAGTTGGTGACCCAGACCGTTTAAAAGATGTAGCGAAAGATATTGTTGCTCATTTTGAAGCACGACAAAACGTATTTGAAGGAAAAGCAATGATTGTTGGAATGACACGAAATATCTGTGTTAGACTTTACAATGAAATTATTGCTTTAAAACCAGAATGGCACAATGACGATTTAGACAAAGGAATGATTAAAGTCATAATGACAAGTTCCACAGACGACCCAGAAATTTTTCAACCACATCATACAACCAAAAATCAAAGAAAGGATTTAGCAACAAGAATGAAAGACACTAATGATGAACTAAAATTGGTGATTGTTCGTGATATGTGGTTAACTGGTTTTGATGCACCAAGTATGCATACTCTGTATGTAGATAAAAAAATGCAAGGAGCAAATTTAATGCAAGCTATTGCACGTGTAAATAGAGTCTATAAAGACAAACCAGGCGGTTTAGTTGTAGATTATATTGGCATTGGTCAAGACTTGCGTAAAGCAATGGCAACCTATTTACAAAGTGGTGGCGAAGGTTCGCCTGTTGTAGATATAAAAGAAGCGATTGCAGGAATGAAAGAAAAATTTGAAATCGTAGAACAAATGTTCAGCGGTTTTGATTTCAAGCAATATTTTAAAGTTGATACAGCACAAAAATTACAAGTATTATTGGGTGCTCAAAACTTCATTTTAGCAGACCATAAACTAAAAGACCGATTTCTAAAAGAAGTGACTTTGTTGTCGAAGTTATTTGCAATGTCAATTCCAAGTCCAGAAGCAGAAGTATTGAAAGACGGGGTTGCATTTTTTCAAGCTGTAAAAGCACGCTTGAACAAGTTTACAGGAAGTGGCGTAAAATCGGATTATGAAGTAGAAACAGCCATCAAACAAATTGTAGATGATGCCTTGTCAAGTGATGGTGTAATAGACGTTTTTGAAGCAGCAGGTGTTGAAACACCTTCTGTCAGTATTCTTTCAGATGAGTTTTTATTGGAAGTGAAAAATATGCAACAAAAAAATGTTGCTTTTGAACTTTTGAAGAAGCTATTGAGTGATGAAATCAGTATTCGCCAAAAAACAAATTTAGCACAGCACAAAAAATTCTCTGAAATGCTTGCTAGTGTTGTAAAGCGTTATCATAACAATCAAATAGATTCGGCAGAAGTCTTAAATCTTTTATCAGAAATAGCGGTAGACATTCGCAAAGAAGATGAATATAGAGATAATCTTGGTTTAACTGCTGTAGAATACGCTTTTTATAAAGTTCTTTCTGAAAATGAATCAACCAAATACCTTAAAGATATAAAAATGAAAGAGTTGATTCATACCATTGTAGATGTCATAAGAAATAATGCAACCGTAGACTGGCAAAACCGAGAAGACGCTAAGGCAAAATTAAGATTAACTGTAAAGAAAATATTAATGCGATATGGTTATCCACCAGATTTGGCGAAACTAGAAGCTGACCGAGTATTAAGACAAGGAGAAGCACTAGCGGAAATATTCTCTTCGGAGAATTAACGGACTGAATTTAGCCAACGCAAGTACAAGCACATTTAAAGTTTGCTCGTGCCTCACAATTAAGCGTAGCGAATCACGAACACCTAATAAAAAAATTAAACTAGGTGAGTAAATTTAAAAGAGCTT
>CAZDFA010000144.1:0-5231 GCA_964504555.1 uncultured Flavobacteriaceae bacterium | reverse complement strand
TCATAGCACGGCAAAACAAGCAGCAATCCTTGCTAAAGATGCAGATGTAAAACACTTAGTTTTGGGACACTATTCTACAAGATATCCTGAAATAGAATTGTTTAAAGAAGAAGCCCAATCTATTTTTAAACCCGTTTTATTGGCAGATGATGGCGCTGTTTTTGCCTTTAGTTCTTAAAACAATCTTTAGGTATTAAATCTACGTAAAGTCCTATGCATTTTTTTTATTGCGTAGCGATTCTTGTACCTTGCAGATTATGAATAGGGATCTGAGTAATTTACGTGTGTCATATAAAAAGGATGAGCTTTTAGTCAAGAATATGGCGTCCAATCCCATTGAGCAATTTAGCAGTTGGTATGCCAAGGCCGAAAGTGATGATGCTATTAAAGAACCCAATGCTGTAACACTTTCTACTTTAGGAGTAGATGGTTTTGCAAAGTCCAGAATTGTACTGCTTAAAAGCTTTGATCAGAATGGATTTGTGTTTTACACCAATTATAAGAGTGAAAAAGGCAAGAGTATTGAACAACATAATCAGGTAGGTCTTTCCTTTTTTTGGCCAAGTTTAGAGCGTCAAGTAATAATTACAGGCATTGCCCAAAAATTGGAAGCAGCAGTTTCTGATACTTACTTTAGTTCAAGACCTAAGGATAGTCAATTAGGGGCCTTAGTGTCTGACCAAAGCACAGTGATACCAGATAGAACTTATTTGGAAGAGCATATGAATGCGCTTAAAGCGAAATATGCCGATAGCGCTATTGCAAGACCTGATCATTGGGGAGGTTTTTTAGTGCAACCCTATACTGTCGAATTTTGGCAAGGAAGGCCCAATAGACTCCATGACCGTATACGATATAGAATAAAAGAACAAGAATGGATAAAAGAACGATTGGCACCCTAATTCTATGAAAACATTATATCTAGTTCGGCATGCTAAATCCAGTTGGGAGTTTGATTTAGATGATCACGACAGACCATTAAATGATAGAGGGTTGCGGGATGCTTCTAAAGTTTCGGCTCATATAGCGAATGAACTTCCAAAGCCTGACTTAATGCTAAGCAGTACGGCTCTCAGAGCAAAGACGACTGCTTTTTTTTTCGCGAAAGCTTATGGCATATCAGAAGATGAGGTTCAACTTAATAAAACTCTTTACGATTTTAGTGGATTAAAAGTTGTAGAAGTAATAAAGTCCTGTCATAATAGTGTGAATTATTTAATGGTATTTGGACACAACAATTCCATGACAACAATTGTTAATGCCTATGGTGATTTAGTTATTAACAATGTCCCAACCTGTGGATTTACAGCTATTAGCTTTGATATCGATAATTGGATGGATTTGAATCTAGGAAAAACAACCTATACCTGCACACCAAAAAGATTAAACCTATGAATGAAAGTCAAAAAGGACGTTATATAAATAGAGAATTAAGTTGGTTGCAATTTAACGCTCGCGTATTGCAAGAAGCGGCAGATGAAACGGTGCCGTTAATTGAACGTTTGCGCTTTATCGGAATATTTTCAAACAACCTTGATGAGTTTTTTAAGGTACGTTATGCTACCGTAAGGCGCATTGTTAGAGCAGGTAGAAAAGGGAGGAAAGCACTTGGGGTATATACAGCAGAGGAGTTGCTGGAAAGAATTACCGAAATAGTGATTGAACAACAAACTGAAAGTCAAAAGATATTAAAAACCATTCTTAAGAAACTAGAAGCAGAAAAAATATTTGTTTTAAATGAGAATGAAGTCACCGAAGATGCCCATAAAGAATATATTAAGAACTTTTTTACTGAGGAAGTCAGTCAGGTAATTGAAACCATTATTTTAAGAGAAGACCTAGAATTACCTCGCATTGAAGATTTAGATGCCTATCTATTGATTAAGATAGATCTGATTAATACTGAAGAACCATTATATGCCTTATTAGAAATACCAAGTAGTATTGAGCGATTTGTGGCTCTACCAAGTATTGGTGGGAAGGACTACCTTATGATATTAGATGACTTAATACGCTATAACTTAGATGCTATTTTTAACATATTTGAGTATGAATCTATTTCCGCTCATATGATAAAAATCACAAGAGACGGAGAATTGGACATGGAATCCGATTTAGGTAAGAGCTTTATTGAAAAATTATCTAGATCGGTTCAAGGCCGGGCAGATGGGGCGCCTGTTAGATTTGTATATGATAAAACTGTAGATAAGGAGTCTCTAAATTTCTTGTTACGAAAACTTAATATTGAAGATGATGATAGCATTATACCAGGCGGGCGCTATCACAATAGGAAAGACTATATGGGTTTTCCTAGTTTAGGTAGAAAAGAACTGCTTTATGAATTAAAGAAACCGTTGCCTATTCAGGGAATTACCTTGGAGTGCGGAATGTTTGAAAAAATTGCAAAAAAAGATTATCTACAATACACACCATACCACACTTTTGCCTACACCATAAAATTTCTCAGGGAAGCCGCATTAGATCCGACAGTTCGTTCTATAAAAATTACAATATACCGCTTGGCTCGTGTTTCACATATTGCTAGCTCCTTGATTAATGCTGCTCAAAATGGAAAAGAAGTTACGGTACAAATAGAACTACGGGCCCGTTTTGACGAGGAGTCCAATATGATGTATGCCAAAAAAATGGAAGAGCAGGGGGTAAAGCTCATTTTTGGTGTTCCAGGATTAAAAGTTCATAGCAAGGTTTGTGTTATTGAACGGGAGGAAGGAGAAAAATTAAAGCGATATGGTTTTATTAGTACTGGCAATTTCAATAGAAAAACAGCAACTATTTATACCGATTACACCCTTTTTACTGCCCATCAAAATATTTTAAAGGATTTATCTAAATTGTTTAACTTCTTTGATACCAATTATGTAGTCAATAGGTATAAGCATTTATTAGTAGCACCCCACTATTCTCGCCCGATGCTAGTTAATCTTATAGAAAGTGAGATACAAAAAGTAAAAGAAGGTGATGTGGGTTATATCAGGCTTAAACTAAATAGTATTTCCAATTACGCCATAATTGACAAATTGTATGAAGCCAGTCAAGCGGGCGTAAAGATAGATATGATAGTGCGCGGGATTTGCTGTCTTATTCCGGGGGTAGAGGATTTAAGTGAAAATATTGAAGTGATTAGCATAATCGATAAATATTTAGAACATCCTCGTGTATATATTTTTGGTGAAGAGGGAGAAGAGACGGTCTATATTTCGTCTTCAGATTGGATGACCCGTAATTTAGATAATAGGGTGGAGGTAAGCTGTCCTATTCTTGATGATGATATTAAACAAGAAATCATAGATACTTTTATGATCTGTTGGAATGATAATGTAAAAGCTCGCATCCTCAACAAAGAGCAGGATAACCGTTATCGAAAACAGATCAAAAAATCAGTCCGATCGCAATTTGCTACTTATATGTATTACCAAAATATGTTGAGCAAATCCAATTCATGATCAGTATAAAGAGAAAAACGGCGCAATAGATATTGGTTTTAATGCTATTAGACTCGTGATAACTAATGTGATTGAACAGGAAGATAGTACCGCCTTATTTAGAAAAAACACCTTGTTAAGAATGCCTATAAGATTGGGTCAAGATGTTTTTACCACCGGTGAAATTCAATTGAACACCGTGAGTAGAATGTTGGATACCATGCATGCTTTCAACAAAGTGCTTAAAGTACCTGGGGGTAGGTAATTCTAAATTTTGCGCCACTTCAGCAATTCAAAAAGAAACTAATAATGAGATGGTTACCCAAACTATGCTTGAACAAACAGGTGTAAACATTGATATTATAGATGGAGAAAAAGAAGCGAAAATTATTGCGGTCACATTCTTACAAGATTATCTAAAACCAGACCGTACCTATTTGTATGTAGATGTTGGTGGTGGTAGTACAGAGTTCAGTTTCTATGAAAATGGTAAAAGAAAGAATCTAGATCCTTTAAATTAGGAACCGTATGATTTCTTAACAACAAAGTGAGTACTTCAGAGTAGAAAAAAGCCCAAGATTGGATACAATGTTTTGCCAAAAATTATGAAAGATTAAGTTTAATAGGTTCTAGGGGAAACATTAATAAATTTTTTAAATTAAGCGGAGAAGATCGAGGTGAACCTCTTACATTCTTATTTCTATCTGATTGTTACGAAAAATTAAATAATTCTACACCTGAAGATCTTATTATCGGTTTAGAGTTAAACCCAGACAGGCCAGATGTAATTGCCTATGCAACTAAGATTTATTTAATGACATTGAAAGTGTCTGGTGCTAAGCATATTTATGTCTCTAAAATTGGTTTAGCAGATGGGGTTATTAAATAATTGTATACAAATAATGTGGTTTTTACGTAATTTTTTGTAAGAAATTACTTCAATTTTCATATAAAAACACTTCTTTCTACCCTTTAGTTTGGACAGATAACTAAAGCTTAAAGCAAAAATTAGGTTTAATTAGTAAAACATGTATTTTAGCGTTTCCCAACTTACTTCTAATTTTTATTAAATAAATAGAAAAATGAAAAGAGTATTTCAATTAGTAGTAATTGGAGCATTACTAATTACAAGTTTGGGGCAAGCACAAGGAGCGCGTTTTGGATTTAAACTAGGTCTTAACTTTAGCTCTATTAGTGATATAGATTTTAGTGCAGAGAATATTGAAGGTGGACCACTTGCGGAAATACCAGATGGTGTTACTGGTGGAAGAACAAATTTCACTGCAGTTTTTTTTGGAGAATTTACCTTAAATAATTTCCTTAGTCTTCAACCAGAGTTAGTTTATTCTACAGAAGGAAATAACTTTGATGATATACGATTTGATGCTTTACAATTGCCAATAGGACTTAGAGTTAATTTTGGCACTCTTTATTTTATTGCTGGACCTCAAGCTGGTTTAAAAATATCAGATTCACAACAGTCAGAGGATTTTAGATCCTTTTCATTTTCAGCCTTTGGAGGAGTAGGATATCACATTACTCAAAATATATTTGTTAGTGCCCGATATACTTTCGGCTTTTCTGAGTTATTTGAAGATGATGCACGAGTACCTATTAGAGTTAATGTTAATCCGGAACCAGAAATAAATCCTGTGACAGGTGAGTTAGAAGAAGTTTTTTCTAATGAAGTGGATACTTCGACACAATTATTTAATTTATCAGGATCAAGCTCTTATTTTACAATAAGCATTGGGTATAGAATTTAATTCAAAGAATATTATTATCTGA
>CAZDFA010000143.1:0-5232 GCA_964504555.1 uncultured Flavobacteriaceae bacterium | reverse complement strand
AATCTAAATGTTTGTTTAGCAAAAACGCAATTTGATAGACTTCAACCGAACAATGAATGGCAACCAGACCAAAGTCATATCCAAAATCTTCTTCCAATACCAGCTTATGTATCCCCATAGATTTTACTACGAATTTTAAATATACATAATGCAACCTTAACAGGATGTGGTAATAGTTTAATTTATGGTTAAAACCAAACCGAAAACGTTTTCGAAAGAAATTTTATTAGCTAAATAAAATAAAGAACAGGATATAGTGCATTATTTGATACTGAAAAATCATCCTTTTTGAGAATTCTCAAGATTGCCTGTTTATTTTACTCTGAAAAGCGAAATAGGCCCGTTTTGATGCTGTCTCTTCAGCCTTTTTCTTGGAAGTAGCTCGAGCTTTGGCAGCAATTTTCTCATCTATAAACAATCGCACCCCAAAATGTTTGACTGCTGCCCTTCCAGTATCTTCGAAAGTTTCATATTTAAAACTATACTTCTGCTTTTGACACCATTCTATAAGCAGGCTTTTATAACTTATAACACGACCTTCTAGTTGTTCTATATCAACATAGGGATCAATCACTCGAGCATAGATAAATTGCTTGCATTTTTCATATCCCTTATCTAAAAAAATAGCACCAACAAGGGCTTCAAATAGATTTCCGTGAATATTAACTCCAAAATTATCTATTGGTATACTGGCTCTAACTAAACTTATTAAGTCCAAACCCTTGCCCAATTCGTTAAGATGATCTCTACTCACTACTTTAGATCGCATCTTTGTGAGATACCCTTCATTACCCCCTTGCACTTCATTAAATAAATGAGCCGCAATTACAGCGCCTAGCATTGCATCGCCCAAAAATTCCAATCGCTCATAATTAAATGGGTTTCCATCTGTTTTTTTCAAATTAAGAGATCTGTGAGTAAAGGCCTTTTCATATGCCTCAATATTGGAAGGTCGGTATCCAACTATTGCTTGGATTTTTGTAAAAAAAATCCCGTCTTGATTAAGACGGGGTTTGAATATTTTTTTTAGGATGCTCATTTCTTAATCTTAAGCATCCATTTTTTTAAATAATACACAAGCATTATGGCCTCCAAAACCAAATGTATTACTCATTGCAACTTTTATTTCTCTGGTTTGAGCTTTATTTAAAGTCAAATTAAGATTAGAGTCTATATTTTCATCAACTGTTGTATGATTAATTGTTGGAGGTATCAAACTATGCTTCATTGCCAATATGGAGGCTATTGCTTCAATAGCTCCTGCGGCACCCAATAAGTGACCCGTCATTGACTTTGTTGAATTTATATTTATACGTTTGGCATGATCACCGAAAACTTTTCCAATAGCCTTTAATTCTGCGACATCACCAAGTGGTGTTGAGGTTCCATGGGTGTTGATATGATCTACTTCTTCTGGAGTAATCCCTGCATCTCGCAAGCAATTGAGCATTACTCGTTCTACACCGATGCCTTCAGGATGCGGCGCCGTCATATGGTGTGCATCACTAGATAATCCTCCTCCCAGGACTTCAGCATAAATTTTAGCCCCTCTCGCTTTGGCATGTTCGTATTCTTCCAGAATTAATGCTCCTGCACCTTCTCCTAGCACAAAACCATCACGCGTTGCGTCAAAAGGTCTAGAAGCTGTTCCTGGACTATCATTTCGAGTAGATAACGCATGCATAGCATTAAAACCTCCCATACCCGCTTGCGTTACCGCCGCTTCACTACCTCCTGTAACTATGATATCACAATGTCCTAACCGAATATAGTTAAGCGCATCTATAGTAGCATTTGCAGAGGAAGCACAGGCTGAAACCGTAGTATAATTCGGCCCCATAAAACCATGCTTAATAGAGATATTACCTGGGGCAATATCTGCTATCATTTTAGGAATAAAAAAGGGATTAAATCTTGGGGTGCCGTCTCCATTAGCAAAATTGATGACCTCATTTTGAAAGGTTTCCAAACCGCCAATTCCTGCTCCCCAAATAACCCCAACTCTAAATTTGTCTACGGTGTCTAAATCAAACCCAGCATCCTTTATAGCTTCATCTGAAGCTACCATAGCATACTGGGCAAATTTGTCTAATTTTCGTGCTTCTTTTCGATCAAAGAAATCACTTACATTGAAGTTTTTTATTTCACAAGCGAACTTAGTCTTGAACTTTTCAGCATCATAGTGGGTAATAGGTGCGCATCCACTTTTACCAGTGGACAATCCTTCCCAATATTCTGAAATAGTATTTCCAATTGGGGTAAGAGCACCAAGCCCTGTAACTACGACTCGCTTTAACTCCATATAAGTATTATTGCGCGTCTTCTATATAAGAAATAGCCTGACCTACTGTAGCGATGTTTTCAGCCTGATCATCTGGTATTTGAATATCAAATTCTTTCTCAAATTCCATGATTAATTCAACAGTATCTAAGGAGTCTGCTCCTAAATCATTTGTGAAGCTTGCTTCCGCGACCACTTCATTCTCATCCACGCCTAATTTGTCTACAATAATTGCTTTAACTCTTGATGCAATGTCTGACATAACTATAGTTTTAATTTTGATTAGGTCGCAAAAATAATAAACTTTATGTTTAAACAACTTTTTGCGCAAAAAATGTCATAGTAAGTTAAGCATTTATATGCTAATTAAGAGATTAAATCCTTCTTATTCTCTCAATTAATGTGTTGCTTTGCGCAAAGTATACGGTTTTAATGAAGAAACTAGTGATTTTTGCGTCTGGAAATGGCTCAAACGCACAGCGCATCATAGATTATTTTAAAGACAATCAGGACGTGCAAGTTGCGCTAATCCTTACCAATAACCCTAAAGCTTATGTGCTAAACCATGCTAAGAAAGCCAATATATCGGCATTTAGTTTTAATCATACAGCATTTTATGATATGGACCATGTATTAAATTTGGTAAATATCGCCCAAGCTGATCTTATAATACTAGCAGGGTTCTTATGGTTGTTCCCAAAAAAAATATTAGATCTTTACCCCAAAAAGGTAATTAACATTCATCCTGCATTATTGCCAAACTTTGGAGGTAAGGGTATGTATGGGATGCATGTGCATAAAGCGGTATGTGATTTCGCGAAAGCACAAAAAGAACAATTTTTTTCTGGAATCACTATTCATTACGTAACTCCAGAATATGACAAAGGAGCTATTTTATTTCAGGCAAAAGTTGAAGTAGTAAGCAGCGAAACCCCAGAATCATTAGCAAAAAAAGTGCGGGCTCTGGAACACGAGCATTTTCCCAAGGTGATTGAAAGGTTGTTAAACTAGAGGATAAGATTTCTGCGTTCGCGGAAATACAAGAAGTATGAGCAAAAAGAAAGAAAAGTTTTATGTAGTGTGGAAGGGTAAACGTCCAGGCATATATACTACTTGGGATGATTGCAAAGCCATGATCTCTGGCCACAAGGGCGCCCAGTATAAATCGTTTAAGACTTTCGCCGAAGCTAAAAAAGCTTTTAATGATAATTATGAGGATCATAAAGGGAAAAACAAACAAACCCCTACATTAACTAAAGAAGAATTAGAGCGAATAGGAACTCCTAATTTGCATTCTATTGCCGTTGATGCAGCGAGCAGTGGCAACCCTGGTAAAATGGAGTATCGAGGTGTAGATACCAAAACCAAAAAACAACTATTTCATTTAGGTCCTTTTGAAGAAGGCACCAGTAATATTGGTGAGTTTTTAGCGCTTGTGCATGGTCTTGCTTTCCTAAAAGAAAAGAAAAGTGATCGTGTTATTTATTCAGATTCACGTATTGCCATTGGCTGGGTGCGCAAAGGGCTATGCAATACCAAATTAAAACCTTCAGCCAAGAATAAAAAGCTTTTTCAACTTATAAAACGTGCCGAAACTTGGCTCGCTAAAAATACCTATAGCACGGTAATTGTAAAATGGGAAACCAAAGCATGGGGTGAAATTCCAGCAGATTTTGGAAGAAAGTAAACTTAATTTCCTCCTAGTGCCGTAATGAGGCTTTCTTTATCTTTTAGGCGCGCTTCATACAATGAAATGATTTTTTCTGTTTTCCCCTTATTTTCTTCATATAAATTTTGAATTTGTTGATGACTCATTCCATTATCCTTTATATCCTGATTATAAACTGTATTGTTATTCTCACTTAATAAATCTCCTACTGAAGTTTCAAGTATCTCGGCGATTTTAAATAATCGTTCTACATTAAGCTTGGTTTCATTTTTTCCAGCTTTGAGTATGCTACTTGACTGATATCAAGTTTATGCGCCAAATACTCGTGAGAAAACCCTTTTCTTAGCCTTATTTTTTTAATATTCTCTAACGTATTTTCTATAACAATATGTTTTAATTTTTTTTTCAAAAGCAATGATAAACACCTAAAAGTTATAGGTTAAAATTAACAAAATGAATCTATTGAAATTTTTAAGATCTCCTTACATGGCCATTTGCCTATCTTGTATTGTTCTATTTGCTTCATGTAATGCTGACGATTTGCTACAAGAAAGTACAGTTGAAGAACCAGTTGCCAACTTTACTTTTGATTTTTCTTTTTATGAAAATTATAAAGACAATCCTATTTAATTGGATCTAACTAAAGTTATCAACCAGTTTAATAGGTCTGCCCTTACTAGATTAGAAATTAATAATTTAATTTTAGAAGAAGTAAATAACACCTTAGAAACAGATATAGATTATCCAACAGAATTTAAAGAACTAGAATTAAACTCTTATGATGATGTTGCCAATTGAGTGTTAGACACAGGGCTTGCGGATGAGGCAGATTTGAGTATTTTAACTACTTTTTATACAAATATAAACACCTTGACACTAGATGATGCTATTGCAAATCTTGAACAAGATGTACAACATGCAAGCTTAAATTCCTTTAAAAGCGAAAAGTTTGAGTATCTTGCTAATGTCGTTCAGCTTTTACAAGAAGAAGATCCAAATCTTTTTCTAGAGAATTCAGGTCGTAGTAACGCAGATTGTGCAGCAGCACTTGCAAGACTTGCTTTAGCTTTTGCTTCACTAGTAGCTGCTTGTAATCCAGCAGGGCAGCGGCAACAGTTGGGATAGGGTGCTATTTAGCTGGAGCAGGCTTCATTGGCGCTTCCATAGGTGTAGGTATGGCTTGTGATGAAGAATAATACTGGAGGTGGGTGCTGGGAGCGCTCAAGATGGCATTGATCCAAATTAATTTGAATTAAATGAATAATATACTTTCAAAATATCC